>NZ_CP083952.1:2867500-3167500 GCF_006442545.2 Mesorhizobium sp. B2-1-8
ACGAGCTCGCCGTCGCCGGCATCGCCATGCGGCGCCTGCGGACCAGGCCGGCGCGCGCGGCGCTGGAGTGGGCACGCCATGCCGCCCGCAAGGCCGGCATTCCCGGCCTCATCGCGGAGGTCGACAGCGCATGGCTGGCGCTGGAGACACCCGCTGCGCGGCTGATCGTGCAGGGCAGGGAGCAGCCGCTGCTGCTCGAAGAGGTCGAGGCATTGCAGGGATCGCCGGCGCTGGTCGTCGATGCTTTCCGCTACGCCGTGCGCAGCAGCGGGGTCACGATCTCGCTGGCGAGCCGGCCGGTGCTGTTTTCGCTGGCACGGTCGCTCGCCGAAGCCTGGCCCGGGGACGTGTCGCGGGGGGAACTCGTGGCGCGGGCCTTCGGCGGCAGGCATGCCGATGAATCGCACCGCGCGCGCCTGCGCGTCGAGATCGGGCGGCTGCGCGCCGAGCTTCGCGCACTGGCCGGCATCAGCGCCACCAAGCATGGCTTCACGCTGGGGCCGCGCCATGTGCGCGCGGTGATGGTGCTGGCGCGGCCGATCGAGGAGCGGCACGCGGCCGTGCTGGCCTTGCTGGCCGACGGCGAGGCCTGGTCGAGCTCGGCCTTGGCGATGGCGCTTGGAACCGGCCAGCGCAGCGTCCAGCGGGCGCTCGAGCCGCTTGCCGAGGCCGGCAAGGTGCAGTCCTTCGGCCATGGCCGGGCGCGCCGCTGGATGACGCCGCCGGTGGTGGGTTTCACGACCACCTTGTTACTCCCGGCGCCGCTGCCGAACGGCTAGGAAGCGATGAGGACCACCATCGAGGATCAAGACATGAAACATTCAGCGGCCGAAATTTTGAGGGAATACGGACCCTTTCCCGATGCCAATACGGTGGCCGGGGTGAGCTTTGACGGCAAGAACGTCTGGTTTGCCTCGGGCGACAGGCTGAACGCCTTCGATCCGGAGAGCGGTCAGGCGTTGCGCTCGATCGATGTCGCGGCACATGCCGGCACCGCCTATGACGGCCGGCATTTCTTCCAGCTCGCCAAGGACCGCATCCAGAAGATCGATCCCGACACGGGCGAGGTGCTTTCCACCATTCCGGCACCCGGCAATGGCGGCGATTCCGGGCTCACCTGGGCAGAGGGCGCGCTCTGGGTCGGACAGCACCGGGAACGCAAGATCCACCAGATCGATCCCGAGACCGGGGCGATCCTGCGCACCATCGAATCCAACCGTTTCGTCACCGGGGTGACCTGGGTCGACGGCGAATTGTGGCACGCCACCTGGGAGGGCGACGAAAGCGATCTGCGCCGCATAGACCCACGGACAGGCAAGGTTCTGGAGAAGCTCGACATGCCTGCCGGCATGGGTGTCTCGGGGCTGGAATCCGACGGCCGCGACCGCCTCTTCTGCGGCAGCGGAAACGCCGGCGTGGTGCGGGCGGTGCGCCGACCGAAGTGAGGGACACGAATTTTCCCCCACCGACTGGCCGCTGCGCGATGTCGGGCCTAGATAGGCTGGACCATCCCCCGCAAAAGGACCAGACCATGCCCGAACAGATCACGTTGAACGACGGCGCCGCCATTCCCCAGCTTGGCCTTGGCGTGTGGCAGGTCGATCACGACATCACCGCGCAAGTGGTGGGCTGGGCGATCCAGGCCGGTTACCGACTGATCGACACCGCCGAGGGTTATCAGAACGAGGAAGGGGTCGGCGAGGCGATCCGTGCCGCCGGCGTGCCGCGAAGCGAGCTGTTCATCACCTCGAAGCTGCGCAACGGCGCCCACCAGCGCGATGCGGCGCTTCGTGCCTGCGACGACACGATGCAGAAGCTCGGCGTCGAGCAGCTCGACCTGTTCCTGATCCACTGGCCGGTGCCCAGCCAGGACAAATATGTCGAGGCGTGGAAGACGCTCGTCGAGCTGAAGCAGGCCGGCCGCATCAAGTCGATCGGCGTCTCGAATTTCAATCCTGATGATCTGGAACGCATCATCGGCGAGACGGGCGTGACACCCGTCGTCAACCAGATCGAGCTACATCCGCGCTTCCAGCAGCGCGCGCTCAGGGAGTTTCACGCCCGGCACGACATCCATACGGAAAGCTGGAGTCCGCTGGGCAGCGGCCGCTTGCTGAGCGACCCGACCATATCAGGCATTGCCCGCAAACACGGCAAGTCCGCCGCGCAGACGATGATCCGCTGGCATCTCCAGCAAGGGCTGATCGTCATCCCGAAGTCGGTGCGCCAGGACCGTATCGCAGCCAATTTCGACGTCTTCGATTTCGAGCTGGACGCGCAGGACCTGGAGACGATCAGCGGCATGGATTCGGCCGACGGCCGTAACGGGCCGAACCCGGCGACGGCAGCATTTTTGTTCTGAGAGGACGAAGGCGCGTTAAATCCCCGACCCGTCCAGCTGTTGCGCGTCGTCGCCTTCCCATGGCGCCGGCATCGAGGCGCCCCGGCTGAGATTGGCCGAGGGCATCGGCATCCAGCATTTCAGTTCCGGCTCGACATATTCGACGACGCGGCCGGGCGAGGAATCGGAGGCACGCCAGCCTTCGTCACCGAACTGATCGGCGCGTGACCAGTAGGCGAGGTCGACTTCGGCTGGCCCCTGTTCGGACGGGCGGACCGTAACGAGTATCCGGCTGCCGTCTTTCGGCGCGCTGGACATGTGGCGCCAGCGGTCGGGCTCATCCATCGTTTTACCTCCTGCCTTGCTGTGGGATGAAGTGTCGCCTCGCCATCGGAGGCGGTCAACCCAAACTTTGCACGCCCATCCTGTTTCGATGGGGCTGCTCGTTCCGCCCGGTCCGCGGGGCATGTATGATTGTCGGATTGCACCAGCCGCACCGCAGTTGCCGCCGGTATCACGGCAGGATGCGATGACGTGACGTGCTGACGACCGGCGCATACACAGAAGAACTTGAAGACGCCGGTCGCCATTTGGGGGCGTTGGGTGCATCACATTGGGGCGCGATGCAGGGTCAGGTTAGGCGGATGCCTGGTGTCCGCAATTGGAACACCGGCCCATGGTGAACAGGTGGTTACTATCCACAGGGCCGCGGCTGTAAACGGCAGGCGGCCCGCCGGTTTCCGGTCGTCCATCGTGGCCACGTCATCGTTCTATCGGCTGTGCGCAACGCGAATCGCAGGCTCCGCGCCGCTCGACGGGCCGCGATCGGGTTGGTAAGCCCGTCTGCGAAGGAGTTGATGAGTCTGGCATGACCGTTGCGATCGAGATGGGAAACACGACGGCGGGCACCCCGGCGAACCTCGATCTCGAGGAGTTGCTGGCGACCCGCCTTCTGGTGCAGGGCAATTCGGGCTCCGGCAAGTCACATCTCTTGCGACGGCTGCTCGAACAGAGCGCGCCCTGGGTGCAGCAGACCATCATCGACCCGGAAGGCGACTTCGTTTCGCTGGGCGAACGCTACGGCCATCTGGTGATCGATGCCGAGGAGCATACCGAGCGCGGCCTGCAGGCGGCCGGCGAGCGGGCGCGCATCCACCGTGTCTCGACGGTGCTCAACCTCGAAGGGCTCGATGCCGAGAACCAGATGCGGCGCGCCGCCGCCTTCCTCGGCGGACTGTTCGAGGTGGCGCGCGACCACTGGTACCCGATGCTGGTGGTGGTCGACGAGGCGCAGCTGTTCGCGCCGGCGGTGGCCGGCGAGGTGCCGGACGAGGCGCGCAAGCTCTCGCTCGGCGCCATGACCAATCTGATGTGCCGCGGCCGCAAGCGGGGGCTGGCCGGCATCATCGCCACGCAGCGGCTGGCCAAGCTCGCCAAGAACGTGGCGGCGGAAGCCTCCAACTTCCTCATGGGCCGCACCTTCCTCGATATCGACATGGCGCGCGCCGCCGATCTCCTGGGCATGGAACGACGGCAGGCGGAAGCCTTTCGCGATCTGGAGCGCGGGCAGTTCATGGCGCTGGGGCCGGCGCTGTCGCGCCGCCCTCTCGGCCTGCGCATTGGCCCGACCGACACCAGCCCGCGCAACGGCACGCCCAGGCTGATGCCGCTGCCGGAGGCGGCGCTCGAGGATGCCCGCGCCATCATCCTGGCCGCCCCGCCGCCGGAGACGATGCGCGCGCCGCGCCGGGTGGCGTCGCCGGACCTGCTGGAGCAACTGATGGCGGCGAAATCGGCGCCGCGCGACATCCGCCCCGAACCGGTCGAGCCGCCGATCAGCGCCGAGGATCTGGCCGAACGGCGCGAGCGGATGGACCGCATCCTGCGCGCCATCCTGGCCGAGCCCGATGCGGGATTTCGCGTCATCGGGGTCCTCTACCAGGAGTTCGTCGTGCGCTGCCGCATCGAGGGGTTGGCTTCGGTGGTGCCAGATCTCCAGGAATTCCGGCGCATGCTGACACGCGCCCGTGCCGGGGTGGGGTCCGAGATGGCCGAGGATGATGCGTGGCGGGATGTTTCGGTGCGCGCCTCGCTGCTGCCGGAGGACATGCAGGGCGTGTTCATGATGATCGCGCGCGCGGCTAAGGAGGGCTGGCCGTGCCCGAGCGACGCCGCGATCGCCCGCGCCTATGGCTCGCACTCCATGCGCCGCGCCCGGCGTCTGCTGACCTATATCGAGGAGCAGGGTCTCATCGTCTGCCAGCTCGACGGCGCCGGCCGGCGCACCGTGACGCTGGTCGAACTCGCCTGGGCCACCGCGCCCGGCGATCCCAACGCCGAAGGAGCGGAGCAGGGAAGCCTGGCGTTGTGAGGGCGCCATGAAACGTTCAACCTCGGGCTGATCAGGCGGGCACCCTGCAAGACCGGCCGGGTGCGGTCGCTTATCGGATTTCGGTGAAGGCCAGCCGTGCGAGAACGCCACCCTTACTGGATGACACCGTCGACCGCCCGCCATTCCGATGGGATGATGAGCCGATCCGTCTGATGTGCGGCGATCGGTTCCCGGCTTCGCGGGCGCTGAGCCTGCGGGGAACCAAGCGACGGCCACGCAGGTTAAGTCAGCATTGGGTTCCCCGAGACGAGGCGACGTCATGAGCATCCTGCAAAGCATCAAGAACGCTGCCGAACAGGTGACCGGTGCCGCAAGACCGGACAGGCAACAGGCGGCCGATCTTGTCAGGCCACGAAAATCGAACGAGTTCAGGTTTGGGGACGATGGGCTGGTGCCCAACCATCCGTCCTGGCCGCTGATGGTTTATCGCGGTGCCGTCACGCTGCCGGAGGAGTTCGATCCCGCCGCCGTCATGGAGGAGCTTTTCTCGGCTAACGGATGGGGGGACAGCTGGCGCAACGGCATCTACGACTATCTCCACTACCATTCGCGCATCCACGAGGTGCTGGGCGTGGCGCGCGGTATCGCGAAAGTCCGGTTCGGCGGCAAGAAGGGACGAACGCTGGCGCTGAAGGCCGGCGATGTCGCGGTTCTTCCGGCCGGAACCGGGCACCAGCGCATCTTCGCCTCCGACGACTTTCTCGTGGTTGGCGCCTATCCGCCGTCCGGCACCTATGACGAATGCACGACCGCCGCCGATCACGCCAAGGCGGTGGTGACGATCCCCAGGGTAGGTCGTCCGGGCAAGGACCCCGTCTATGGAAGCAAAGGCCCGCTGCTGGCGGCGTGGAAGAAAGACTGAGTTCGCCGAAGCCCAGGAGAGCAAAGCTCATTGACGCAAGCCCTGCCTCGGCACGAGCGCCCAAGCAGATCGACGCAATAGTCATCACGTCGGTGGAACGTTCTCAAACGCCCGCGATCGCCAGAAGCCAAGCCAGGATATCGAGCAACAGAAAGACCAGCGCAAACTGCAACGCCACCCGGAGCCGCTGGATAATCCGCCAGTTGCTGGCCATGTCCGCCTTGATGCGGAGGGCCAGCGCGCGGTGCATGGCCGACATTGTCGTCGGCTTGTTGCCATCGACATACTGATGGAGCAGCTCTTCTGGATCGAAGCGGAATGTGTACTGATGGTAGGGCCAAAGCATGAAGACGATCAGGCCGCCGATGCTGAACAGCAGGGTCACCGCGGTCCAGTCCCAAACTCCAAGTTCGTTGGAAAGGGCCGCGCCGCCCAGCAACGAGTTTGCGAATGCGGTGGCAAAGATAAGACTCCCGGCGCGGGTGTTCATGTTCTCGACAACGGTCTTCTGATGCGTGAGACCTCTCACCGCCTCCTGATAAATAAACGCAAGACGAGATCGTCGTCCTCAAGACCGCCTGCGACAGATCCGTTGCTTTATCCTCCACGCGGACGTGCGACCATAAGGGTGCCTCTCTAGCAGGGCAGGAATGCGCCAGCTTAACCCAAAATCCTTCGTCGTAACCACTGGACTTCGAGATGCTTCTACCGCTCCTCGACGATCCGCAAATACGCCGCCGTCACGAACAGCACGATCAGCCCGAACAAGATCCTTCTCGCGCCCTCAGGCATCTGCAGGATGGTCAAGAGCGTCGTCAGCACGGTGAGGATCAGGGCGCCGATGATGGTGCCGGTGTAGCCGCCGCGGCCGCCGAAGATGGAGGTGCCGCCGATGACGGCGGCAGCTATGCCGACTAGCGCCATGGCAAAGGGCGAAGCCGCGCGGCCGGATGGCATCGAGGCGGTCGTCATCGTCACGCCCAACCATCTGCACGCGCCGATCGCCACCGCCTTCCTTGAAGCCGGCATCGACGTGATCTGCGACAAGCCGCTGTCGACGACGCTCGGTGACGCCGAAGCGCTGGTGGCGCTCGCGAAGGCGAAAAAGCGCCGCTTCGTCGTCACGCTCAACAACACCGGCTACGCCATGGTGCGCCAGGCGCGCGAAATGGTGATGACGGGCGAGCTCGGCCGGATCGTGTCGGTGCATGGGGCCTACATCCAGGACTGGCTGACCAAGCCGATCGACGCCGACGGCCAGAAGCAGGCGGAGTGGCGCACCGATCCGGCGAGGGCAGGGCAGTCGGCGGTGCTGGCCGACATCGGCGTGCACGCCTTCAACCTGGCAAGCTTCATTTCCGGCCGCGAGGCCGAGGCTGTCTCGGCCGACCTGTTCACCGCCGTGCCCGGACGCCGGCTCGATGACAATGCGCATGTGCTGGTGCGCTGGACCGATGGCGCGCGCGGTACGATCCTGGCCAGCCAGACATCGCCCGGCCACTACAACGATCTCTCCGTGCGCATCTATGGCGACAGAGCCGGGCTCGAATGGTCGGGCGCGCGGCCGGAGGAACTGCGCTTTTCCGTCCATGGCGAGGAAACCCGCACGCTGGTGCGCGGCGGCCATGGCTCGACGGCTGAAGCCCGCCGCGTGTCGCGCATGCCGGCGGCACATCCGGAAGGCTATATCGAGGCCTTCGCCAATTTCTATCGCGACGCCGCCGACATCATCCGCGCCCACCGCTCGGGAGGCGCGGTCGATCCAGCCCGCGCGGCGCAGGTGCCCGACGTGGTCGACGGCGCGCGCGGCGTGAAGTTCGTCGCCGCGGCGGTGGAGTCGAACGCGGCGGGTGGAGCGTGGACGGCTGCCCTGTTCAGGTGAGGTCACGCCAAGCCTACAGCATGTCGCGGCGAATAGGATTCGCCCGACCTGCTGTAAGCTTCTGATTTTATGCATGTCGTTATCCCGGATCCGAGGACACTTCCGGGCGACATGCATTGGGAATTCGAACGGAATCAGCCGGCGACGGACAACCGACGAGATCGAACGAATCTGCTCAGCCCGTCGGAATCCAAGGGCTGCGCGAAGGCGTAGCCTTGCAGAATGTCGCAGCCAAGCGCTTTAAGCAGACGGGCGTGCTCCATCGTCTCGACACCCTCTGCTACGATCTCGATGCCGAGGGATTTGCCGATTTCGATGATCGAAGACACGACTTGCCTCTGCTGGGGTGAATTCACGATTGGATCGACCAACTGGCGGTCTATCTTCAGGCGGCGAGGCTGCAATTTGAGCAGACTGACGATTGAGGCGTAGCCGGTGCCGAAATCGTCGATCTCGATGTCGATACCGAGTTGCTTGATCTGCTCGAGGTTCCACGTGACCAGGTCATCGTTGTCGTCGAGGAAGATGGATTCGACGAGCTCAAAGGAAAACGTTCCCTTCCTGATGTCGAGATCTCGCAAACTCGCTATGAGTTGCTCATCGTGAAGGCGCCGTGCCGAAACGTTGACTGACACGCGCGGAACGCCAATCTTCTGCGCGGACCATGCTTCGAAATCCAAAAGCGATTGCTGGAGGATTTTCTGGTCTATTATCGAGACGACGTTCAGTTCTTCGGCGGTCTTCAGGAAAACGTCGGGTGTCAGAATACCCTTCTCAGGGTGGTTCCACCGAGCCAGCGCTTCAACTCCCACGATCTCCTGCGTCCTGGCGCTAAATTGAGGCTGGTAGAACGCGATGAATTGATTTTGTTCGAGGCCGGCGAGAATTTCGTCGGCAATTCTCTTCGTGTTGACGATTTCGCTTTGCAACTCGCCAGTGAAGAATTCAAACCGGTTGCGGCCACGTCTCTTTGCCCGGTAAAGGGCGATATCGGCATTTACCAGCAACTGTCTGGTTTCGGCGCCCGTACCATCGTCGATTGCAATTCCGACGCTGACGCCAAAACGGCACTGGTGACCGTGGTAATAAACGGGCCTGCGCATCTCTTCGATAATGCGGTCCGCAAGCGCGGCCGCCTGGGCATCTTCACCGCCTACCGTGCAGAGCACGACGAATTCGTCTCCTCCAACCCGAGCGACGAAACCTCGATCGCCGACGTTGGACTTGAGAACGGATGCGGCATGCACCAGCATCGCGTCGCCCGCCGCGTGGCCGAGCGTATCGTTGATGTGCTTGAAGCGGTCCAAATCGACGTGAAGCAGTGCGGCATGGCCGCCGTTCAGCCTGGCCTTTGCCGCGTAATCATTCAGCACCTGGTCCAGGTAGCGCCGATTGGGCAAATCCGTCAGCGAATCGTGCATGGCGACATGTTCTGTGCGCGCCTTGGCAGCTTCGAGTTCCGCATTTTTCGACTCGGCCAGCTGTTTTGCGCGAACCAGATCGGTGTTCAGCATTACATCTGACGTCACGTCCCATTCGGCCCCCACCATTCGGGGCGAATTGTTCGCGGTCTCGTAAAAGATCGCCCTGGACCGGACATGGCGAATTTCGCCGTCTGGACGAACAACCCGGTATTCCGATGAATATGTGCCTCGCCCGGTCACGGCATTGTCGAAGTCTGTAAGCGCCTGAGGCAGATCGTCGGGATGAATGGCCCCGGCCCAGTCGGTATATCCGCGTGGTCCGCCATCAGCCTCCCTGCCATATATTTCGTTGACGCGGTCGTCCCAAGCAAGATGGTTGGTTTCGAGGTCGTGTTCCCAAACGCCAATGGCCGAGGCCTCCAGGGCAAGTTCCAGCCGTCGCGACAGCCGATTTAGTTCCCAGTAGTTTCGCTGCCTTTCATTGATCAGGCGGCCCGCCGCCAGGAAGGGAAACAAAATCAGTGCCGCTGCCGCCGCCATGATCGCCCGGAGCCGCCAGGCGTTGGCGGGCGTGGCGGGCCAACCGCCCTTGGGAATCGCCGCGATCCGCCAGGAGCCTGACGGGACAAGAATGTCGACCGTCACCGGATCGCCTTTGACGACACGTTCGTCACCGAAGAACCGGAGTCCCTTCGCGCCGGGGGCGTCATTGCCGATGAGCGCGACCTCAATCCCGAGATTCTTGTCGAGCAGTCCGCTCGCCTGGTAGAGGCGTTGCACGTCGACGACCGCGGAAACGATTCCCCAGAACCGGTCGGTATTTCCCGCACTCTTTACGAATACCGGAAACCGGCCGATGAAGCCCTGTCCTCCCTGCTGCAGATCGACCGGGCCCGCGAGAACAAGCTTGCGCTCGTCACGCGCACGCAAGGCAGCCGCACGCTGCTGGTCGTTCTTGCGGTAATCGAGACCAATGGCTTTCTCGTTGCCGGCCATCGGGTACATCAAGGAAATGACCAGGTCGGGCGCGCCGGCAATATTGCGAAGTTGAGACTCTTCGTTGAACAATCTGCTGGCAAGCTCAGCGAAACGTTGCTGCCCCATGTAGGGTTCGGTTGTGACTGCCGCGACCAGTCCTCGCGCCAGCTGGAGGTTGCCGTTGATGTTCCCTTCGAGCCTGGCGCGAACGACATTGACTTCGGCGAGGACATCCGCGCGGGCGGCCTGGTCCGCAACGACTTTGTTTTGATGGTCAGCGAACGCCGCGCAAACGGCAATGACCACAACCGCGATCGCCACCGGAATCCTCGCCGGGGAAAAGACGGCCCCCTTCATGCGGCCGGACATGTCGGCGAAAACAGCCAATAAAACAAGATTCCCTGTGTTAGTCAGGCTCTTTGAAGCCTCATCAAGGGAATATTAGTTCGCTATAACTTAATTTTAGCCTTCACAGTCCTTAAAATTTTTGCGCCTTCGGACACCGCGCGCGGACCGCACTAGATTTCGCCACATGGCGAAACTAGTGGCTATCGACTTTCTTCTGGGCGATCCGATACGTTCCGACGCCGCGCTTGGTTGCCCCGATTGAATAGGCCATTGGAATCTTGGGGGCGTTTTCCGGCAGGCCGTACATATCCTTGCCGGCCCTTACCGCGAATGAAAAGTGCTGCCAGGAAACGGTGTCGTGCTCATTGAGGAAATCAAGCGTCAGGCCCGCAGCGATCAAGGCGTTCACCACGTCGCTGATCGGATGAATCCATTCATAGTAGCGAGGATGCTTCAAGGTGCGCTCATCGCCGGTGTAGGTCAGCTCTTCGTTCCAGACGAGAGGTCGCGCTACCGGCGTTCGCCAATCGTCCTTCAATTCGAGCGCAGCAGCCTTGCGATTGCACTGGAACATCAAGGGATGGCCCTCGGCCATATAGAGCCGGCCGCCGGGCCGCAGAAGATCGGCAACCACCCGGGCCCAACGGAAGACATCGTCAAGCCAGTTCACCGATCCCCAGGTAACGTAGACGATGTCATAGGTCCGGTCGAGCGCTTCGACAGCCTCGTACAGCGGCGCTTCGACGAAGCGAACGTCGCTGCCCGCCTTGGAGGCGAAAACTCGCGCCGCGGTGATCGCCCTTGGTGAAAAGTCCAGGCCGGTCACACTGCCGGCGCCGAGATTCCTGAGGCTGATCGTGTCGAGCCCGATGTGGCACTGCAGATGGACGATGTCCTTGCCGAATAAGTCACCGATCTCGCGCGTTTCCAGCTCATAGAGATTGGATCCACCAGCCAGCACGTTCTCGATACGATAGCTGCCGGTTCTGTCGGTCGCGTGCAGTTCGGCCCGATCGTCCCAATTCAGGAGGTTCGTGTCCAAGAACGGTTCCAACTGTCCCCCAATCTCAGCCGCGGCATGGTAAACAGCTGGTTAACGTAGATTGCAGTGAGCGGGCGTGCACGTCAATCCCAGGGCCTTGCGGGTAGTGGGTCAGTTTGAAATTCCGCCCCGATCACAATAGGGGCTTTCGCCAAGCGTGGAGAATTGTCCTCATGAGAGCACAATATAAGGGTCACCGAGTTGTAGAGACCAAGGCTGGCACATTCGCCCTTGATACGTGGAAGCCGCGCGATCCCACCGATTTTTCCGTTATTATAGATTTCTATGCAGGCCCAGAAGGAGATACCAGCGCCGACGCATTTACGGTGACCGTCTGCTCTCCGAACCGTTTTCTTCGCTCACAAAGCGGCAACGTATTTTCTGGGGAAAGCGTAATCTTCATGATCAGATTTGACTACGATGAGCTGGAAAAATTTCTCACAGATCGTTGCACGGCTACCGAGGGCGATACATGGGACGCGATAGGCGCGCAACTAACGAGGCTGGGGCGCTGGGAGTTCGACTATCGTCTTCAGATTTCAAACTGACCCACTACCGCCTTGCGATGTGTCGCAACTGGCAGGGGTAACTGGCGCGGTCATCTCAGACGCGGTGCCCGGCGCCACTTACGCCGGTACGTATCGCGCATGCCGATGGCGCACTGGGATGCGGCGTGGACGACGACGAAGTTTGAGGAACGACAGCCAATCTCCCCGCTCCTAATGCATGTCGCCCGGAAGTGTCCTCGGTTTCGGGACAACGACATGCATAAAATCAGAAGCTTACAGCAGGTCGGGCGAATCCTATTCGCCGCGACATGCTGTAGGGGTGGTTGGCAGCTTATCGCGACCGCATCATGCCGCCCCCAGCCGTTCCGCCAAGTCCACCACCATCGGGCGTTGCCCCGCAAGCATCTTCACCTCGGCTTCAGCCAATGTGAACCAGCCGGCTCTGTCGACCTCCGGGAATTCCTTCATCCTTCCGGATCGCGGCGGCCATTCCATGGTGAAAATGTTGCTCCTGATGGCGGCCACATCGATGTCGGCCTCGACGGACCAGGCGGTGACAGTCTTTCCGCCCGGTTGCCGGTAGTCGCCAAGGCGCGAGAAGGGGCCTTCGACCTTCACGCCGAGCTCTTCCTCGGTCTCGCGTCGTGCCGCCGCCAGTTGGTCCTCACCCTCGTCGACAAGGCCCTTCGGGATCGACCAGGTGCCATCGTCCTTCTTCGCCCAGAACGGGCCGCCGGGATGCACCAGCAGCACCTGGATGTCACCCCCGCTACGGCGATGGATCAGCAGGCCCGCGCTGCGTTTTGCCATGTTTGCATGTCCGTTTGCGGCAGTGGTGCGAAGCCGGCCGATCCCGCGTTGATCATTTCCGCCCTTGCACCGGGAAATTGCGACGCTATGTCAGTCGCATCTGCATTGCACCTCATGCGCGAGTCCGGCAATCTGATAGCATCGTTTTTGGGGCGGCGTCGAAAGTCAGGTGAGGCGTCCGAATGCAGCTGGGTCTGATCGGCTACTACAGCGACTTCGTGGTCTATCCCCTGGTGATTGCCATATTGGGTGTGGCCGGGTTGATCGAGGCCGGAGAGGAAAGCGCGCCGGACTGGATCGGCACGGCGCTGATGTGCCTTGGCCTGTGGACGCTGATCGAATACGTCCTGCACCGGTTCGTGCTGCACCATGTCCCCTGGATCCGGGACCTGCATGATCGTCACCATGTCGAGGAGCGCAGTCCGGTGGGCACGCCCACCTGGCTCAGCCTGGGCGTGCATGCGCTGGTGGCGTTCCTGCCTGTCTGGATGGTGTCGGATTTCGCGACCGCCAGCGCGGTGAGCTGCGGCTTGATGCTGGGCTATCTCTGGTACGTCAGCGTCCACCACATGATCCATCACTGGCATCCGACCCATCCGAGCTATCTCTATACGCTCAAGCGCCGCCACGCGGTGCACCACCATCTCGACGACAACGCCAATTTCGGCGTGACGTCGATATTCTGGGATCGGGTTTTCGGCACCGCGCGGCTTTGAGGTGGGTCTTTCGACAGGTCACCAACATCGTTTGTGGTCCGCGGGCGGTCGAGCGATAAAATCTAGGCCGAGCGCCCTGGCCAGAATAACCAGATGAGCGCGGCGGCCACCAGAATCCAGATTCCAACGATGAATGCGAGACCGCCGCGGCTGGTCGGTTTGGATCGGCGAATGGCCTCCGCGCGAAACTCCGCCATCAGATCGGCGGGGATCAATTTCACCGCAAGCAGGATGCCGAGTGGTACGACGATCAGATCGTCCAAATATCCGAGTACGGGAATGAAATCGGGTATCAGATCGATAGGACTGAGCGCGTAGGCGGCGACTGCCCCGGCGGCAACTTTGGCGTACCAGGGAACGCGAGGGTCGCGGGCGGCCAGCCACAAGGCCACCACATCGCGCTTGATGGCCCTCGCCCACTGCTTTGCCTTGTCAAGGACAGTCACGCGGCAACTCTCCTTATAAGACCCGCTAACGATCAGCGTCTCCGCTCCTTACAGCATGTCGCGGCGGATAGGATTCGCCCGATCTGCTGTAAGCTTCTGATTTTATGCATGTCGTTGTCCCGGAACCGAAAACACTTCCGGGCGACATGCATAGCTTCGATCATTGCAACGATGTCCGCGATCTGCAAACTGACCTGCTACCCAATTTCGCGTCTACCAAAAGCCGGTGATGGTGAAGCGCGATCTGCTGTCCGCCGTGACCGCCGTGCCGCCTGATTCGGGAAGTTGATCCGGAAGGCGTGAGCGACGGCGAGGGCTCCTCCGCTCACAACTCTTTTTCCGCCAACTCCCTGAATTCATCGGGCACCGAGCGCGCCGCCTCCAGCGCCACCGTGCCGTAGCCGACCGCTTGTTTGCCGAAGCGTTCGCGGATCTTGTCGATGGCACGGTCGGCGCCGAAACGGGCGAGCCCTTTTTGGCTGCCCGGGCGGCGCTTCTCGTCGGCAAGGCCGAGCGGCAGGTCAAGCTGCAGTTCGACGCTCTCCTCCAGGTGCGAGACCGAGATCGCCAGCAGCGAGATCGTCTTCTCCCGTGGATGATCGACGAGCACGCCGCGCACCAAATCCCCCGCGATCTCGGCCAGCATGATGGTCGCCGAGATCGGCTGCTCCAGCGTGATCGAGCGCGTAACGGCGCTGAGATCGGCAAAGCGCACGCGCACCGTCACCGTGCGGCCGGGGCGGTTCCTGGCGCGCAGCCGGCTGGCGACGCGGTCGGCCAGATGCAGCAGTGTCGGCACGATCACCCGCGCAACGGCCGGTTTTTGCCCGAGCGCCGACTGCGCGCCGGCCGAGTGCGCCCGGCGCTTCGTCTCCAGCTTGCGCGGATCGCGGTTCCACGACAGGGCCGCGAGCTTTTCACCGGCGGCGGGGCCGAGCAGCCGCGTCAGCGCGCCGCAGTGCGTCCGGGCCAGTTCGCCGATGGTCTCGACGCCGATCTCGGCCAGCCGCGCCCTGGTCGCCGGTCCGACGCCCCACATCAGCGAGACCGGCAAGTCGTGCAGGAAGGCAAGCTCGGTACCGGGGTCGACCACCACCAGCCCGTCGGGCTTGGCGACCTGCGAGGCGATCTTGGCCAGATGCTTGGTGCGCGCCACGCCGATCGAGATCGGCAGGCCGAGTTCGGCCCGCACACGGCGGCGGATCGCCGTCGCGATCTCCCGGGGGGAGCCGAACAGATGAGTGCAGCCGGCGACATCGGCAAAGGCCTCGTCGATGGAGATGCGCTCGACCACCGGCGTGAAATCGTCGAGCACCTTGATCGCCGCATCGCCCAGCCGCTGGTAGTGGCTGAAATTACCGCCGACGAAGGTCAATTGCGGGCAAAGCTCGCGCGCCTTGCGCCCCGGCATGCCGCCGCGCACGCCGAAGGCACGGGCCTCATAGGAGGCAGCGAGCACCACGCCGCCGCCAACCGCGATCGGCTTGCCGCGCAATGCCGGGTCCAGCAACTGCTCGACCGAGGCATAGAAGGCGTCGAGATCGGCATGCAGGATGGTGGCCGTCGTTTCCATCCTGTTCCGCTCATCCGCGATTGCTGATAGACCAGAACATATAGAGAACAAATGCGGATCGTTGTCAATGCGAAGCGCCGAGGGCTCGTCCTTTGCCCACAGGCGAGGCGGAGCCTAGACAATATGCTCCGCCCGCAGCGTTGCCTTCATTCGCTCCAGCGCCGGCTCACCGCCGGCCGCCAGTTCGTCGGCGATGCGGGCCAGCTTGTCATCGGCCTTGCGGTGCTTGCTGCCCCAGGCGCCGAGCGTGGCCAGCACCGGCAAGAGGTCGATGCCGACCTCGGTCAGCCGGTAGATTGCCTTCAACCCGTGGCTCGGGTCGCCGCTGCGGGTGATGATGCCTTCATCCTGCAGTGTCTGCAGCCGCTCCGCCAATGTGCGCGAGGAGATGCCTTCATCGGATTGCAGGAACTCGCGAAAATGCCTTTTGCCGGCGAAGATCAGGTCGCGGATGATGAGCAGCGTCCAGCGGTCGCCGAGCAGTTCCAGCGACAGGTTGATCGGGCAACCGGATCTTTCACGTGTCGACATCTCTATGGTTCTATTTTTAAATCACTTTACTATTGACATCATTTTCCCGGCAGATCAAATGGTTCCGAAAGTAAACCATTTGCGACCAGGCTTGGCGAGGACAACCCGATGAAAAAGCTCATCCTGCAGATGCAGATGTCGGTCGACGGTTTCGTCGGCGCCGATGCTGACCACCCATGGCAACTCTGGGAATGGGGCGACGACAATGGCTGGGACGCCGAACTGAAGCGCGATTTCAACGCCGTGTTCGCCGGCATCGACACCATCCTGCTCAGCCGCAAGATGGCCGAGGAGGGCTATCTCACCCATTGGGGCAATGCGGCGAGGAAATATCCGGCCGATCCGTTCTATGCCTTCGCCCGGCGTGTCGTCGAGACGCGCAAAGTGGTGCCGAGCGACAGGCTCGAGGCCTCCCGATGGGAGCGTACGACGGTGGTAAGCGGAGACCTGCTGCGCGAGGTCAACGCGCTGAAGGCGGGCGAGGGCGGCGACATGGCCGTCTTCGGCGGCGCCGGCTTCGCCTCGGCGCTGATCGTGGCAGGGCTGGTCGACGAGTTTCAGCTGTTCGTCAATCCTGCCGTGCTGGGCGCGGGCCGCCGCATCTTCGACCAAGGCGGGTTCCGAAACCTGCGGCTGCTTGGTTCGAAAGCCTATGCCTGCGGCATGGTGGTCAGCCGCTATGCGCCGGCGGGCTGATCGCCGAGGGCTCGCGCGAACAAAAAAGACAATTGGGCGGAATCCTTTGCCCGCCTCTCTTCGTCTTCAAGGTGCGGTTGTCGGAAGGGCGGCCGCATCAATGCTGAATGGGAGAGACAGAACCATGATCCTGGTGACAGGCGCCACCGGCCTGAACGGCAAGGCAATCGTGCGCGAGTTCGCGCGGCAGAAGCATGAAGTGAGGGCGCTGGTTCGCGATCTGGACCGGGCATCGGCGGTAGGGCTCGGCGGAGTGGCCGGCGTCGAACTGGTCGAGGGCGATATGAACCGGGCGGAGACGCTTGGCGCGGCACTTAATGGCATCGATCGTGTGCTGATGATTTCGACCGCCGCTGAAGACATGGTCGAGACGCAGTGCCGCTTCATCGACGCCTGCAGGCAGGCCGGCGTCGCGCATGTGGTGAAGTTTTCCGGTGCCGAATCCAACATCGGCTATGACGCGACGAAGTTCCGCTTCACGCGCATGCATGAGGACATCGAACGCTATCTCGAAGCCGCCGGAATGGCGTGGACCCACCTTCGCCCCAGCCAGTTCATGCAGGTCTATTTGCGCGACGCGCCGACCATTGCCGCCGAAGGCGCCTTCCATCTGGCGCTTGGTGACACCGAGCTGTCGCCGGTCGATGTCGAGGACATCGCCAAGGTCGCCGTCCGTCTGCTGCGCGACAGTGGCCACGAAGGCGAGAGCCTTGACATGACCGGACCTGAGGCGCTGACCATGAGCGACATCGCGGCGCGGATTTCGCAGGCGATCGGCAAGCCGGTCCGCTATGTCGATATCAGTCCGCAGGAGCGCCGGCGCAATCTGCTGGCCAGCGGCATTTCTCTCACCTTCGCCGATGCGCTGGACGAGCAACTGGCCGAGCGGCTGCGGCGGCCGAAATCGCGCGTGCATCTGGCGACGCATGAGATGTTCGGCGTGCGGCCGACGCCGTTCGTCGAATTCGCCCGGCGGCATGCTGCCATATTTGGCGGAGGCTGAGCGCGTCCGCAAAAAAGCGCCCACCGCCACGTATCCTTTTTGCCTGCCCGTACGTCTCTGCCTTCCGAAGGTCGCGCCTTCCGCGACCCGCAACCCCGGGAGAATATCATGGCGAGCATCGAGAGCGAGGCAAACAGGAACCATTACGCCGCGATCGCGGCCAATGCGGGCAAGCTGACCAGCCCGCAGGCGATCATCGACCACAACGATATCCACTGGACGGCGCTGACCGGCGAGCCGCGCGGCGTCGACTATATCGAGGTCGATGCCGGCGGCGTGGCGGCGATGTGGGTCGTGCCCAAAGGCGCCGACGAGCAGCGGGTGCTGCTTTATGCGCATGGCGGCGGCTTCATCGGCGGCTCGATCTACACCCACCGCAAGATGGTCGGCCATCTCGCCAAGGCCGTGGGGTGCCGGGCGCTGCTCTACGACTATCCGCTGGCGCATCAGGCCAAGCACCCGGCCCAGCTCAAGGCGGCGATGTCGGCCTGGAACTGGCTCGCCGACCAGGGCTTCGACCCCGGACGTGTCGTGATCGCCGGCGACTCCTGCGGCGCGGTGCTGACCTATGGCGTCCTGCAGCGGCTGCGTGCGCAGGGACGGCCGCTGCCGGTCGCCGCGCTGATCATCTCCGGCTGGTTCGACATGGCGATGACCGCTGCCAGCTACGAGACCAACCGTGAAAAGGATCCGGCCTTTGCCAAGGAAGCCGTCGACTGGCTGGCGGCCAATTTCATCGGCAATGCCGATCGGCGCGATCCCGAGGTCAGCCCGCTTTACGCCGATCTCTCCGGTTTTCCACCCGTCTTCCTGCAGGCTGGAGCCGATGAGACGCTGGTCGACGAAAGCCTCATGTTCGCCGAGCGGGCGAGGCAGGCGGGCGTCGAGACGCGGCTCGATGTCTTTGACGACATGCTGCATTCCTTCCAGATGATGGCGGGGCGGGCGCCGGAGGCCGACGATGCCATTGCCCGCTTCGCCGCCTGGGTACGGCCGAGAATGGGACTGCCGGCTGCCGGTGAAAAGACCAGCGAAAAGGCGGCGTGAGCGTGCGGCGGCTGATCGTGTCGAGTTTCGTCTCACTGGATGGCGTCGTCGAGGAGCCGATGACCTGGGCCTCGCCTTTCTTCGTCGGAGAGAATGTGGACCATGCCTTGCAGGCGCTTTCGAACGTCGAGTTCTTCCTGCTTGGCCGCGTCACCTACGAGATGTTCTTCGCGCGCTGGCCCGAGATCAAGGGGCCGTACATGGACCGCATCAACGGCCTGAAGAAGCTGGTCGCTTCGACGACGCTGGAGACGGTGACGTGGAATGCCTCGCTCATAGAGAGCAACGTCGCCGAGGCGCTCGCGGCACTGAAGCGCCAGCCGGGCGGCGACATCCTGAAATATGGCGTGTCGCAGCTCGACCGCACCTTGCTTTCCGCAGGGCTGGTGGACGAGTATCATCTGTCGATCGTGCCGACATGGGTCGGGCACGGCAAGCACGCCTTCGACGATGTCGGACCGGTCGATCTCGAACTGGTCGACATCAATCGTTTCGCAAATGGCGTGGTGACCCTGACCTATGTGCCGCGATGAACCAGCAGATCCGCAAATCTCCCGACACGACACAAGGCATGCGGGCCTGGCCTGAGCCCGACCGTATGTTCGACCTGCGCTATGCCGCGTTCCTGGAGACGGTTTCGCATCTGCGCGCCACGCTGCATCGCTATTGCGCGCGCATGACCGGCTCGGCTCTGGACGGCGAGGACATCATGCAGGAGGCGCTGTTCGAGGCCTATCGCAAGATCGAGCTGCTCGACGATGCGCAGGCGCTGCGACCGTGGCTTTTCCGCATCGCGCATAACAGGTGCATCGACTTCATCCGCAACCGCCGCACGCGGCACGCGGCCGAAGCCTTCTATGCCGGCGACGACATCGTGCTGCCGGTGGAGCCGGCCGGTCCGGGCGCCGGCCGCGCCATCGAGCGGCTGGTCGTGCATCTGCCACCGAAGGAGCGCGCCTGCGTGCTGCTCAAGGACGTCTTCGACCATTCGCTTGAGGAGATCGCCGACCTGGTCGGCTCGACCCCAGGCGGCGTCAAGTCGGCGCTCAATCGCGGCCGCGCCAAGCTCGCCGCCTTGCCAGCGCAACCGGTCGCAGCGCCGCCGCATGATCCTGAACTGGGGCGGCTGCTGGATCGCTATGTCGCGCTCTTCAACGCCAGGGACTGGGACGGGGTGCGGGCACTGACCAGCGCCGATGCGCGGCTGCAGGTTTCGGACTGCTACAGCGGCCTGCTCTCGGCCTCGCCCTACTTCGTGGAATATGAGCGCAGCGAGCTGCCCTGGCGCATGCGGCCAGGCGTGTTCGAAGAGGAGATCGTGCTGGTCGTCGACAGGCAATATGGCGATGTCTGGCGGCCGGCGTATCTGGTGCGGATCCATGCCGATGGCGGCGTCGTCAAGAGCATTGCCGACTATTATGCCTGTCCGTGGATCCTGGAGATGGTGTCCACTGATGCAGGCTCCCGACCGCCTCAATACCTCACTTCGCATCATGAAAGATGATGCCGACGGTATGGCGCATGCCTGAGCGCAGGCGGCTGACGCCGTGACGCAGATTGACGCGATAATTGCCTTTGGTTCCCTGCACCGGCCGGTTGTGGACGGCGAAAGCCACCGCATCGCCCTGGCGCAAGGGCACCACTTCGACCCGGCTCTGCATGCGCGGCCGCTGTTCGGTCAGCGCGAATTCGCCACCGGTGAAATCCTCGCCGGGCTCGGAAAGCAGGATCGCCACCTGCAACGGGAAGGCGAGGTCGCCATACAGATCCTGGTGCAAGCAATTGAAGTCGCCAGGCACATATTGCAGCAAAAGCGGCGTCGGCCTGGCCTGGCCGGCGGCATGGCATTGTTCGAGAAACGCGGCATGCGTGCCGGGGTAGCGCATGGCGATCCCCATGCGCTCGTTCCACCGGTTGGCGACCTCGGCAAGCCTCGGATACAGCGCGCCGCGCAGGCCGCCGATGAGGTCGGGCAAGGGATAGCGGAAATAACGGTATTCGCCCTTGCCGAAGCCATGTCTGGCCATGTGGATGTGGCTGCGGAAATGCTGCTCCTGCGGATAGAGGCCGGCGAGCTGCCGGCACTCTTGCGGTGAGAGCAGCTTTTCCATCACCGCGCAGCCGAAGCCGTCGAGCTCGGCGGCGAGCGCCGGCCAGTCGTAGACGGCGATGCGCGTCTCGGCGGCTTCGACCAGCGATGGTGCAACCCTGGCGTCGGCTTTCATATCGTGGCCTCCTTTTCCAGCAAGGCGCGCTTGCGTTCGATCCCCCAGCGGTACCCGGACAGCGAGCCGTCGGCGCGCAGCACGCGGTGACAGGGAATGCCGAGCGCGATGGCGTTGGCGGCACAGGCCGTCGCCACGGCGCGGGCGCCGTCCGGCATGCCGAAGCGCCGGGCAAGGGCGGTGTAGGTGACCGTGGCGCCGCACGGGATCGTGCGCAGCGCCTCCCACACGCGCTGCTGGAAGGGCGTGCCGTGGCGCATGTCGAGCGGCAGGTCGAGACCGGCGCCGGGCGTTTCGATGAAGCGCGCTATCGCCGCGAGATCGTCGTGCAAGCCCGCCTCGTCTTCGAGCAGCACGCTGCCGGGGAAGCGGTCGGCGAGGTCCTGTTCCAGCGCATTGGCGTCGGAACCGATCAGGATGGCGCAGACGCCGATGGGGCTGCGCGCCACGAGGATGGCTCCAAGGGCGGACCGGCCGACGGCATAGGTGATGGTGTCGAGGCCGGCGCTGGCGGCTGTCGCCGGCATATGGGCTTGCATGTGGTTCATTGCCTTCACTCCTTGTTGTGCCTGAACCCTAGCCATGTGCCGGATGTTCCTCACTCCGATGCTTGCTTTTAAATTGAATTTCAGGCGCTGGGCCTGGAGGGAGCCGGGGTAAGTGCTCTACGGCGCCCCCCTCTGTCCTGCCGGACATCTCCCCCACGGGTGGGGAGATTGGCCGTCACTATGGCTTTCGCCAATCTCCGATGCTGCAAGAAAGAGCCGGCGCTGAAGCCGCCGATCTCCCCCCTTGTGGGGGAGATGTCCGGCAGGACTGAGGGGGGCGCCGTAGAGTGCTGAGTGTATTTACGCAACACGCCGGACGGACACCTCCCCCAGCACGAACACTTCACCCGACATCAACCGCAGCTCGATCTCACCCGTCGCGGTGCGGCTCCATTCGGCCTGGCCATCCTCGACCAGCTCTCCCATGGCGGCCATCACCAGTGCCTTCGCGTCCTCTCGGTTGACGGCCTCGCCGTTGGCGATCTGGCTGTTCGCACCGGTGGTGGGAGACCTGGCCATCTCGCGCATTGCCGGATCCTCGTCAGGCTCGCGAGGGCCGGCAGGCATTGTCGGGTGCCTTCACCGGCCCGCCGGCTTCGCGGTCGAGCAGCGCGCGTTTGCGCTCCGCGCCCCAGGCATAGCCCGACAGGGCGCCGTCCTTCCTGATCACGCGATGGCAGGGGATGGCGACCGCAAGGGGATTGGCCGCGCAGGCGGCGGCGATGGCGCGGGTCGCCTTCGGCGCGCCGATACGCCGCGCGATCTCGGCATAGGAAACCGTGCGGCCGGCCGGGATGTCCCGCAAGGCCTGCCAGACGCGCTGCTGGAAGGCGGTGCCGCGCACGTCGAGCGGCAGGTCGAGACCGAGCGCCGGCGCCTCGACGAAGCCGACGACGCGGGCGACGAGCGCCTCGTAGTTGCTGTCGCCGCCGACCAGCCGCGCCTTGGGGAAACGGTCCTGCAGGTCGCGCACCAGCGTGTCGGGATCCTGGCCGAGCAGGATCGAGGCGACGCCGTTGCGGCTCGAGGCGACCAGGATTGTGCCGAGCGAGGTTTCGCCGACGGCGAAACGGATCTCCTCGTTGGCGCCGCCGGCGCGATAGCGCGTCGGCGTCATGCCGAGCATGCCGGTCGATTTTTCGTAGAAACGCCCGCTCGAATTGAAGCCCGCATCGTAGATCGCCGATGTCACGCTGACGCCGTCTTCCAGGCCCTGACGGACCCGGGCGGCACGCCGGGCCGCCGCGTAATCTTTCGGCGTCAGCCCGGTGACCGCCTTGAAAACGCGATGGAAATAGCCGGGGCTGCGGCCGGCGGCATCAGCCAGTTCGGCGAGCGAGGGTTCCACCTCGCTCTGCTCGATCCTGCGGCAGGCATCGGCGACCATCGCGGCGTTGGCGGCCTCGAGCGAAGGGCCGTCCGGATTGCAGCGGCGGCATGGGCGAAAGCCTGTCGCCTTCGCCTGTTGTAAAGTGTCGTGCAACTGGACATTGGCGGGGTTGGCGTGCCGCGACGGACAGGACGGCCGGCAATAGACGCCGGTCGTCGCCACCGAATACCAGAATGCGCCGTCGGCCGACTTGTCGCGCGCCACGATGCGCACCCAGCGCGGATCGTCGGCCACCGGCAGCGGCGCGGGTTGCAGATGTTTGGCCAAGGTGATGAACATAAGTACATTGAAGCCGGCGGAAGCCGGCTCCACCACCCGTTTCCGGACAACTGTCAGGAGGCGCATGCGTGGTCGAGGTCAAGATGTTGCATGTAACGCAGTCCTTCCCAATTTGGGAATTTCCCTTGTTCCCGATTTGGGAATTCGCTATATAAAGCGATGCAAATCATCGCCAAGAAAGCGCTGAAGGACTTTTGGGCCAAGCACCATCAAGCCGAAGCGCCTTTGACTGCTTGGTATGTTGCTGTCGGCAGGGCCGATTGGAAGACTCCGGCCGACCTCAAGGACGCATTCGGGGCGACCGTCGATTTCGTGGGCGACAACCGCGTCATTTTCGATATTGGCGGCAACAAGTACCGCTTGATCGTCCACGTCGCCTACAAATTTCACCGCGTCCTGATCAAATTCGTCGGGACACATAAAGAGTATGACAAGATTGATCCGGAGAAGGTGTGATGGAGAACATTCGACCCATTAAGACCGAAGCCGACTACGATTGGGCGATCGCCGAAATCACCAAATATTTCGAGAATGAGCCGGAGATCGGCTCTCCCGACGGCGATCGCTTCGACGTTCTCGCAACGCTGATCGAGGCTTACGAGGATAAGCACTACCCGATTGAAGCACCCGATCCCGTGGAAGCCATTCATTCGCACATGCAATTGTTCAACCTGCCGCGAAAGGCTTTGGCCGAGGTGATCGGGTCGTCGCCTCGGGCGACCGAGGTGCTGAACAGAAAGCGCGCCCTTACCCTCGACATGATCTTCAAACTGAACAAGGAATGGAACATTCCTGCCGAAATTCTCGTGCAACCCTATCACCTCGCAAATGAAAGGGGCGGCAAGCGCGCCTAAGCTTCTCCACGCGCTTGACGAGAGCACCGGTTCCTACGCCGCGCGTTTGGGTTCCACAGCGAACGGGCTGAGCCCGAGCCAGGTCTGCATCTTCCTGCCGATGGCCTGGTCGCCCGTCAGGGCGACCTTCGCGCCGGCCTTTTCGACGGTGAGCACTCCCATCCAGATCGCTGTCATCGTGTGCAGGTCGGTCGAGACATAGAGGTCGACGTCGAAACCCGGATCGTACCAGCACAGGTCGACCTCGCCGTGCTTTTCGACGATCAGCCACCAGGAGCGTTTGGAGGCGGGGAGTTCCTGATACAGAAATTGTATCACCGTGCGTCCCTCGGGCAGCGGCGAGGGGTTCAGGTTGCGCCGCATGTCCCACATCAGCAGCGACGGATCGAGGTTCTTGAGGGACAGGCGGGATTCGACCCATTTCTGGCCCCAGAACCCCATCGCCTCGACGACCGGGCGCAGGTCGCGGCCGGCCTCGGTCAGCCGGTAGTCGAAAATCCCTTTTTCTCCCTGGACCTCCTTGCGCTCGACGATCCCCGCCAGCTCAAGCTCCTTCAGCCGTTGCGACAGAAGGGTCGGCGACATTTTGGGCACGCCGCGGCGCAGGTCGTTGAAGCGGGTCGAACCGGCCACGAGCTCGCGCATCAGCACCATCGTCCAGCGGGTGCACAGCACCTCGGCGGCCATCGATAGCGGGCAGAACTGTTTGTATCCGTGCTGGGTCATGACTTGTGCCCTCTCCCTCGAACCTTGGGAGAACATTAGCCCTTCGTGATTGAGGCGGCGAGTACAGAAACTGTACCGGCCCAGTACAGATCGCGGACTGGCTGGCGTGGGCCCTGCCATGCGAGCCCTTTGGCCGGTGTACGGGATACCCCCGTGCGCCGCAACCAGGAGACCACAATGACTGCTTACGTTATCGCGGACATCAAGATGAGGGACCCGAAATGGGTCCCGGCCTATGCCGCCTCGGTGCACGACCTCGTCCACAAGCATGGCGGCAAATATCTGTCGCGCAGCGGCAATGTGAAGACGCTCGAAGGCAAGCCGCTCGACACGACGCTGATCGCCCTGATGGCTTTCCCGTCGGAAGCCGCGGCGCGCGCCTTCACCAACGATCCGGCCTATGCGCCTTTCGTTTCGGCCCGCCAGGGCGGCAGCGACAGCCGTTTCCAGCTGATCGACGACACCGATCTGGCCGGAACGATCCCGTATCTGCCGAAGGGATGACCGGCATTCGCCGCGTCGTTTTCGGGATCTCCAAGCAGCAACAGCCACGGCGCTTGCCTGTCGCGCTGCCGTATTATCGGCGGCCGGCCAGCCGTGCTTTTTCAACAGGAATGGAATGGATATGAAATCGAACTTTCGCAACGGGCTTCTCATGGCGGGGGCCATGCTGGCCGTCTGCACGACCTTCGCACAAGCGCATCAGGAGGCGCCAGCGGGCGCGCCGGATGCCAGTCCGCTGGCCGAGAAGGTGCGGGCGGCCAACAGCCGGTTTCTCGATGTCAACGCCGCGACGGCGGAAGGCTATGCGCCCATTCCCTGCGCCAGCGGCATCACCGGCGGCGCCATGGGCATCCACTATGTCAATGGCGGGTATCTGAAGGACGACAAGATAGACATCGCCCGTCCCGAAGCTGTGATGTACGAGCCGATGGCCGACGGCACGCTGAAGCTGGTGGCCGTCGAATACATCACCTCGAAGGGGCCGGCATCCCTCGAAGGGCAGCTGTTCAACTTCAACAGCGCGCCCAACCGCTATGGCCTGGGTGAATTCTACGAGCTGCATGTCTGGGCCTGGAAAGGCAACCCGACCGGCACGTTCGCCGACATGAACCCCAAAGTGTCATGCGAGCACGCGATGGCGCCAACCCAGTAACCGGCACGGCCAGGCGGCACCAATGCCGCCTGGCCGAAGCCTCGATATTGCGCGAAGTTTCTCAGGCGGCCTTGATCAGGCCGAGCTGGGTGAGGGCGGCGACGCCGTCGTCGAGGCCGATTTCCTCGACGATCCTGCCGTCGATCACCTTCAGCACCGTGGTGCCGGTGAAGCGCATGGTGCGGCCGGTGGCGGCGGGCAGCGAGCCGGTGAGGAAGTCGTCGAAGGCCGGGCCGGTATGCGTGCCGCCGCCCTCCCACTGGCCGACGACATAGTCGCCCTCGGCGATGAGATCGGCGGTGGCCCAGAAGTTGAGATCCGGGAAGGCAGCACGGAAATCGGTCATGAAGGCCTTGATGTCGTCGCGGCCGCGGCGCGGCTCGTGCAGCGAATATTTCAGCAGCATGTCGGGCGCGGCGACGGCGTCGACGACGGAGAGGTCACAGGTTTCACCCCAGAAGTCGGTGAACCATTTGACGACGACGGCCTTGTTGTCTTCCTGCTTGGTCATGGGGAGGTCCTCTTCTCGTTTGCCTTGGGATCACCGGGCTGGCTGGTGACCTCGGGCATTCCTAGGATCGTTCGAGGCGCGCAAAACTCCGGTTCTTGTCCGCCAATCGAAAGGCTGCAGTCACGATTGCCGCCGGGAGAGTAGACACTCCGCCCCTTCGCTGCCCCGGTAACTGTTTCTTCTCTGGTTTTGCCGCAGATTGCCCGACGGGTGGGGCAGGCGAAACGGACGATGGCGGATCAGGGCAAGAAAAGTCGCAACGGAGCGTTCTGGGCCAAGGCCCTGGAGAGCGCCGATCTTGGCGTCTGGGATTGGGATCTCAGCACCGGCGACTGCTTCTATTCGGCGACCTGGGCCCGGATGCTGGGTTACGAGGAGGGCGAACTTGCCAATGCCAGCGACCTGTGGCTGCAACTGACCCATCCCGACGACCGGGAACGGGCGCTGGCCAGCGGCGACCGCCACATTGCCGGGCTGACCGACGCCATCGAGACCGAACTCAGGCTCAAGCACAAGCAGGGCCATTGGATATGGGTGCTCGACCGCGGCGGCATCGTCGAGCGCGACGCCGACGGCAAGCCGCTCAGGCTGATGGGCGTGCAGACCGACATCTCGAAGCAGAAGGCCGCCGAAGCCGCGCTCGAACAGGTCAATATCCGCTTTCGCCTGGCGCTCGCCGCCAGCGGCAGCGGCATCTGGCACTACGACATCGCCACCAGAAAGAGCTATTGGGACGCGCGCACAAGGGAGATATTCGGCCTCGTGGCGGTGACCGACGAGGTGACGGCCGATCTCTGGCACAGCTACCTGCATCCCGACGACAAGGACGCCGCCGAACGCGCCCACAGGGTGCCGTTGGAAACCGACGGCGTCATCGTCTCGCAGTACCGCATTATCAAGCGCGACGGCCAGATCCGCCATGTCGAATCGCTGCTGCGTTTCATCGCCGCCGCCGGTGCCGCCGGTCAAGTCCTCGGCACGGTGCGCGACATCACCGAGGACAAGCTGCGCGAGCAGGAGCTTGCCTTCGCCGCCCGCCACGACGCATTGACCGGACTGTGGAACCGCGCCGCCTTCGACAGGCTGCTCGCCGACCACATCGCCACCGGCGTGACGCTTGCGGTGTTCTACATCGACCTCGACTACTTCAAGGCGCTCAACGATTTCGCCGGCCATGCCGCGGGCGATCTGGCGCTGAAGAGCGTCGCGGCGGGTATTGGCCGTTGCCTGCCGCCGTCGGCGCATGCGGCGCGGCTCGGCGGCGACGAGTTCGCGCTGATGGTGCCCGGTTGCGACACCGAGCAAGCCGAGCGGCTGGCCTGCGCCATCCTGGCGGCCGTGCGCGACGCCGATCTCGGCCTTGCCGCGACATCGCGCCGGCTGGCGGCCAGCATCGGCATCGCCATTGTCCGCGACCGTGTCACCACGGTTGCCGACGCGCTGGCCTGCGCCGACGATGCCTGCTACGCGGCCAAGGCCGCCGGGCGCGATCGCTTCGCGCTGTTTTCGACCGATGCCATCTCGGGTTCGGGCGGCCTCAACGCGGCACGGCTCGCCGCCGACACGGTGGACGCCATGGATGACGGCAGGCTGAAACTGTTCGGCCAGGAGATCCACCGGCTGGGCAGGCCCTGGGAAGAGAACCGCCATGTCGAGGTGCTGGCGCGGCTTGCCGGAAAGGGCGGTCGGCTGATCCCGCCTGGCGAGTTCATACCGGCGGCGGAGCGCTTCGGCATTGCCGCCCGGCTCGACCGCTGGATCATCCGCACCGCGCTGTCGCAGCACAGCGCGGCGATGAAATCCGGCGTGATCACGCTCGGCTTCAACCTGTCGGCACAGACGCTGAGCGATCCTGGGCTGTGGGACTTCGTCGACAGCACCATCGAAGAAACCGGGGCGCCGCATTCGGGCATCGGCTTCGAGATCACCGAAACCGCCGCCGTCACCAATTTCGATGCCGCCGAAACCTTCGTGCGCAAGGCGCGCGAGCGGCGCTGCAGGGTCAGCCTAGACGATTTCGGCGCCGGCATGAGTTCGTTTGAATATCTCAGGCGCTTTCCGGTCGATGCCATCAAGATCGACGGCTCCTTCATCGAGCATATCACGGAAAGCCGCTTCGACCGCGAGATCGTGCTGGCCATCACCAGCATCGCCCGCAGCCTCGGCTGCGCCGTCGTGGCCGAGAAGATCGAACGGCAGGACACGGTGGCCATGCTGGGCGACATCGGCGTCGAGTTCGGCCAGGGCTTCCTGCTGCACCGGCCCGAACCGCTGGAGCGGATCGTGGCGCGCGCGGCACCAATGGCCGACGACGCATCGAGACGCAGAGCGTCCTGACAGACAAAATGCATGTCGCTCCAAAGCGACATGCGTGAAGAAGACGAAGACTTGATGCGCGCGGCCTGAATCCGTTGAACACGGCGCGTTTTGTTCAACCGTGCCGGCGCGCCGCCGCTCGCGGAAATTCCAGCAGCCCGGGTTCCGGCTTCCTGTGCTGTGCTTCCGCCACCATCTCGATCAACAGGTCGAGGGCCTCGCATGTCGAACGACTCGTCTCGTCATTGCCGCGAAGATAGTGGTAGGCGCGTTCGAGATGGAGACGGGCGGCTGAAAAATCGCTGGTCAATGGTCCCTCCATGATCCCGCCCTAATGTTATCTTGGCCGGCCTGGCGCAACGCTGGGTAAATATCCACAGGCGCCTTTTATTCAAATGCCCGCGAATGACGTGAAGAGGCACGGCTGACGGCGGCGCCGTCGTGTCAGGAGTGACGGCGCGACGGCTTTGCGCGGTTCGGTGGCTAGGGACAATGCGGAGATCGTGGCCGCTGCCGCCGCGGTTTTTTGCCCGGCGATTCAGCTGACTTCAAGGTCGAGGCGGGTGCCCGACGTCCCTGACACCGGCAGTATCCCGTACATTTGCATAAGCGTTTGTTAGTCATCTGAAATCACATTTCAGTATTGTTTGTTTGTTACTTGCTAAGGCGCGCGTGGAGGGCGATACCTTGACCGAAAGCAATGTAACGATACCGGCCATTTGGCGGGAAATTGCCCGCTACGCCGTCAGTTGCCCCAGTCCTCACAACACGCAACCTTTCCGGCTGCGCATCCGCAGCGACAGCGAGGCGGACATCATCTTTCTGCCGCGCCGCGGTTTATGGGTGGCCGATCCGCATGGCCGCTTTACCTGGCTGACCGCGGGCATCTTCGCCCAGGTTTGCGCCATCGCCGCGCATGGCCTGGGCTACGAGCTCGATTGCCGCACGGATTTCTCCGCGATGTATCCCGGCGGCGATACCGAGACGCCGCAAATCATCTCACGCCTGACGCTGAGGCCGGCGGCGGCTCCGGTGGCCGATTTCGACAGCCAGTTGATTCTCGATCGCCACACCTCCCGGCTTCCCTATGACGGGCAGGCGATCCCCGAAGCGCTGCTTTTGGACATGGAGGCCGAAGCGCGGCGCACCGGCCACCGCTTCGAGGCACGCAGCGATGCCCAGGCCATCGACTGGGTGATCGAGCTCAACCGCCAGGCACTCTTTCACGACATGATGAACGCGCCGATCCGCAACGAGCTGGTGCGCTGGCTGCGCTTTGGCACGCGCGAGGAAGACATTACCGGCGACGGCCTGTCGGCACGCTGTCTCGGTTTCTCCGCCCGGCTGCTCAAAAGCTTCTTCACCAGCCCCGGCTTCTGGACCTTGCCCGGCATCAAAAGTCTTGTCGGTTTCGTCTATGGCCGCAGCATGAAGGGCGTCGGCACCATCGGCTGGCTGCGCGGTCCCTACGTGACCATGGAGGACTGGTTCAACGCCGGCACCACCATGTTCCGTCTCTGGCTGATCGTCACCCGCCATGGCTACTACTGGCAGCCTTACGGTTCGGTGATCACCTCGGACGAGGCGCGCACCAACATGATCGGTTATTTCGGCATGCCGGATGAAAAAGGCGGCGCGGACATGGTCTGGCTGCTGCTGCGGCTCGGCAAGAGCCAAACCCCACCCCTGAGCTACCGGCTCCCGTTCGAGGACATCATCCTATGCGGCTGATCAAGCAAGCGGTGCGGCCTTTCTTCCTGGCGCTGGTCGCGCTCGTCAACGTCGTCGAGCGCGCCTTCGCCTCGTCGCGGCATGCCTACAAGATCCTGCTCATCCCGGGTTTCGAGCGGATGCGGTGGGGCGTCGGCGCCTGGCGCGCCTGGGCGAATTTCTATCATGCCTACGCCAAGGTCCCGGCCTATCGCGATTATATCGACAGGCTGGGCGGCAAGCCCGAAATTATGCTCGACCACGTCACCAAGCCGGACCTGACGTCCATTCCGGAAATGGACAAGGACAGCTACGTCAAGAAATACCCTCAGGAAGAGCGGCTGCTGGGTGGCAAGCTGCCGTCGATGGGGGTGATGGTCGATGAATCCTCCGGCAGCAGCGGCATGCCGACAAGCTGGGTGCGGGGCAAGACCGAACGGCTGATCACCAAGCAGATGATGCAGATGACGTTCCTGCGCATCACTGGCGAGAACGAGACCCTGTTCATCCTCAACGCCTTCGCGCTCGGCGCGTGGGCGACCGGCATGAACGTCGCGATCTCCCTGACTGACACGACGATCCTGAAGTCGACGGGCCCGAACCTTGACAAGATCGTCAACACGATCCACGAGTTCGGCCCGCGCTTCCGCTATGTGGTCATGGGCTACCCGCCGTTCCTGAAGACGCTCGTCGACGATCCGCGTCTCGACTGGTCCAAATTCACCATCGATGCCGCCTTTGGTGGCGAGGGGATCTCGGAAAGCCTGCGCGACTATCTCCTGAAGAAATTCCGCCGCGTCGTCGGCAGCTACGGCGCCTCCGACCTCGAGGTCAATCTCGCGCTCGAGAGCGAACTCACCATCAATTTGCGCCGCGCACTGCTCGGCGACGAACGGTTGCGCGAGGCGATCATCCGTGTCGGCTACGGCGTCACGCCGATGGTCTTCCAGTACAATCCGCTGGCCTATTATCTGGAGGAGAACGCCAAGGGCGAGCTGGTGGCGACGATTTCGCGGCCCTACAACATATCGCCCAAGATTCGCTACAACATCCACGATCGCGGCCATGTGCTGCGCTTCGGCGAATTGAAGCGCATCCTGCGCGACACTGGACATGGCGACATGCTGAAAAACAGCGGTCGCATCCTCGATCTGCCGCTGTTGTTCATCTACGGCCGCTCCGACATGTCGATCGAATACTACGGCGCCAAGGTCACGCCGGACAGTTTGCGCGAGATCCTGTTCGGCCTCGACGTGCTGGCGCCGGTGCTGTCGACCTTCCGCCTGATCTCTTATGAGGACGCCGCCCACAACAAGCGCATGGAAGTGGCTGTCGAACTGGTCGAGGGGGCGACACTGCCGCTGCCGGTCGAAACCTTGCAGGAGACGGTGTTCGAGAGGCTGGCCACCATGAACGGCGATTTCCTCAACGCCTGGAAGCGCACGGCAACGCCGGAGAACATGCCGGAGCTCAAGGTGTTTGCCTTCAACACCGGTCCGTTCGAAGGCGGCCAGCGACGGCTGAAGAACGAGTATGTCGCCTCGAACATCAAATACGACAAGCTCTGACGCCGACCTCTCTGACCGCGATCTCTCTGACTGTGACTTCTCTGACTGCACTTGGGGTCGACGAGCCGATCAGCGGCCGGCCAGCCGGCTTCCCGTGTCAGGCGTACAATGGCCTAGTCAGGCAATGGACGCCGCCGGTCGCCTTGGCGATCTCGGTGCCCTTGACGAGATGGATTGTTACGCCGGCGGCCGCTTCCAGCGTGGCCTTGAGTTCGGCCGGGAGGTCGAAGGCGAGGTAGCTGCGATTGCCCAGCGGCAACAGGTTGCAGCGTTCATGGGCGATGGCATCGGCCTTGTCGCAGCGAACGATTGAACAGCCCAGCGCCTCTGCATAGGCAAGCGGGTTCACCGGGCTCAGCCGGCGATCCTCGTCGATGAGGAAGCCAGCGCCGAACATGCCGGCCGCCGCCAGGATGACCTTGTTGGGCAGCACGGTGAAGCCGGTGTCGAGATGCAGCAACTCGGGATCGTGCGAGAGGCCGATGATATAGTCGACATGGTGGGGGATGAGGTCGAGCGCCAGCTTGATCGCGGCCGCCTTGGTGGTGCGCACGCCAAAGCCGACAAGCAACACGCGCCGGCCGTCGAAGGTTACCGGCAGAACGTCGCCACCCTCCAGATATTCGTCATGCTCGAGACGGGTGAGCGGCTTCATGCCCAGTCTTTGCAGGGCGGCGGTGACGATTTCAGCCTCGCGGGCGCGGCTCGGCAGAGCCGGCCGGGTCGGAATGAATGTCGAGGGCGACCACGGCAAGGTCACCGAGCTGTCACGCATGAAAATCAGGTTCGGATTGCCGGCGGCTTCTAGCCGGTACGGCTCATGGTCGGCAAGCACGTCATCGAGATAGAGGGTGTCGACATGGCTTCCGATCAGCGCGGCGAAGGAGTCATATTCGGCGTAGAGTTCGTCGACATGCGGAAGGTCGAGGAAATTGAGCGCCGCCAGCCGTTCCCTGGACAGGTTCTCCAATGACAGGCCGTGCCGGGGATGATGCATGAGCATGCGTCTGGGCGGCACATGGTATTCGGAGAAATCGTCCTCGGTGACGGTGAGCAAGGAGCCCCCTCCGTTGGTGTCGCGCCGACCCTAGCGTCGATATCCTCATAAAAGGTTAGGCGAACGCCGTGGCGATCTTGCGACAGGCGACGGTGGCGCGGCGTCAGGCCTATACGCCGGCCGCCCACCCGCGCAGAATGTGTTTCTGGATCTTGCCGGACGCGGTGCGCGGCAGCGCCTCGGTGAGCAGAAACTGCTTCGGCACCTTGTAGCGGGCGATGCGGGCGCCGCAATGGCTTGCGAGAGCGGCCGGATCCAGGACGCGGCCGGATTTGAGCACGATGAAGGCGCGGCCGACTTCGCCCCAGCGCTCGTCGGCGACGCCGATCACCGCGGCTTCGGCGATGTCGGGATGGTCGAGCAGCACCATCTCGATTTCGGCGGGATAGACGTTCTCGCCACCGGAGATGAACATGTCCTTGCGGCGGTCGACGAGAGTGACGAAGCCTTCGTCATCGCGCCGCGCGATGTCGCCGGTGCGGAACCAGCCATCGGCGGTGAAGGCGCGCGCCGTCTCTTCCGGCCGGTTCCAGTAGCCCGGCGTGATCGAGGGGCCGGACAGCCATATCTCGCCCGGTTCGCCGGCGGCGACGTCCCGGCCGTGGTCGTCGACGATACGCAGGCCGATCGTCAGCGCAGGCAGGCCGGCCGAGCCGGCCTTGCGGGCTATCCGCTCGGCCTCGACCGGCATGCCAAGCACGGTGCCGGCTTCCGTCATGCCGAAGCCGTCGACCATGCGGATGCCTTGTGCCAGCCACCAAACGATGTCGATGGCCGGGTTCGGCGCGCCGCCGGTGAAGATGGCGGTGAGGGACGTCCAGCGCGCCGGCGCGAAGTCGGGGTGTTCACGCAGCATCCTCGCCATCTGCGGCACGCAGAAATAGTGGGTGATACCGAGGGCGGGGTCGGCCAGGCGGCGGTTGGTCACACCGGCGTCGAACCCGGGCGAGATCAGCACCGTGCCGCCTTGCAGCAGCGGCGGACGCAGGCTGGTGATGAGACCGATGACATGGAACATCGGTGCATCGCAGAGGAAGACGCTGGCATTGCCGACGCGCCCCAGCACGCCGAAATTGACTGCGGTGGCCAACGCGTTGCGCTCCGTGACGACGACGCCCTTCGGCCGGCCCGACGTACCCGATGTGTAGAGGATGATCGATGGCGTATCGCCGTCCGGCAGGGGACGGCGCGGTGCCGGCGCCTGAGCCTCGACCGCCTTGGCGAAGGTCGCGACTTCGATCGATAGGCAGCCCGCCGGCAACGTCATTTCGAGCGCTGCGTCATGCAGCAGCAACACCGGGCCGCAATCGGCAAGGATCGCCTGCCGTTCGGCGCCGGCGAGCCGCCAGTTGAGCGGCACGAAGATGGCGCCGAGCCGCATGGCGGCCTGCTGCAGGACAAGCAGGTCGGCGCTGTTGCGGGCAAGCGTGGCGATCCGTTGCCCCTTTTCGATGCCACGGGCGGTTTCGAGGACGCCGACGGCGCGCTGGATGGCCCGGTCGAGCGCCGCATAAGTCCAGCGCCTGCCGGATGCCAGGTCGACGCAGGCAAGACGGTCCGGCTGCGTCCCGGCGTGCAAGGCCACGGGATCCGATGTCGTCCAGGTTGGCATTCGCATCTCCTCCCAGATTGCGTCGATGGTTTATCGCGTCATCTGGCCTTGTCGTAGGCGCCAAGACCCGGCTTGTAGCTCTTCTCGTCGATGAACTGGCGGATGCCCTCCTTGCGGCCGTCATTGTCATGGGAGTTGGCCGCTTCCTGCGCCCGCACGAGATAGTCCTCGGCATTGTCATAGGTCATCTCGGTAACGCGGCGGATAGCGTCCTTGGTCGCCTTCAGGGCAATCGGGTTCTTCTTCAAAAGGACGTTCGCAACCTCGGCGACACGCGCCTTCAGGTCGGCCAGCGGCAGGCTTTCATTGACCAGCTTCCAGGCGGCGGCCTTTCTGCCGTCGATGAGCTCGCCCGTCAGCGCATGGTACATGGCGTCGCGCATCGACAAGAGGTCGACCACCACCTTGGTGGCGCCGCCGCCGGGCAGTATGCCCCAGTTGATCTCCGACAAGGCGAACCGGGCCTCATCGGCGGCGAAGGCGAGATCGCAAGCAAAGAGCGGGCCATAGCCGCCGCCGAAACACCAGCCATTGACCATGGCGATGGTCGGCTTGTGGTACCAGCGCAGGCGCCGCCACCAGCCATAGGCTTCGGACTGCGCCTTGCGGATGGCGCCGAGGCCCTTGGCTTCCGTCTCGCGGAAATACTCCTTGAGGTCCATGCCCGCCGACCAGGCGCTGCCTTCGCCCGACAGCACCAGCACGCCGACATCGTCACGGAATTCGAGTTCGTCCAGAACCTCCATCATCCGCCGGTTGAGTGCGGGGTTCATACAATTGCGCTTGTCCGGCCGGTTGAAACGCACCCAGGCGATGCCGTTCTCGACATCGAAGGCAACGGGCTCTTCGGTCATGGTCAGTGTCCTCTCATACGGCGCGACGGTCGCGAAAATTGCTATGCGATATAGCTATCTAGTTTGCTATGTCGCATAGTCTTTTTTGCTTGACAAGGGCTTTGATCACGGCGATCGGTTCGAGCATGGATGAGACGGAAATTCACGCCGATCCCAGTGCGCACCCCGATCCGGGGGCATTAGGGTCGATTACCGAAGACGCGCTCGACGCGCAGATCGGCTACAATCTCAGGCGTGCCTCGACTTTGGCCTTGAGTGATTTCGCCGTCGAGCTGGCGGATGCGGCGCTGCGCCCGGTCACCTATGGCATGCTGGCGCTCATCGACGAACAACCCGGTATCCGCGCCGCCGAACTCTGCCGCCAGCTCGGCATGAAGAGCGCCAACATGGCGCCGCTGCTTGCCGAGCTCGAAGGGCGAGGGCTGGTCGAGCGCGACGACCATTCGGACGACAAGCGCGTGCAGGTGCTGACCCTGACACCGGCCGCGAGGAAGGCCATGCCCGGATGGCGGCGACAGGTTCGCCGGCATGAAGACCGGTTCCTGCATCGGCTGACAGCCAAGGAGCGGGCAACGCTGCTTCGCCTGCTGCGTCTGATCTGGACGGAGCAAGGCTAGAGCAATTCCAGGAAAAGTGCGTAGCGGTTTTCCCGGGAAAAGCGCGTAGCGCTTTCCCTAGGGAATTGCGTGAAAACAAAGAGTTAGAGCGGTTCGGCGATTTCAACAAACACTGAACCGCTCTAGGGACTTCGTCTCGTCAGGCAGCGCCGCCAGCGGCAGCGACGCAACCGACATGGGCGGTAAACTGATGTTACTTGAGGAACCGGGAAAATAGCTGCACGTTCATCCTCGTCAGGATTTTTCTCACCTTTTTGGGAGTTTTCGCATGTCGCTTTCCGGCTCGACAACCCGTTATGGACGCGTTGCCCAGGCTCTCCATTGGCTGACGGCTTTGCTGGTGCTCGCCGCCTTCCTCGTATCCGCCGGAGGGCCGCCCGAACGCGTCTATTCCACGGCCAGGGCATCGACATTGCTGCTGCACGAGTCGCTTGGCCTCTCGGTTCTCTGTTTGCTGGTCATTCGCCTGGTCTGGCGCCTTTTCGATCGCATTCCCGATTCGCCGGCCATGCCTGGCTGGATGGAGATTGCTTCGAAAGCAACGCACTGGGCGCTTTACGCCCTTCTGTTCGCTGTCCCGGCGACCGCCATGCTCGGCGCATGGTTTGGCGGGCATCCGGTCGCGGTCTATGGGTTGGGAGCGATCGGTCCGTTTTCCGGCTCCTGGGGAGCGCCGCTGGCGGAGATCCATGGCACGCTTGGCGATATCATCATGTGGCTCGCCGGCCTGCACGCGGCCGCTGCCATCTTCCATCATATCTTCCTTCGCGACCGGGTGCTGAGCCAGATGCTGCCGGGCCTGCCCGATCCATCGTCCGGGCAGGGCGGCTGAACGCGGTCAGTCGAGAATGATGCGGATCGCCTGATCGACCACCGGGTGCAGGCCGCTGGCCTGGAAGGAGAGGCGATTGCCGGAGCCGACATTGCTGGTCATGGCGATGGTGAGGTCCGCCTCCGGGTCGTGCAGCATGACGGCGACGTAGCCCGGAATGCTGCCCTGGTGCCCATAGAAGGCGCGGTCGGCATAGGCGCTCTGGAACGGTGGATTTCATCGCAAACGCTCCTGATGACATTTTACGGGTTGAGGCAAGGGCGTGAAATTCATGGAGCCGACGCCGGGGCCAGGAAGCGATCGGGCGCCAGCGCCGCGGCGGTGACGCCGAGGGCCGTGACATCCTCGGGCAAGGACTGCCCGCGTATCAGCGCCGCGCTCAGCCTGGCCAGCGTCAGCGAGACCTGGAAGCCGTAGCCGCCCTGGCCGCCGAGCCAGAAGAAGCCGGGCAGGCGCGGGTCGAAGCCAGCGACCGGCGTGCGGTCGGGCGCGAAGGTGCGCAGGCCCGCCCATGGCGTCGACGGACGGCCGATGCGCATCGACGTCGCCTGTTCGATGCGGTCGACGGCGATGGCGACGTCGATGTCTTGCGGCCAGGCGTCGCAAGGCTCGGAATCGGTCTCGTCGGCGAGCGAGCCGATCAGCCTGCCGGCATCGGGCTTGAAGTAGAACTGCTCGTGCAGGTCGACCACCAGCGGCCAACTGGCAATGTCCATGCCGGCGGGCGGGTCGAACAGGAAGGCGGTGCGCTGTTTCGGCTGGAAGCCGAGGCTCGGGAGCCCCGCCATGCCGGCGACGATATCGACCCAGGCGCCGGCGGCGTTGACGACGATGTCGGCCGAGTAGACGCCGGCGCTCGTTTCAATCCGAAAAGCGCTGCCGTCGCGTGATATGGAGCGGACCTCCTCGCCGGTGCGGATGATGCCGCCACCGGCCTTCAGCGCCGAGGCGCTGGACCCCAGCATCTTGCCGGTATCGACATCCACCGCGTCCGGTTCATAGACTCCGCCGCAGGTGTTTTCCCTGGCAATGACCGGAACCAGTGCGTGGAGTTCGGCCGCCAACAGACGCCGCACGCTCGGCACCAGCGCCTGCAATTCATGAGCCAGCTTGTCGATGGCGGTATCGTCGCCGACCCAGCCGACGTGCAGCGCGCCACGCCGATGGGCGACGAAGCCGCCTTCAACTATTGCCTGCCGGCTGGCCAGCGTCAGCGCGCGCACCAGGCGGTTGCCATAGGTCTCGGTGAACAGAGCGGCGGAACGGCCACTGGCGTGGTAGCCGAGATGCGGCTCACGCTCGATGACGGTGACTGCGGCCCAATCCGCCACCTCGGCGGCAAGCGAGAGGCCGGCGATGCCGCCGCCGATGACGATGATCTTCGTGGGAGAATTCGACTGCATCCATCAGTCGTAAAAATAATTTCGTATCCAGTCAATATTTAGCGTATAGGAAAATTATTGGCGTTGTTGATGACGGCCGGGAGTTCGAATAGCTAGAGTGGAGAAGCGGCTGGACCGCCGCGCCATGGAGCTGACAATGTCGGAGCAACCGAACCTCGGTGATTGTCTGCGGGCCCTGAGAAAAACCCATGGCTGGACCTTGCAGGAGGTCAGCTCTCTCACCGGCGTCGCGGTGTCGACGCTGTCCAAGGTCGAGAACGACCAGATGTCGCTGAGCTATGACAAGCTCCTGCAGATTTGCGAGGGGCTCGGCATCCATGTGACGGAACTGCTCAGCGGCGACCGCAAGCAGCCGGCGTCGCGCACCCGCCGTTCGGTGACCTCGCAATCCAACACGCTGCGCCAGCTGACCCGCAACTACGACTACCGGTATCTCGCCACCGACCTGGTGCGCAAACGCATGGTGCCGATCCATGCCTATGCGCGCGCCCGCACGCCGGAAGAATTCGGCCCGCTGACCAGGCACGCCGGCGAGGAATTCCTGATCGTGCTCAAGGGCGAGATCGAACTGCACACCGAACAGTACGCTCCGGTGCGGCTGAGAGAGGGCGAGAGCGTCTACATCGATTCCACCATGGGCCACGCCTATCTCTCGGTGGGCGAGGGCGACGCCGAGATGCTGTGCGTCTGCTCCGGCGACGAGCCCGACATGGAAGGCACGCTGCTGAGCGTGCTGGAGACGGTGGATGGGTAGGGGGCGCAGCTCACCGCGCAAGTTTTCTGCAGCTCGATTCAGTCTTTCTGGTTCGAACTGCGCGGCGAAACCGGCTATAGGACCGCTGAAACCGCAAGCCCCGCCAACTCGATGAGGAAATCCCAATGAATTCAGAAAAGACAGCCGTCATCGTGGCCGGCGGCAGCGGCATGGGGGCGGCGGCGGCGAAGCGCCTGGCGGCGGATGGGTTCAAGGTCGCGATCCTGTCTTCGTCCGGCAAGGGCGAGGCGCTGGCCAAGGAGCTTGGCGGGCTGGGCGTCACCGGCTCCAACCAGTCGAACGACGATCTGCAGCGTCTCGCCGACCTGACGCTGGAGCGCTATGGCCGCATCGACGTGCTGGTCAACAGCGGTGGCCACGGCCCGCGCGCGCCGATCCTGGAGATCACGGACGAGCAGTGGCATACCGGCATGGACGTCTACCTGATGAACGTCATCCGACCGGTGCGCATCGTGGCGCCGCAGATGGTCAAGCAGAAGGGCGGCGCCATCATCAACATCTCGACGGCCTGGGTCGCCGAGCCGAACGCGATGTTCCCGACCTCGGCCGTGTTCCGCGCCGGCCTTGCCGCCTACACCAAGATTTTCGCCAACACCTACGCGGCCGACAATGTGCGCATGAACAATGTGCTGCCCGGCTGGATCGACAGCCTGCCCGGCACCGAAGAGCGCCGCGACAACGTGCCGATGCAGCGCTACGGGACGAGTGAGGAGATCGCCGCCACGATTGCCTTCCTGGCTTCGGAAGGGGCGGGATATATTACGGGGCAGAATATCCGCGTGGATGGGGGCGTTATCAGGGCGCTGTGAGCGGGATTGGCTCGATCCCTTGCAGAAGCCGGCGGGCCAGCGCCCCCCTCTGTCCTGCCGGACATCTCCCCCTCGAGGGGGGAGATCGGATGTCACCACGGCTTTCGCCAATTTTCGGTGTTGAAGAAAAGAGCCGGCGCCGAAGCTGCCAATCTCCCCCCTTGAGGGGGAGATGTCCGGCAGGACAGAGGGGGGCGCTGGCCCGCCGGCGTTTCGTTTTGGGTGCCATGCTCGTCCCGACGCTTCAGTGGCCCCCCACCTGATCCGCATCCGTCAGCGCCTGCAGAAACGCCACGATGTCGTCGATCTCGGCGTCGTCGAGCGCCGGCTTGTCGCCGGGTTTCTTGCCGTCGAAGGGCGGGTCTTGATTCAGGTTCGGCCAGTAAGCCTTTGGCAAATCGTCATATTGGTCGACCGTGCTGTCGGTGTTTTTCGGGTACAAGCGCCGGGGTCGGTGTCGCGGCTGGCGTAGAAGGCGACGGCGTCGCGCAGTGTCGGTGTCTCCGGCGCGCCGCATCGCCTACGCGCTCAAGGCATTTGGCCTTTCGAAAAGTCTATGAACCTCGGAGCACGGCATTGGGCGGCCGAAGAACCAGCCTTGGACATCCGTGCAACCATTTTCCTTGACCAGCCTGTACTGGTCCTCGGTCTCGACGCCTTCCGCGGTCGTGGTCATGCCGAGCGTCGCGCCGAGTTCGGCGACGGCCTTGACGATCGCCCGGCTTTCGCTGCTCTCGCACATCAGGCTGACGAAGCTGCGGTCGATCTTGATGCGGTTGAACGGGAACGACCTGAGATAGCTCAGCGAGGAATAGCCGGTGCCGAAATCGTCCATGGCTATGCTGATGCCCAGATCCTGCAGGCGGTGGAGCGTCGTTATCGTGTTTTCATTGTGCGCAAGCAGCACCGACTCGGTGATTTCCAGCTCGAGCCGTGACGGCAGCAGGCCCGAGGCCACGAGCGCCGAGGCAACCTGAAGCGGCAGCGTCTGCTGTTTGAACTGGGCCGGCGAGAGATTGACCGCGACCTTGATGGTCGCGGGCCACTTCGCGGCGTCGACGCAGGCACGCCTCAAGATCCACTCGCCAAGCGCCTCGATCACGCCCGTCTCCTCGGCCATCTGGATAAACTCCGATGGTTGGAGCAGGCCGAGGCGCGGATGCTCCCATCGCACCAGCGCTTCGAAGCCCGTCAGTTCCGAGGTCTGTGCGTCATGCAGCGGTTGATAGTGCAGGACGAACTGCTCGTTCGCGACGCCGAGAGCAAGCTCGGACTCGAGCTGGCGCCGCTCCCGCAGTCTTGCGTCCATTCCTGCCTCGAAAGACCTGCAGGTCCCGCGGCCCTCCATCTTGGCCTTGTACAAGGCAAGGTCGGCATTGCGGATGAGGATTTCCGAACTTTGCCCATCGTCCGGGAAGACGGCGATGCCGATGCTGCTGCCAATGTTGATCTTGTGGCCCTGGATCAAGAATTCGCCGGCCAGGGCGTGAATGACCCGGCTCGCCAGAACGCCGGCCTCGTCACTGCCATCGAGCAAGAGCTGGAGGATGACGAATTCGTCGCCGCCGATCCTTGCCACCATGGCGGTCTCACCGGCCTGCTGCTGCAGGCGCCTCGCCACTTCACTGAGGAGCCGGTCGCCGATCGGATGGCCGAGCGTGTCATTGACCGGTTTGAAACGGTCGAGATCGACGCAATGGACGGCCAGCTTCTCGCCCTCCCTGAGGCTTCTCAGCGCCTCGTCCATCGTGCCGGCCAACAGACCCCGGTTGGGCAGGCCGGTAAGGATGTCGTGCGTGGCGAGGTGCTGGATCTCGATGGTGCGTTCCTCGACCCGCCGCTCCAGGGTCTCGGCGGCATCGGCCTGCATCGTCATCGTGCGCCCGATCGCATACCAGCAGGCCAGCGCCAGCAGCGTGACGACCGCGACCGCCGCGTAGCCGGCCAGTTCGAATTCCCGCACGGCCTGGGCGTCCATGTTGTCGTCGAATCTGCTGTTGGGAAAACCGGCCCAGAGACCCCAGGCACTTCTAGGATCGTTGAGCGAGAGCGGGAGGACTTCGGAATAGATCAGATTGGGGTCCGCAGCCGTGAAAGCGTGGGAATCAGCCGCCAGGGCCGTCGACATCTTGTGCTGGTCGGATTCGAACCCGTAGCCTGAATTGACGATGACATAATCGCTGCTCGGCAACAGTTTCCTCAACGCCGAGGTGAGCATGATCGCCGAGACGGAGCCGCGCAGTCTGCCATCCTGGCCGAAGACCGGGACCGAAAGAATGAAGCCAGAGCGATCAGCGTCATTGCCGGTATGGATGAAATCGGTGTTGTCGCAGGTGATGAGTTCCTTCGTGCCGATGACCGGCACATCCAGCCCGTCGATGTTGCTGGAATTGGGATAGTTCGCCTTCAGCCAGGCAAGCTGTTTGACCAGTTCATGGTATTCATAGGTTTCAACTTCTTCGGGCGGACGGATCAGCGAATTGTCATCCAGCTTGACGGGCTTTGTGTACGCGGCGGCGTCTGACCTTGCCCTGGCATTCACGATCAACTGGTCGAACTGGAGGATCGGCTCCTCGAGCTTGCCGGTCACGGCGTCGAAGCGGTCCGGGTCGAAATCCAGCGGCAGGAAGTAGACCTCGGAAATGGAGACGTTGTTAGCGAGGTTATTGTAGATCTGCTGGATGGTCGCACGGCCTTCGTCGCCCAGATTGGTGCCGTGCCGGTCGAGGTTCCTGACGCTTGGCAGATAGGTCAGGGTCCGGACATTTTCGTAGACGGACCGCAAGGCGTCTTCGACGGTCTTGGCGGTCGCGCGCGATGCCGCCCGGGAGTTTTCCAGATAACGTTCCCTGGCAAGCGCGTAATCCCGCTGGGCATCGATGTGCAAAGCCACCAGCATTGCTGCGCCGGTGACAAGGATCACCACAAATCCGACTGCTCGCCCGAATGCGTTCATCGGCGTCCTACCATCGATTGGCAAGGGATACCCCAGAGCAGTTTAGGAAGCCCTAATGACGAATGTCCTTCTTTACCGTTCCTCCCGGCCCGCGCGGCAATCCGGCAAGGCCAGAAACTGGTTCGCGGGCGCGGCCAATCCGGCACGTCGGCCCGCGCGAGGTCCAAGGGTTCAATTCGCTGGCTCGGTCCGCTGATCGGCATCGGTGAGCGTCTGCAGAAACGCCACGATATCGTCGATTTCGGCGTCGTTCAGCGCCGGCTTGTCGCCGGGTTTCTTGCCGTCGAAGGGTGGGTCTTGATTCAGGTTCGGCCAGTAAGCCTTTGGCAAATCGTCATATTTGTCGACCGTGCCGTCGGCATTCCTCGGATACCAGCGGCCGGGGTCGGTGTCGCGGCTGGCATAGAAGGCGACGGCGTCGCGCAGCGTGTGGAAATAGCCGTTGTGGAAGAAGCTCTTGCGCAGCGCGACGTTGCGCAGCGTCGGTGTCTTGAACAGGCCGCAATAATCGGTGCGGCCGCGAAAATCGGTGCGCAGCGGACCGCACAGGCCGAGATCGGCATAGGCGGGGTCGGCGTTGGCCGGGATCGCCGGATTACGCGGCACGGCGATGGCGATCAGCCCGAAATCGGTGAATTGCGGCGGCTCGCCGTCATTGGCGGGTTCACTGAGATGGCAGGAGGCGCAATTGCCTTTCGCCTCGTCCTCGAACAGTTCGCGGCCACGCAGTTCCTGCGCCGACAGCGTCGCCTTGCCGGCAAGGAAGGCATCGTAGCGGCTGGAATAGGGATAGAAATCGGCGGCACTCTGCTCGAACGTGCCAAGCGCCTCGGCGGCGGCGGTGAAGGCGTCGCCCGGGCGCTCGAAGACATCCTGCCCGAACACGGCCTTGAAGTCATCGGCATAGGCGGTCTTGCGCAGGGAGGCGGAGACGGCTGCTTCATCCTTGTTGGCCATCTCGAAGGGCGAGAGCAGGGGGATTTTCGCCTGGTCCTTGCCGTGGTCGGCGCGGCCGTCCCAGGTCAGGCCACCGGTCGGACCGTTGTCGACGCTCTCGTCGCCTTCGTCCTCGGAATCGTGGAAATGCTCGGTGAAGGCAGGTGCCGCCTGGAGATAGCGCAGCGACGGCACGGCGCGCACGCCCGACTGGTCGAGGTTCGGGCCTCCCATCTCGACCGGAGATGCCGAGGCCGGACCGAAAGCGTGGCGCGGATCATGACAGGACGAGCAGGCCTGCTTGCCCGAGGCCGACAGCGCAGGGTCGAAGAACATTTTTCGGCCCAAGGCGGTCAGCGCCTCGGCGCGCGCGAACGCTTGCGCGCGCGATAGCGGGCCGGGATGGACGCCGTCCGCCGTATTCGCGAGCGCGGCAAGTGCGAAGGTCGAGATCGCGGCAATCGCGATCATCAGGCTTTCCCATCGTCTCGTCTTCATGGGGCAAGGTCCGCTTTGGCCCGGGAATAGGAATGCAGTGCAACGGATTGATGACCGGCCCCAGTGCTCACGAAACCGTGTTCGCCGAGGCGGCGGATGTCACAAAGGTGACAAGGCATCCACGTTACCTGCCGCTATGGTTCCCCGCGCGTCTCTCTAGCCACAGTCAAGCCACGAGGTCTTTCCATGACGAGGCTCAAGCTCCTCACTTCCTTCTGTCTGGCCGGTTCGGCCCTGGTTCCCCTCGCGGCGGCCAATGCCGCCCCTCCCGGCTTCGACAAGATAGACACGGTCGTCGTCATCTATGCCGAAAACCGCAGCTTCGATAATCTCTATGGCGGCTTCCCCGGCGCCAATGGGCTGGCCAATGTCTCGACCGACCAGGCGCGCCAGTTCGACCGCGACGGCAAGCCGCTCGCCGAACTTCCGCCGGCCTGGGGCGGGCTGACCGGAAAAGGTGTCACGCCCGCGGTGACGGAGGCGCAGACGGCGCATCTCGCCAACGCCGCCTTCGCCATAGACGACCCCAAGGGTTTCAACGAGGGCACCAACGTCATCACCCACGATCTGTGGCACCGTTTCTATCAGGAGCAGATGCAGATCGACGGCGGCAAGAACGACAAATTCGTCGCCTGGGCCGATTCCGGCGGCCTGGTCATGGGTCATTATGATGGTTCGATCCTGCCGATGTGGGCGGTGGCGAAGAAATACGTGCTGGCCGACAATTTCTTCCAGGGCGCCTTCGGTGGCTCGTTCCTCAACCATTTCCAGCTCGCCTGCGCCTGTACGCCGGTCTATCCCAACGCCGACACCAGCCCGGTGAAGGACCAGATCGCCGTCGTCGAGCCCGACGGCGTGACACTGAAGGTTGCCGACAATTCGCCGGCCTCGGCGCTCGGCGGCGCGCCGAAATTCGTCAATGACGGCGCCATCACGCCCGACTTCTACGCCGTCAACACCATGCAGCCACCCTACCAGCCGAGCCACAACAAGCCGGCCGAGGGCGGCGACAAGGCGCTCGCCGACCCGGCCGCGCCCACCACGCTGCCGCCGCAGCACGACATCACCATCGGCGATCTCCTGTCGCTGAAGGGGGTGAGCTGGGCCTGGTATGCCGGCGCCTGGCAGGCAACGCTGGACGGCAAGAACGCGACGCCGGTGCCGAACTTCCAGTTCCACCACCAGCCGTTCAACTATTTCGCGGCTTACGCGCCCGGGACCGCCGCGCGCACCGAGCATCTCAGGGATGGCGGCCTGGACGGCGCCGAGTTCATCAAGGCGATCGATGACGGTAAGCTGCCGGCCGTCACCTTCTACAAGCCGCAGGGCAATCTCAACGAGCATGGCGGTTATGCCGACGTGGCGAGCGGCGACCAGCATCTGGCCGACGTCGTTTCGCATCTGGAGAAAAGCCCGCAATGGGGCCACATGCTGGTCGTCGTCACTTATGACGAGAATGGCGGCTTCTGGGATCATGTCGCGCCGCCCAAGGCCGACCGCTGGGGCCCGGGCAACCGCATCCCGGCCTTCATCATCTCGCCCTATGCCAGGATGGGCACGGTCGACCACACGCAATACGACACGACCTCGATCCTGCGCTTCATCACCGCGCGCTTCGATCTGCCGGTGCTGACCGGCATCGTCGCCCGCGACAAGGCACTGCGCAACAACGACCAGCCGCCGATGGGCGATCTCTCAGCGGCGCTCGATCTGAGCCGATAGGGACCGGGCGAAACGCCGATATGCCGTCGCGCCGCAGCGCGCGGTGGCCTTCTCAGCCGCCATTGACAAGCGCAAGAATGAGCTTCTGCAGATTGCCGCCCTGGCCGAGTTCGACGCGGTCGAAATCGCGGCTTGCCTGCACCCGCGCCTTCGAGATTGCGTCGAGCCGACGGACCACCTCGGCCCTGGTCTTGCTGCATTTGGGATCATCGGCAACGGTCAGGCCGTCTGTCGCGGCTTCGATGTCATGGACCATTTGTATCATACTGGCGCCGTGGACCTTCTCGTGGGCACTGACGCCGGCGATGAATACCTCCCAGCTCTTCTGGACGGCCGGCGGCAGCGGCGCGGAGGGGCTTGGCAATGTGTAGGTGATGATCAGTTTCGGCTTCGCCGCCGTCAGCACGCAGCCCTTGCCCCTGGGCTTGTAGTCCCTGACTCCCCAGGTCAGCTTGAAATTGGTGAACGCAATGGCGCGGGCAATGCCGACATTCGGTCCGTTCTGGCCGATCGACCGGTAGAGCTCGAGCCCGGACTGGCCTGAAATGGCGTAGGTCTCGACCTTCTCGACCGGCTTCCATTCGGCGTGCGCGGCGAGCGGCGACGCCATCAAGGCGGCTGTCAGAAGACACAGGCGGACTCTCAACACCGCTCTCTCCAAGGCGCGGCCTTGCTGGACAAGCAATGCCATTCAACGGCTTTTCCTATATGCTGCCGGCGGGTGCTGCAAATGCCCGGAGGGGGAAGTCATGAAAAGATGTCTCGTTGCCGCCGGTGCCTTGGCGGCTTTGCTCGGCGCGCAGCCGGTTTTTGCCGCGTCCTGCGGCTGGAGCGCGAAGATGGAAGAAGACGAGGGCGGCAGCGTGCTGACCGCTTCCGTCTGCGGCGGGCCGAAAGGTGACGCGTATCTGATGCTGACCTGTTTCGACAATCCGGTGCTGAGCTTTGATCTTGGTGCCAGCGGCCCGCAGCTGGAACCGGGCACCAGCGGCGCGTTCGACTTCAAGGCCGACGGCAAGACGGTGACGAAGACGCTGCAACTGGAGGAGATGTACAATTATTTCGTGGCGGACTTGACCAAGGCCGACCCGCTGCTCGACCTGCTGCGTTCGAAGGGGGATCTGTCGGTCAGCGCGGCCAAATATGGCGCTATCAGTTTTCCGCTGAAGGGCTCGAGCGGCGCCATCGGCAAGGTGCTGGCGCAATGCGGCAAGGCCAAGCCGGCAGGTGACGGGGATTGAGCCTCGAGAGGTTGCGCTGCCCCTCATTATCCTGCCGGACATTTCTCCCCGTATAGGGACGGGGAGTAAGACGCTGTCGCCGGCGATTTCGCCAATTGCCGACGCTGAGGAATAGGCGCCGAGGGACGGCACAGTGTCCAGCGGATAGATGGGTAACAGAATGAACCGGATACATAGGTAACAGTTTTCTCCCCCTAAGATGCGGTTGCCGCAGCGCCAAGCGGTCCGGTTGGCGCGGCGCTGCGGCGAACCAGTTTCATGTGCTTGTCGTCGATGAAGCCGAGCGGATGGGCGTAGAAACGCATGGCCCACTTGCCGTTCTCGGTCTCCTCAATGGCGATCGGTTCGCCGGCCAACGTGGCCGAGACATAGATCTCTGTGCCTCGCCATTTGACGGCGCCATTCTGGCGCACGCCGCGCACCGCTGCCTCGGCCGGATAGTCGGGTTCAGGAGCTGTCTTCGGCATCGGCCGGGTCGAGGGACGGTAGTGCTGCGCCGGGGTGTCCATGCTAAGCGCCTCGTGCGGACGCTCCTCATTGTAGCTGCGCCGAAAGTCCTCGAAAGCCTGGCTCTGGGCCGCCCTGTCGGCCGCCGGTTCCTTGGCCATCGGCAGCATGGTCAGGTGGAAACGCTCATGACGTCCGTTCTGCTGCGGCTTGCCTGGCTGGATGCGCTCCAGAGCGATGCCGAGCTTGATGAAGCGCACCGCAAGCGGCGTCAACCCTGTGACGCCGGCCGACGCAAATGGCGGGCCGTTGTCGCTTCGGATGCGATCCGGCAGACCGTTCTCCTCAAACAGCCGCTCAAACACCGGCCACGCCTCCTCGTCGGCCGTCGAGCCCGTCGCCTCGAGCCCCAGCAGATAGCGGCTCAATGCATCCATCACCGTCAACGGCTCGCAGCGCCATCCGTCACGGGTCCGGAACCACCCCTTGTGGTCTGCCGTCCACACCGCATTCGGCTCCGCAGGCTCCGGCCATGGCCCGTTGCCCTCAGCCCGCCAGCGCCTGCGCCGGCGTCCCACAAGACCGTGCCGCTTCAGGATCTCGCCTGCCGTCGAGACCGCCGGCCAGTCGCAGCAGGGCTCGCTGCGTCTCAGGCGCGCAATGATCTTCTTTGGACCCCACAGCGGATGCGCTTGCTTCTCCGCCAAAATCCGATCCACCAGCTCCGCTGCCGTTGCTCGGCCGTGCTCGAGCGGCGCCCGCGGCAGATCATGCAAACCTTCCGGGCCAAACTCCCGATAGCGACCAAGCCATTTGTAGCCGCTCTTGCGCGATATGCCGTAGGCCCCACAAAGCGCGCTCATCGTCTCCTCGCCGGCCAGGCAATCCACTACAAACCGAAGCCGCTCGTCCATGATGCCAGTCGCTCGCCAAACCATCGCCGGTCCTCCCGGCGGACAAGAAAACTGTCACCCATGCTATCGGTCCATTCTGTTACCTATCTATCCGGTTCGGACAAGTGGTTCTTTCTCCCCGTCCCTATACGGGGAGAAGGTGCCGGCAGGCGGATGAGGGGCAGCGCAAGCTTCCGCCCATTGATCTCCATTCCATTAGCGGCTTGCCCTGGTGTACTGCCGGCCGTATCTCATCCGCCCATGACCAACATCCAATTCCGCAAGGCGCAAGCCTCCGATCTGCGGGCCATCGTCGCCATGCTCGCCGATGATCCGCTGGGGGCTGCCCGCGAGGATGCCTCCTTGCCGTTGGCGCAGGGCTATCTCGATGCCTTCAACGCCATCGACGCCGACCCCAACCAGCTGCTGGCGGTGGCTGTGGACGGCGCGGAGGTGATCGGCACCTTGCAGATCACCTTCCTTGCCGGCATTTCGCGCAAGGGCGGCTGGCGCGGGCAGATTGAGGCGGTTCGCGTTGCCAGCGGCAGGCGCTCCGACGGCGTCGGCAAGAAGATGTTCGAATGGGCGATCGACGAATGCCGGGCGCGGGGCTGCGGCCTTGTACAGCTCACTACCGACAAGGGCCGGGCGGACGCGCACCGCTTTTATGACGGGCTCGGCTTCACCGCCAGCCATATCGGTTACAAGAAGAGCCTTTAACGGACGCCCGCGCGCCGTCGCCGGTTCCGGCCTGGCGGCGACTGGCGTATAGCGGAAGCCTTTCAGGCACTATTCAAATCGCACGGCAAAGCGGATATAGGTCAGCTAGATTGACCTATTGTAAAAACGTCTGGGGAGGCGTGTCGTGACCCTTATGAACCTCCTGGCTTCGCGCTCGTCGCGCATGAAAGCCTCGGAAATCCGCGAGCTGTTGAAGCTGCTCGACCAGCCCGACATCATCTCGTTTGCCGGCGGCATTCCCGATCCGTCGCTGTTTCCGGCCGATGCCATCCGCGAGGCCTATGCCGATGTGCTCGGCGGTGCGGAGGCGGGGGCAGCACTGCAATACCAGGTCTCGGAAGGCTATCTGCCGCTGCGGCGCTGGCTTGCCGGGCAGATGGGCAAGCTCGGCATCGCCTGCGACGAGGCCAACATCTTCATCACCTCCGGCTCGCAGCAGGCGCTGGATTATCTGGGCAAGCTGTTCCTGTCGCCGGGCGATACCGCGCTGGTGACATGGCCGACCTATCTCGGTGCGCTGCAGGCCTTCAACGCCTACGAGCCGCGCTACGACCGGCTGCGGCCCGACGGTGGCAACATGACGCCGGCAGCCTACCACACCGCTGCCGCCGCGAATGGCGGCCGAGTGAAATTCGCCTATCTGGTGCCCGATTTCGCCAACCCGACCGGCGACACGCTGGACCGGAAGCAGCGCGAGGCCGTGCTCGACCTTGCCGGCGAGCTCGACATCGCCGTCATCGAGGATGCCGCCTACCGGGCGCTGCGTTATGACGGCGAGGGCGTCCCGCCGATCCTGGCGCTCGACTGCGCGCGCTCCGGTGGCATCGACAAGGCGCGCACGCTTTATTGCGGCTCGTTCTCGAAGATTCTGTCGCCGGGCATGCGCGTCGGCTGGGTCTGCGCGCCGCGCCACGTGATCGAAAAGCTGGTGCTGATGAAGCAGGCTTCGGACCTGCACAGCCCGTCGGTCAACCAGATGGTGATGCACCGCGCCGCCGAATCCGTGTTCGACGGCCAGGTGGAAAAGCTCATCGGCGCCTATCGCGGGCGGCGCGACGGCCTGCTTGGCGCACTGGAAGCCAACATGCCGCAGGGCGTGAGCTGGAGCCGCCCGGAAGGCGGCATGTTCGTCTGGATGACGCTGCCGGAAGGCACTGATGCCACCGAACTCCTGGCGCGGTCGGTGAAAGAGGCGCGCGTCGCCTTCGTGCCCGGCAATGCTTTTCATGCCGACGGCACCGGGCGCAACACTTTGCGGCTGTCGTTCACGCTGGCCGACCGCCGCGCGGTGAGCGAGGGCATTCCAAGGCTGGCTGCGCTGCTGAAGGGGTAGCCTCCCTGTCCCGCGCTCAAGGGCCGTTGTGGGTGCCTTTTATGGCGCCTCCTTCCAGCTTGGTAAAGGGCACGAAGGACAGCGTTCCGCCATTGTAGATGTCGGCGCGCACGACGTTGAACGTGCCGTCCGCTTCCTGGTGCTTGGTTATCTTCAGCACATGCTGCGCACCGGGTGGACCGACCGGGATGACCATCATTCCATTCGCCTTCAACTGCTTCAGCAGCGGCGGCGGAATGTGATCGATGCCACAGGTGACGATGATCTTGTCGAACGGCGCCTCTTCCTGCCAGCCATAATAGCCGTCGGCATTGCGAGTGGTGATCGCCTTGTACTCGGAATAACCTTCCGTGATCAGCCTGTCGTAAAGCGCGCGAGTCCTCGCCGCCAGCGGCTTGATGATCTCGATCGAGAACACCTTGTCGGTGAGGTTGGACAGATAGGCAGATTGGTAACCGGAGCCGGTGCCGATCTCGAGCACCTTGTCGCCAGGGTGTATCTCAAGCGAATTGGTCATACGCGCGACGCTGTGCGGGCCTGTGATGGTGACGCCGTAGCCGATGTCGAGATAGTGCCATTCATAGGCGCGGCCGCGGTTGGGGCCGGTGACGAACTCCTCGCGCGGCGTCATCAGATAGGCGCGCATGTCGCGCTTGTCCCAAACATCCTTGTGCGTAACCAGTGCCTGGAAGCGATCCCAGCGCTGGCCGAGGAAGCCGGCATCCTCGCCGCGGTTCTTCTTCATCCAGTCGATGAAACCGACGCGGCTGTCCATCGGCGGGATCGCGTTGGGGTCATGGGCGACAGGGACGTTGGCGGCGGCCGGCCGAAGGCCGGCCAGCAGCACGCCGGCAGCGCCGAGCAGGAATTGCCGGCGCGCCGGGCCGAAGCATGCGTCGCCGGACTTGATCACGAAACGCATCTGTCGGTCGATCCTTCATGGCCGTGAGTGCGCGGCCGAAAATCGTTACAGGCTCAACCAAGCATCGACCCGGTTCGACGGTTTGACAACCGGTCGGCCCATACATTTCGGTAAGGTACGGCGCGAAAGGTGAGCGCGGCTTTGCGCTGATGCGGGCCGCGACAGCTTGCGCGTGTTCCACTACGCCGGCACGTTCACCAGCTGCTCGAGCGTCGCAAGCCTGGCGCGGGCGAGCTTGCGGATCGGCTTTTGGAAACCCTCTTCGCCGGTTTCGACGACGAAGACCAATGTCTTGAAGTCCAGCATGAACTCGTCGATGGCCCGCGTGGTCTGTTCGGACCTGTCCTTGAACCGGCGCAGCAAAGCGTTCGCCTCATCGATATCGTCGACACCGGCACTGTCGATCAGTGCTTCGAGCTTCTGAAAACAATCCAATCGCAATTCCTCCCGCCGCGCCACCAAACTTGCCGTCAGCCGAAAAGTTCCATCGGGCCCGAAGATTTGTCGCCGGTTGTCAGCAGATGCACGCGCCCCGCGTTGACGCCCTGCCGCCCGGGCCTAAATTCGAGGCCTTGCGAAGAGGAGCTTTTCATGGAAACCCAGGAATTGCATCGCGGCCGGCTCATCGACCACCTCCAACTCGTGGTCCGGGATCTCCCCGCCAGCCGGCGTTTCTACGAGGCGCTCTTCCAGGCGCTTGGTGTCCCGATCGGCGGCACCGGCGAGGATTATTTCTGGGCCGACGAATTGTTCGTCTCCAGCGCCGACAGCCGGGCGGCACTGGGAAAGCTGACCGGCCGGCATCATCTGGCCTTCCAGGCCAGGGATCACGCCATGGTCGATGCCTTCTACGAAGCCGGGTTGGCGGCCGGCGGCACGGACAATGGCGCGCCGGGCGAGCGGCCCTATCATCCCGGCTATTATGCCGCCTTCCTGCTCGACCCGGACGGCAACAACATCGAGGCCGTCCACCACGGTCCGGCCAACCGGAGTGCGGCCTCCGTGAAGATCACATTCTAGGTGCACTCGGCCGGCTGGCGCCACCGCGCCAGGCGAGGCCGGGTGATTCCCATGCCGCATTCCGCGTGGTTTGGAAATCGGACGCCGGGCCGGCGAATCCGATCGGATTCTTGACCTGGGCGGCACTGAAATTGTCCTGCAAGGTATGGATGTCGCCGTCTCTGGACAAGAGGCAAATCGGTCCCATACGGTGCGGCTTCAGGGAAGACGCGTGCGCGGGAAAGGCCGGTTGCTCGTTGAAAAAGAACGTCTTCTCATCGGTCGACCTGCCGCCGCATCTCGACGACCGCGCGCGCTTCGCGCTCTGGCAGGACATCCATGTCGCGGAGATATGGTCGGTCGAATACGCCATCTCCGGAAACGTGCCGTTCCAGGCGGATATCGAAGCCACCGCCATCGGCCCGCTGGTGCTGGGGCGGCGGATGGCCGGGACGATCAGGCATGCCAGCCGCAGGACACGCAACATCGCCGATGACGGCCGCGACGGCTATCTGCTGCTGGTCAACGACGGCGACACCAGGCTGAGCGGTGTGCAGGCCGGTCGCGACTACGGCATAGGCAGGGGCGAAGGCGCGCTGGTCTCGGCTTCGGAAGCGCTGGAAATGACAGGTGGCGACCGTAATGTCTGGACCAATGTCGTGGTGCCTCGCGAAATCCTGGAAAATGCCTTCGCCCATGTCGAGGATCGCCTGGCGCTGACCATCGGCGCCGACAATGAAGCGCTCGACATGCTCAAGCGCTATTGCGGCTTCCTGGAAGCGGGACCGGCATTGCTCTCGCCCGATCTTGTCGCCCACGCCACCGAGACGATCGTCGACCTGATCGGGCTGGCGACGGGCGCCAAGGGCGAGATCGCCGAGCTGGCGGGCGTGCGCGGCCTGCGCGCGGCAAGGCTGCAGGCCATCCTGCAGAAGATGCGGGACAACTTCGCCGATCCCGCCATCTCGGCCCAGCACATCGCCCAGCATTTGCGGCTTTCCGCGCGCTATGTCCATGATCTCCTGCAGGAGACGGGCTCCAGTTTCGCCGAGCACATTCTCGAACTGCGCCTGCAGAGGGCCCATCGCATGCTGCGCGACCGGCGCAACGACCGCATGCGGGTCAGCGAGATCGCGCTGTTGAGCGGCTTTTCCGACGTCTCCTATTTCAACCGCTGTTTTCGCCGTCGCTTCGGCTCGACGCCGAGTGGCGCCAGGAGCGATTCATTGCTTCATTGAATCGCTGACCGCTCTACAGCAGGTCGCGGCGTGGGCGGTGTTCGGACGCTATGAATTCGAGCGGAGGAAGTTCGAAACGTCTACCCAGGACATCAGGGCCAACAAGTTCGTCATCGGGCTGCGCGCCAGCTTCGGCAGCGACTCCCTCTTAGACGAGGACCGCAACGGGGCGACCATGGACACCTACTGGCCGGCTTCGGTGATCAACACGAAGTAGGATGGCGGCACGGCTGGAAGGCGCTGCCATGATCGCATCGCAATTGGCTGCATGACTGGAGGCAATTCATTCCGGCCAGCACAAGCGATGACAGCCCATGCCCGAGAATTATCGCGGTGACGCCCGGCAAACCGGCAGCCTCCGCACCGCCCGCCTGCTGCTGCGCCAGCCGGCGGCGGACGATCTTGCGTTCGTGACGCGGCTGTTCGCCCGGCCGGAACTGGTCGCGCATCGGCCCGATCCCAGCCCCGACACGGCGCGGCAAAGCACCGACCGGCTGCTGCGCGACATCGGCCATTGGCGCGAGCATGGATTTGGGCGCTGGGCGATCGAGACCGACGGCGCGCCGGTCGGCTTCGGCGGCGTCACGGTGTCCAAGGAATTCGAGGGGCTCAATCTGTCCTATCATCTGCACCCCGAAAGCTGGGGGCATGGCTATGCCACCGAGGTGGTCCGCGCGGCGCTGGCTTTCGCCTTCGACGACCTGCATGCCGAACGGGTCATAGGACTGGTGCGGACGGCCAATGCCGCCTCGCGACGCGTCCTGGAAAAATGCGGCTTTCGCTTCGAAGGCGAGGTGATGCTGCACGGCGCGCCGACCAATCTCCTCGCTGTCGAAAGAAGGCGGAAGATGGATCGGCTGCCCGAGGAGTCCGCATGAGTTCACCGCCTGAAGTCGTGCCGTTTTTCAGTCAGTGGGAGACGCCCGACATGACGCTGGCGGTGCTCGCCGATGGCGCCGACGCCGCGTTACGGCGGGATCCGCTGTGGCAGGGATCGGGCGCCGGCACGCTCGACGAATACGCGGTCTGGGCCGCCAATGTCTGCGGCATGGCGTGTCTCAAGATGATCCTGGCGACGCGTGGCCAGGTCGTGCCGACGATCGAGCTGGCAAGGCGGTGCACCGGATATGGCGGCTATGTCGTCAATGAAGGCTCGATCAAGGGCCTGATCTACGCGCCCTTCGTTACCTTCGTGAAGCAGGAATTCGGCATCGAGGCCGAGGTGATGACCAATGTCGCGGCAACCGACATTCCGGCGATCCTGGCGGGGTCGCGCTTCTTCATCGCTTCGGTCAGCAGTTCGATCCGCTGGCCGGAGCGCGAGCCGCCGTCGAAGGGCGGTCATCTGGTGCTGGTCACGGCGGCGTCGCACGACGGTTTTCGCTTTCACAACCCATCCGGCCATACCAGCGCCACACAAGCAAACGCAGTGTTGGCGCCAGCCGATTTCGATCGTTTCTTCGCCAATCGCGGCATTGCCGTCAGCATTTGATTTTCGACAGTTGAGGGATTTCGATGACCGGAAAGATCAGGGTTGCCATCCTCTATGGCGGTCGCTCGGCCGAGCATGACGTGTCGCGGCTGTCGGCGGCCAATGTGCTGAAGGCGATCGACCGGAGCCGCTACGAGGTGGTGCCGATCGCCATTTCCAGGGACGGCAGATGGCTGCTTCAGCAGCCGACGTCAGAGGCCGCAGGCGAAGGGGCAGGGGCTCCAGTGTCGGAGGACGGCGTGGAGGTCGCCCTGCTGCCCGGCGGCAAGGGCCGGCTGATCTCAGCGTCGCACGAGGCAACCGACCTGACGCCGGTCGATGTCGTCTTTCCCGTGCTGCACGGTCCGTTCGGCGAGGACGGCTCGGTGCAGGGCTATGCCGAGGTTGCCGATGTCGCCTATGTCGGCTGCGGCATCCTCGCCTCGGCCGCCGCCATGGACAAGGACGTCGCCAAGCGACTGCTGCGCGAGGCCGGCCTTGCCGTCGCCCGCTCGGTCACCGCGCTTAGAGGCGATGTCGGTTCGTTCCAGGAAATCGCCGGGGCGCTTGGGCTGCCTTTCTTCGCCAAGCCGGCGCGCCAGGGCTCGTCCTTCGGAGTGAGCAAGGTGGACGACAGGGATGGCTTCACAGAGGCCGTCGAAACGGCTTTCCGCTTTGACGGCAAGGTGCTGATCGAGGAGTTCGTCGAGGGCCGCGAGATCGAGTGCTCGGTGTTGCAACGGGCCGATGGCTCGCTGACGGTTTCGCTGCCCGGGGAGATCATCCCGGCCGGCAAGCATGGCTTCTACACCTATGAGGCCAAATATCTCGATGCGGACGGCGCGGTGGTCAAAGTGCCCGCCGACGTCCCCGCCGCGATCGCCGACAGAGCGCGGGACATGGCGGGGCAAGCCTTCAAGGCGCTGGGCTGCGAGGCGATGGCGCGCGTCGACTTCTTCCTGCGCGCCGACGGCTCCCTGCTGATCAACGAGGTCAATACGCTGCCCGGCTTCACCGACATCTCGATGTACGCCAAGGCGCTGGCGGCGAACGGCATCGGCTACAGCGAGGTCATCGACGCGCTGATCGAGCACGCGCTGGCGAGGCATGCGATGCGCACAGTCTGAAGTCTTCGCCGATCGAGATACAAGCCAGGATGATCCCGGTGTTCGGATCTTTGCGCTCCGAGCGCCTACCGATCGACCATCGCCATGCCGCGCTCGGTGTAGCGCGGGCCGGAGATTTTTCCCGGCGCCAGGGCATCGTCGAGCGCGGCCATTTCGGCGGCGTCGAGTTTCAATGACGCGGCGGCGACGTTTTCCTCCAAATATCTGATCCGCTTGGTGCCAGGGATGGGCACGATGTCGACGCCAAAGCCGTTGCCCTTCTCCAGCAGCCAGGCCAGCGCGACTTGGCCGGGCTTGACGCCGCGGGCCGTGGCGATATCGCGCACCTTGGCCGCCGCGTCGACATTGGCGTCGTAGTTTTCGCCCTGGTAGCGCGGGTCGTTGCGGCGGTAGTCGCCCTCGGCGTAGTCCTCCGCGCGCTTGACCTCGCCGGTGAGAAAACCGCGGCCGAGTGGCGAGAACGGCACCAGGCCAATGCCGAGTTGCCCGAGCAGCGGGATGATCTCCGGCTCCAGATTGCGCTCCCAGAGCGAATATTCGCTCTGCAACGCCGACACCGGATGCACGGCGTGCGCCCGGCGGATGTTGGCGGCACCTGCCTCCGACAGGCCGAAGAACCGCACCTTGCCTTGGTCGACCAGCTCGCCGACAGCGCCCGCGACATCCTCCAGCGGCACCGCGGGGTCGACGCGGTGCTGGTAGAGCAGGTCGATATGATCGGTGGCGAGACGGCCGAGCGAGGCTTCCACGACCTCGCGAATATGCCCGGGCCGGCTATCGACCCCCACCTGTTTACCATTTTCGATGAGGAAGCCGAACTTGGTGGCGAGGGTCACCTTGTCGCGCTTGCCCTTCAACGCCCGGCCGAGCAGGGCCTCGTTGGTGTACGGGCCATAGACCTCGGCGGTGTCGAGGAACGTGCAGCCGAGTTCGATGGCGCGATGCAGCGTGGCGATGGATTCGGCTTCGTCAGCCGGGCCGTAGGACTGGCTCATGCCCATGCAGCCGAGACCAATGGCCGAGACTTGCAGCCCCTGGCTGCCGAGCTTGCGTGTGTTGAGGGTCATGGGTGAAGCTCCGAGAGGGAAGGAAGGAGATGACCAGGATCATATAAGGCGCTCGCTCAATTCCCACAGGGTGTTCGGCGCGGTCTCGACGGATAGCATCGGGCATGACGCTTTACGCGCCGGCTTCGCCATCAGCTCATCGGCGGCGTCGCGGTCACGCCGGGACCGCTCGGCCAAGTCTGACTATAAGCGCACCGTGCTCACATATTTGAAGCGACGTCGCGGGAGGAGGGCGGCTTTGGCTATTGCATCGAGGCCGATCGACCAAGATCGGGCGGGAGGTTGGCACTCTCCTTGCCATTCTCGACGCCATCGTTTCCAGGCCAAGCTAGTCCATTGGACCAAGCATCGAATTCGATTGCCGCTCCAATCAATTGGGCAGCCTGCAGGACCAGATGCTCAATGTCCTCGAGGGCGACATTCTCTGCCAGATTCCTGATCCTGATCCTTTCCGCCACCACAGACACGTTGATGATGCCCACTGTCTTGAATGCGGTGCAGACGGTCGAATAGACGTCTTCACGCAGCATGGTGGAATAGTCGTATCGCATCGAAACCTCCCAAAGCGAGTTGGTTTCCTCAAGTCTGCAAGATGCGCCCGATATCGGGGCCTGGCAAGTTAAAACTGAAAAATCCGTAAACAAAATCAGGTAGTTAGTAGAGTTATGCGAATACGCAACCTGCGCTCGATCCTCATCGTTGATACAACGCTGCATTCGCTCATTGCCCACACTTGACGTACGATGAGGGAATTCCTAACTGTAAGTGGAATGAGATAGTTACTAACTCGGCAAATCTCGCGCGGGGAGGCGCACATGGAACTGGAACGCCCGGAACGATTGCAGGTCATGTTGACCCAGGATGAACTGGCAGCGCTGGAAAATTGGCGTTTCGACAAGCGGATGCCCAGCCGTTCGGCGGCGGTGCGCGAGTTGCTGCGCCGTGGTCTTGCCTCCGACGGCTTCCTGACGGCGGAGATGGGCGCCAAGTCGCAGGAGTTCGGCGTGCTCATGCCCAGTGGCGACGGCAAGGCGCCGCCGGAACAGGCGGAGTGAAACGGGATAAAGTTGTCCATTCTCGCGCCTGCGATTGCCTTGACCGGTTTGCGCCTTATCTGATTGGGAGAAGATGCAATTGCGGATGGCGATGAACGACATTGACGGCAGCGACAGACAGGGGGCGACTGCCGACGCCAGGCTCGCGGCAATTGTCGATTCCTCCTTCGATGCCATCATCAGCAAGGACCTGAACAGCATCATCCAAAGCTGGAACCAGGCGGCGGAACGCATGTTCGGCTACACCGCCGAGGAGGCGATCGGCCAATCCATCCTGATGCTGATCCCCGATCACCTCAAGAACGAGGAGATCGAGATCATCAGCAAGATTCGCAGCGGCGACCGCGTGGCGAGCTTTGAGACGACGCGCAGGCGCAAGGATGGCGTGCCGATTTCCGTCTCGCTGACGATTTCGCCGATCAAGAACAGCAATGGCGAGATCGTCGGCGCCTCGCAAATCGCCCGCGATATTTCCACCGCGAAGGAGAGCGAGCGCCGCATCAGGCTGCTGATGCGCGAGGTCAACCATCGCGTCAAGAACCAGTTCGCGGTCATCCTGTCGATGGTCCGGGAGACCAGCAAACGTTCGAGCGATCCGCATGAGTTCGAGGAACTGATCCGCGCCCGTATCATGGCGCTGTCGCGCTCGCACGATCTGCTCGTCACCTCGGAATGGGCGGGCGCGAGTCTGTTCGACCTGATCCAGGAACATCTCAAGCCTTTTGGCCGCGAGGAGCAGATCCTGCTTTCCGGCCCGGTCCTGACGCTGCAGTCGAATGCGGTGCAGAACCTTGGCATGGCCTTCCACGAACTGGGCACGAACTCGTCCAAATATGGCGCGCTGGGCAGCGAAGGCGGCCGGGTGGAGATCACCTGGACAATCGACTCCGGGGCGCAAGACCCCGGCTCAGCGGGCGAGCGTGAATTCCAGTTGACCTGGGAGGAGACGTCGACGCCGCATCCCGGCGACCGGCGGGACCAGACCACGCGCAAGGGGTTCGGCACCGTCGTGCTGCAGCGCGTGGCGCCGCAGTCGCTAGGCGGCTCCGCCATTCTGGAGCGGTCGCCCGGCCATCTCAAATGGCGGCTGAGCGCGCCCTTGGCATCCATCATCGTGGCGCACGCCGGCAGTGAGGCCGACGACGTTTCGCCGGGTTTCGGCATCTAGGATAAATCTGCCGGTCTGGAACGCCGCCCAAATCCGTGCCCAAAATCGTATCAGCTCGACCTACTCGACCAGGATATGCGCCTCGCGCGCGGCCTCGACAAAAGCCTCCCTGGCGATGTCGGGGGGCACGTCGCCGCTCGTTGCCCGGCGGCAGGCGCGCAGCGCGGACTGATGTTTCAGGCTGCCGGCATCGCGCCAATGTGTCGTCAGCAATTCGATGGCCTGTTGTGTGTTGGACAGGTTGCGGGTGGCTCCGGTAACGCCGACCGAAACCACGACGGGCTTGGAGAACCACGCGGTTTGCATTGGAACCTGGACCCTGTTGCAGGCATGGAACGCGTTTGGCCGCGCGAGGTTTCATCGCGCCGATCACTGTAGCGTGAACTCTCCGGGCATCTCGCGGCGAAACAATGTCTAGAGGATGTTGGTCGTCACTTCGACGATGATCGCGGCGCCTTCCAGTCCGCCGTTGGGAACATGCACGACACGCGAGACCCTGAGATCCTGCGGGCTTCCGTCGACCGACAGGGAAACCGTCTCGCCAATGCGCGGCACAGCCTGGAAAGTGGCGTTGGTCGCGTCAGGCCGGTTGTCGATGGATATGCGGCAATTGACGGTCATGGGAATGTCTCCTGTGTCTGGCCATGCCGGCCGTTAACGCCGGGTCCCTGAAATGGTTTCAGGAGGGTCGGGCCAAACCCGAGAGCCCGTCGATGTCTGGCTGGTTCGCCAGCTGGCGACCTTGTCGACGCCGCGGCGGCTTCGGCATCCGGGCTTGTAGTTGCTGCCGGGCTTCTAGTTGCTGGCTCTCGGAACGAAGTAGTTGGTGGTGACCGCATCGCTGCCGACTCCGCGCGTGACTTGAACCGCGGCGTAGCCTTCCGGTGGAATCGAGCCGGTCGCCGTCTGGTCGATCTGCTTGCATCGACCGATCATTTCGCCGTTCGGCCACGGTGCCAATCTGACTTCAAGTGCCGCCTGGCATTCTTCCATCGATGGGTAGACGGCCGGGCGCGACTCCGTGGGCCGACAGAGCGATGCGCTGCATGAAAGCATAATCATCACCGCCGCGGTTGCCGGGTCCATGGAATTCTCCTGTTGGCAGAATGAACGCGCAATAGGCCGCGAGGTTTCATGCTGATCAGGACCGAGCGCTCGCGATGGCTAGACCGATTGCAGGTTCCGGGCATTCGGCTGCGTTTAACGTTTGCAATCGAAACAACTTGGTTCCCGCTCATGGAAGCGGTCGACCCTCAATCAGTAGGTCTGATTTGTCGAGAAGCCAGGGGGCTGGGAAGAGTCAAGGACGAGATCTGACAGCGCCACTCACGTTCTACAAAGGCCCAGCGCTTCGGTCCGGGCCTTTTGGGTAGAGGAAATGTTGGGAACGTTAAAGGCCAAACGAGGATATCGTCCAACCGTTGTCGTAGCCAAGACGCGGCTTAGCATGCGTTGCGTCAGTCTGGGTTGATGTGGCGGTTCCCGTTGCGGTGCAGTCCAATTTTGCCGCCACTGCCGCCTTGATCGACAGACGAGCACATGCCTTGTCAGCGGTGACTCTTGCCTTTTTTCCATGCGCCGCAGCGACACTCGACCCGGCGAGGACTAGCGCCAGGCAAACAAAGGCGATCTTCATCAGGATCTCCTATTTTAGTATCGGCGAATTTAAAGTTAACGTAACGTTAACTTGCCGTCAATCGCGAGCGAGGTCCTGGGCGGAAGCCACCTTCCTCCTGCCCGGCAGGATCACGGCCGGTTCTTACCTGTCCCGGATTGTGTCCGAATTGATGGGAGAGGATCGGGAGCGACCCGACCAGATTCCGTTCACGCTAGGTTGATTGAGATCATCTGCTTGGTTCCCGCTCATGGGCTCGAACCACGATTCACGCCTTCAAAGGGCGCTGTCCTACCATTAGACGAAGCGGGAGAAGCAGGACGTTATGGCGCCCAGGCAGCTTGCGGTCAATTCGGGAAATTGTTGACCGGCTCTTCGCAGCGATAGACCGGGCAGTCGCCGTCGCGGGACGGGACATAGGCCGACATCGGCACTTCAGGCCAGTCGCACTCGTTGCCGAACTGCCTGACATAGCGGTCATAGGTGTTGGCGCCGGTGGTCAGCACCACGGCACGGTGGCTCTGGATCATGGCCCGGATCTCGCCGCAGTTCATGGAGCGGCTGTCGGGCCGGGCATCGGCCAGACCGGTCGCCGCGAGCACGACGCCCATGGCCGTCAACAGGGTCGGAATACGAGCGGACATGGAGGTTCTCTTTGGTTTGACACGATTGCGCGCGCGGCCGGTCCGGATTCGCGCTGGAATGACCGCATCCATTGTCGCACACAACCCGCATCGTGTCCGTTGGTTCCGCGACAGGCCGTGCGGCGTGCGCCTTCGGGCGCGGCGCCGGCGGCCGCGCAACCAAATCGGGCGTCGCGCATTGCTGGGCATGGACGGCAGGAAGCCTTACGAAACACCGCAATGGCGGCCCGGAAACGAGGGCCGTGAGGCGATGTGCTGTTCCTTCTGCGGCGGCCGAGACCATGGTTTCGAGGAGTGTCCGCGAAGAGCCGATCCTTTCCGGCCTGGTGAACCCGACGGCGAGTCTACATCGGAGGAATCAGCCGGCTGATCCGAGGTGGCCGTGGCGGTGGCTAACCGGCCCCCGCCTTGACCTTGCCGAAGAAATCGATCAGCGCGGCAGCCGTTTGCCCGGGCGCTTCTTCGGGAAAGAAATGTCCGCCTGACATCGCGTGGCCACGCACGTCGTCAGCCCAGTTCCGCCATAGCGCCAGCGGTCCGCCTTCGCCGGCATACCATTCGGCGAGCGCGCCTTGCCCGCTCCACAAGGCCAGAACCGGGCAGGCGATGCGTCGGCCGGCGGCCTTGTCCGCCCGGTCGTGTTCACGGTCGAGCGTTGCCGCCGCCCGGTATTCCTCGCAGATCGCGTGGATATGGGCGGGATCGCGCAAGGCATCGATATAGGCTTGGCGGATGCCGGCGGGAAAGACATCGGGCGACGAACCCCAGCCGCCCAGCGCATTGTCGATGATGGCATCGGCGGCGCCCGCCAGCATCTTTTCCGGCAAGGGCTCGGGCTGCGCCAGCAACGACCACGGCCAGTAGCCGAGGGCCAGCCGGGCATCGGCCCGGTCCCAGGCGTCGGCCGTGGGCACGATGTCGAGCACGGCGAGTTTCTCGATACGATCTGGATGATCGAGCGCCAGGCGGTAGGCGACACGCCCGCCGCGGTCATGGCCGGCGACCATGAAGGAGGTAAAGCCGAGTTCCGCCATCATCGCCACCATGTCGGACGCCATGGCCCGCTTGGCATAGGGCGCATGATCGGCGCTCGATGCCGGGCAGGCGCTGCGGCCATAGCCGCGCAGGTCGGCGCATATGACGGTGAAACGCTCGGCGAGCACCGGCGCAATATCGCGCCACATCAGATGGGTTTGCGGAAAGCCGTGCAACAAAAGCACCGCCGGTCCGCCACCCGCGCTGCGCACGAAGATGTCGGCGTCCCCGATGTCGACGTCCATGGCTTGGAAATGCTCGAACATGGCCGGCCTCCGGCACAGGCAACGGTTGGAGAACGGGGTTGGTTGCAGCGCCTTTTGCGCAAGCGACGGCTATTTGCGCCGCCGACAAGTGGTCCCGGCTGAGCCGGGCGCCACGCTGATCGTGCTGATCGTGGTAGGGCTTCTGCACCGGCTCGAACCCAGGCAGAGCTTTCGGAAGAGGGCGACAAGAAAGCCGCACCGGCTCCAACGGCCGCTCCCGCGAACAGGCCTCTCTTCGCCAACCCCTGGGGCCAACCCTTGGAGCCAACCCTTGGAGCCAACCCTTGGAGCCAACCCTTGGGGCCAACCCTTGGGGCCAACCTTTTGGGCCGACGGGCGTTGTCCCCATGAAGGGAAAGGCCGCCGCGGGCGGCCATTCAACGAAGGAGGCCGAGATGAAACCCCTCGCCATTGCGTCATGCGCCGCGATGCTGGCCCTGGCGGTGCCGGCTATGGCACAGACGGCTCAGCAGGCGCCGGACCAGCAGGCCGACAAGTGCCGGGCACAAACGGATCAGGGCGGCAAGCAGCAGCCCGGCGGCGGCGGCCTGAGCGAAAAGCTCAACGATTGCGGCGGCGTGTTGAAGCCGCCGGCCACTGGCGATCAGGGCATGGCCGCGCCGGCGCCCGACGAAGGCAAGACGCCGATAATCAAGCCGGGCGAAGTGCCGCCCCAGCCCCCGAAGCAGTAGAGCTTGTCAGGCAACATTGCCATCGCGGCAGCGGAACCTCGCAGATCAGGAGACGTTTCTATGGCAAAACCGGATCCGGGAAGGATGAGAATGTGAAAGATATTGCCAGGATCGCTACGTTGCTTGTCTCTATTGCCGCCGTGATCGTCCTGATGCTGATGGCGCCGAAGAGCGTCGGCTTCGAGAGTTCCCACCCGATCGTGGACGGTGATCTGCCCACACAATGATCGAAGCTGGGATCGAACCCAGTTCTGCGAAGCAGGCGAGTACGCCTGCTTTTTGTGGGCTTGCTTGACTTACCTGACCAGAAGGCCGGCGTGCTCGCACAGCGCGGTGAAGTCCTCCTGCGCCTGCGCCGCGCTTTCATCGTTCTCCAGCGCCGACTCGATCTTTTCGCGCGCGGCCTGGTAGAAAGGGCCGCGCTTGGCCTGTGGCCAGTCGATCAGGATTTCACTGGCGTCTTGAAGCGTGGCCACCTCACGGATCGTGTCCGAGCCATGCGGCTTGACTCGCAGCGGTGTCGACAGCATCAAATCGGCCATTGTTTTTCCCGCTATTGGAGGATGCGCGCCTCGCGCGCGGCGTCGATCATCGCCCGCATCGCCTTTTCCGGCGGCGCCCAGCCATCCAGCGCATCGCGGCAGCTGCGCAGTGCCGCCCTGTAACGCCGGCCTCGGCCGGCCGGCCAATCACCGAGGCATTCCAGCCCCTCCCAGGCGCTGCGCACCACGCGCTCCCGCCCGTGGAAGAACTTCAAGCGGATCGGTCGGGGAAACATCTTGTCGTTCAACGGTCGTCTCCATGAATCGTGCATGTCGGCCAAGACCCGGGCAGGACCATGCACAGAGGAAGCGGCGGATAACGTCGCCGCCAGGGCAGGGTTCCAAGCCCGAACGATCAATTTTCAATCTGCTTTCAGTCGCGCGCGGCGGCGTCCGACAACTGCCTGGGCACGGGCAAATCCGCGCCCTGCGCCTGTGGCCGGTCATGCTCGAACTGCTCGGCGTCGGGCAAGGCATGCAGCCAGGGTTCGCGCCGGCCGGTCCACAATTCATATTGCGGTGCCAGGTCCGTCGGTGCGACGTCGAGGCTGCCGAGCATCACCTCGGCCTCGTTGTCGTCGACCCAGGCGAGGCGGCTGCCGCAGGTCGGGCAAAAGCTGCGTGTGCCGTAGCTGGCCACTTCGCCCGATGTCTCGAAGGCATCGCGCGGCCAGATGGCAAAGGCCGAATAGACCGAACCGCCCGCCTTGCGGCAGTCCTTGCAGTGGCAAAGACCAACCCGCGACGGCTGGCCGGTGACGACGAACTGCACGCCGCCGCACAGGCAGCTACCGGTCCTGCGTGTTGTCTCGGACATGGTTGCGCCCTCCGTTTTCGCCTGCATGGCTTTGTCAGTTTGGCATGCCACGAGCCGACAGATGTTCGTCCGCCATTTCGTTGGCCAGGATGAGGACCCGGGAAAACGACATCCTGTTCAGCTTACCGCCGGGCCCCGTTGACGCGGCCCACGGCATCCCCAACGCGACGCCGGCGAAATGGTTGCCGCCTCGCGGCCCTTTCTATCCGCGCGCGGCCATGTGGTTGTCGAGCTTCTTGCGGGAAGGACCGTAGCGCTTGATGATGGTCTGGGCCTCGCTCTGCGGAATGCCGTATTTGCGCGCGAAGTCGGCGACCTCGTAAGTCTCCTCGCTCGAGACCAGCTTGCGGTCCTGTTTGGTCTTCGATTTGTCGTCGGGCATGTCGGGCCTCACTTTCTGTAAGCCGCATGGTCGCGCGGACGCCTAGCCTAGATGTCGCGGTCAGACATAACACGGATCGGCCATGCTGGTTCCATGGCGGGTGGCGGTGACCGCCAGCCCTTACCGCCGGCCCGGTTCAGGCCGATGGAGGGGCCGGGTCGGCGCTGTGGCTGTCGGTCGCGCCGCATTCGGCGCAGGGCGCGCTGGCGCCGGTGCAGCCGCGGTAATGCGTGCCGGCGGGACAGCAAAGGCCGTTGGAACTCGTCCAGCGCGGGCACTGGAAAACCTGTCCGGTGCCGCCGCAGCCATCGCACTCCAGAACCGGTGACCTGACCAGATAGGACTTCGTCCCCAAGCTGATACTTGCGCCCAAACTCAACCCGCCCAAAATTACTGCACAGGACACGCCGTGCATTAGCCCCGGCTAACGATATCACGTTGCTGGTTACGGACAAGTTTCAGCATCGTTAATCGTTCGTGAACGCCTGGCGCGTGTCGCGGCGGCCGGCAAACCGGGAGGAAAATCGCGGGTCCATGAAAAATCGCTGGCCATGAAAAATCACTGGCAGATGTCGGATCCGCGCTCGGCGGCGCGTCCTTGGGGCTGATGAAACTGGAGGAATACAACCATGTCTCAAATCGCAGAATCGCCGTGGCAGACCGCGGCCCTTCTCGTTGCCCGCGTGATCTTCGCCGCCGTCTTCCTGATGGCGGTGACCTTCAAGTTCATGGGCATGGAGGCCACGGCAGGCTATATCGCGGCCGCCGGTTTCCCGTTCCCGCTCTTCCTCGCCTGGTGCGCGGCGATCCTGGAGGTGGCGCTGGTGCTGTGTTTGCTCAGCGGCGCCTTCTTTTCGCAGGCCGCCCTGGTCGCCGCCGTCTATGTGCTGTTCCTGGCCTTTGCCTTCCACGGACCCAGCCATTGGACCGGCAACCAGGCCGAGTTCGGCTTCTTCGTCGACCATTTCTCGTTCCTGGCCGGACTGCTGTTCGCGGCGGTCCACGGACCGGGAAGGATTCTGGCGCTGAACCTGGGATGGCCGGGCAGGGCGTAGGCCCGCCCGGGGCAGGGCATGACGCTCGCCGGGGCAGGGCGTAAGGAGGGCCTTACATCTGATCGTTATAAGGCTCCTTCATCTGGCCGACCATGCGGGCCAGCTTCGAAAAGGACGGCATGTCCGCCTCCGGCTGGCACTGGTTGGCGAGTTCCAGTAGCCGGATCGGAAAATTGACGGCGTCGCGGCTCGACGCCGACATGCCTCCGGACCGCTCCTCGCCGGTTTCCGAGGCCTCGGCCTTGCGCAGGGCGATATCGATCTCCTCCGATGTGAGCACCCCCTTTTTGACCAGGACATGGTTGATCGAGGCGACGGCCATCAGCAGGCCTTCGAGTTGCAGGTTGGCGACATTCATGGATTGCTCCCTCCATTGATCGCAGTGGAAACGCGTCAGCGGCGTTTCCGATCCCAGGACGCCGGTCGGCCGGAAGCGTCTACTCCTGCGTCAGGCGCTCGCCATATTCGCGCCACAGCGCCCTGACCTCCAGGCTGCCGAGGCGCGGGATCGAAGGGTCGCCGCAGTCTATGGCAACGGTGCCGATGTCGTAGTTGGGGTAAGCGTGGGCGACGAAGCGGATCGCTTCGCCAAGCGAGTGCACCCGGATGATCGGATCCGCCTGGCCCTGGCCAGTGCTGCGCACACCGGAAACCGTAGCCGGAGCGTGCCGCATCCTGAAGACGGATGCCATGGCTGGTCTGTCCATCGTCCTCTCCACAAGGCCGTGCGACGGGAATCATTCCATGAGCTGGCGCTGATGATTTCACAGGAACCGGCTGATGAAAAGCCGGGTGGATGTCAGGGCCGGCGTCATGCTCTTTCGGTCGAATGTGAATTTTTTCCTAGAAACGCGTTGACCCGGTGAGGGCAGCCATGCTACATATTCGTCCATGGTGCTGATTTGCGCCAACGACCCGCCACCAAGGCGGGTTTTTTTGGCCTGCTATTTTCCGTACTTCGAGACGTCCCGGTCGTCAGTCGAAGGTTAAGATCGGGATTCGCTTGACGACCTGAAAAACCGGTTCCTTGGCCGACAAGACATCAAGGCATGTCCAGCCGGTCAAGAAGCGATAGTGTGTCGCCGGGTGCTGCGTGAACTTCCACGTCTCCGACTGTGTCTTCTCAAAGGTAGCTCCTTCGACCCGATATGCGAAGTGGTGGGGAACGAGACCTTCCTTGGGCGCGCCCTCATTCTCGGTATTCAGGGGCATTTCATCGAGAATGCGGATGATCACCGAATGATTGGCGAACAGCACACGCAAGACATTGTGTTCGTCGCCGGGGATTGTGAAGTCCGCGACGACCGTGTCATCTGTCCAGCGCAATTCGCGCAGGTCGCTTTGGACGCAATCTATTTCCGGGGTCACGCTGATAGGATGGTATCGAGGCAATTGGTGCTTTCTATCCGGGCTTTGCACTTGGCCATGGCGACGCAGCCTTTGTGACTGAACCCTATTTTGCGAACCTTCAAGAGACAATCCCATGGCACGCTACGCCACCATCATCACCGGCGATGACGGCCTTGAGGTCGTCAGCGCCATCGGCGAATTCGAGGGCGCGGGACCGCAGGCGCGGCTCGGCCGTGTCGAGCAAGTGGCGCCCGGCGTGCTGATCGGCATGGTGCGGGACGAGGCCGGCGGGTTCAACTTTCCGCTGGCAGGCATCGACAGCCGCGCTGTCGGTCTTGTCATAGCCAGGCTCAAGGCGCGGGCCAATGCTGCAAAACCATCAAGCGCTGCAAAACCTGCCGGAAGGCCGAAGCGCGCCAAGCGGGCCGGGAAGAAGTCCGCTCGCTCGAAGAAGGCGGTCCGGCAAACCAGATCGGCGTCGCCGAAGGCGGCGGCCGGCGATGCCCTGGGGTAAGCCGATGGCCGACGAAACCGATGCCGAGCCGTCGCGCGCCAAGGTAAGGTCGGCGAGGCGCAAACCCGCCAGCCCGGCAGCCGCGAAGAGACCTCGCCCGAAGCGGATGAAGAAGACACTGGGCGATGATTTCCTCGCCGCCGTGCGCGCCGATTTTCGCGCCCACGGCGCCGGCGTCCTCGCCGAGGTGCGGGCCGACAAGCCGGACCAATATCTGAAGATCGTGCTTTCGGTGCTGCCCAAGGACATCGATGTCGCCATCAACCAACTGGACATGCTCTCGGATATATTGTTCGAGGTGATCGTGCGGAAGTTCAGGCCAGCTGGGGAGGAATGATTCTGGGCCTTGCCTGGCGTTGAGAATCTGCGGCTCGGTCGAGCCAAAGCCCGCCTTGGCTCGCGCCGGGGCGGGCTTTTTTGCGTTTGTGGCTTCTGAGGTGGCCCAAGGCGCGTTTGAATGGAACGAGGCGACGCGCGCTCAGTCTTCATCTTCATGCCTGACGTTCTCCCGGTGCCCGGCGGGCTTGCGTGACATGCCTCAGGCCAGAATGTTGACGGCTCGAGCCGCGACAAGCGCGATCGTCAGCAGTGAGATCATGGCCTCGCCCATCATGAGCAGCTTGGCGCGTTGGGAGAGCGGCAACGTGTCGGTCGGCGAAAACGCCGTCGCATTGGTGAAGGCGAGGAAGAAATAGTCGACGAAGCCCGGCAGCCAGTCGCGGATTTCGCGGTCGCTCAAGGTCATTTGCGGAAACAGGAAATCGGCATGGGCGCGTGTGACGAGGCCGCAGGTCGGCGGCCCGCCGCGGTCGGTGCTCCAGAACCACAAGGCGAAGACGATGACGTTGGTTATCCAGATGTTGAGCGCGTCGACCAGCAGCGTCTGACCGCTGGAGCCGGCGTGGCCGGCCAGCAAGGCACGCACCAGGAACACCAGGGAGCCGCAGTTCATGACGCTGACGACGCCGGTCATCACCAGAGCCGTCCTGCGGATCATGACGCGAAACCGGCCAACCAGATACCAGTGCTCCTCCTCGACCGCTTTCTGGGTGGCGGCCTGCGTCCAGGCGGTGGCCACGGACAGGGGTACGAGCAGGGCTGCCTCCAGCGTAGGCGCCAGCCAGCGGGGGCCGAACGAAAGATCGTTGATCACCAGAAGCTGCAGGCAGATGATGACGAGAACCGCCGCGCGCGCCAGCCAGAAGTCGAGCGCGCGGTGGTGGATGACGGCATGCTGGTGACGCATCGAGTATCCGGGATGTTCAAGTGGAATCAGCGTGCGGGCTGTTCTGCCCAGTAAGGGCAGTGAGAGGCCGAAATTCCCGCTCAATCTTGGCCTTGCAATGACCTGCAAGTATACTTTTTGGTAAGCTTTGATGTTGGGGCTGTTCGGCAAACCAGGCGATGTGGTCTAAGCGCCGCATGGCGGGAATTGACGACTCCATCGATCGTTGGGTGCCGGCAGGGCTGCCTGCCGTTGGGCTGGATTCGTCGTCCGTCTGGTCCGCCCTGCTTCGGCACCCCTGGTATCTGCTGGCGCTTTTGTGCCTGATGCAGATCCTGTGCTGGACTGTGGTGCCAGCACTCATCGATCCCGCGCCGCCCGGCGATGTCGTGGAAGGTTTCATGTGGGGCCGCGAGTGGGTGCTTTTGACCTACAAGCATCCGCAGCTCCCCGGCTGGCTGCTCGAGACCAGCCATCTTCTGACCGGATCGTTCCGCTGGCCGCAATATCTGCTCTCCCAACTGACGATCTCGGCCACCTTCGTCCTGGTCTATCTGCTGGCCCGCGACATGCTCGGACAACGCCGCGCGCTGGCTGCCGTGCTTTTGATGCCATCGATCTATTTCTTCGGCTGGCCAACCCCGCAATTCAATCACGACTATGCGCAGATGCCGTTCTGGGCCGCGATCTGCTGGCTGTTGTGGCGCGCCGGCCGCGGCGGTGGGCCAGGCTGGTGGCTGGCGCTCGGACTGGTGTCGGGCATCGGGCTCTACGCCAAGTTCTCCACCGGCCTGCTGCTTGCCTTCGGCGGCCTCTGGCTGCTCTACGAGCCGCGCGCGCGGAGCCGGCTGGCGACACCCTGGCCATGGCTTGGCCTGGCCGTTTTTCTCGCGGTCGCCGCGCCGCTGGCCGTCGCACTCTACCGCATGGATTTCCTGCCGCTAACCTATTTCGCCGACCGCGACGCTTGGGTGAGCGAACACCGTGCGCGCCTCTACTATATCGGTGTCCAACTGGCCGGGTTCTGCGGCTTGCTCCTAGTGCTGGCGATATCAGGGCTGCTGCGGCGCACGCCTGCTCCGCAAGAGCCCGTCGAGCGCGCTACGCTGGTCTATCTCACGTGGATGGGGCTTGGCCCGGCGACGCTGATCATGGTCGCCTCATTGTTCACCGGCGCCGGCGAAGCCTGGGGCGCGCCGATGTACAATCTTGTCGGCGTGGTGGTGCTCGCCTTCCTCGGCCACCGGCTCAGTGCCCTTGAGATGCGAAGGCTGGCGGTCTGCGCGTTCATCTGCATCGTCACCATGTCGGGCGCCTATGCGGCCATCCGCTGGACGAACTGCAATGTGCGCGGACGCATGGACGCCGTCTGCTGGCCGGCGCAGCCGATCTCGGACGAGGCAGAGGCAATCTGGCACGCGGCGGCGCCTGGCCGGCTCGACATCGTCGGTGGCGACACCAATCTCGCCATGCTGGCGGGCCTCAGTGCCTATGACAAGCCGTCGATCTTCACCGACCTCGATATGCGGTTCGCACCCTGGATCTCGAGGCAGCGGTTGCGCGACCATGGCATGCTGATGGTTTGGCGGGGTCCCGGCGTGCCGTCATGGCTGCGGGCATGGTTGGGCAACATCCCGGTCAAGACCGTTCTTTTCAACTGGTCGCGCGCGGCGCCGCCGGTGGCGATCAGTTTTGCCGCCATTCCGCCTGGTACGCGATATCTGCCGGTTGCCGCCAGCAGCCGGACCAGGCATCCGCGCATCTGAGCGGCGTCATGCAACCCATTCCCTTTGAGGCGTCTTTCACGGGTGCAACCGAATGGCCGCTCTGGACGAAGCAGGCGACAATGCCCATTTACGGGAATATCCGAATTTGTTGTCGCGCAATTCCCGATTGAAAGCCGCTACAGTTTCCCCGGGATTGCCTTTTGAGGAGACCTTACATGGCGACTTCGAGCGAACGTGCAGTGCTTGCCGGTGGCTGCTTCTGGGGTATGCAGGATCTGATCCGGCGCTTCCCGGGCGTCCTCGCCACGCGTGTCGGCTACAGCGGCGGCGACGTGCCTAATGCCACCTATCGCAATCATGGCACGCATGCCGAAGCCATCGAGATCACGTTCGATCCGGCGAAAATCAGCTTCCGCCAGCTTCTGGAATTCTTCTTCCAGATCCACGATCCGACGACGCGCAACCGCCAGGGCAACGATGTCGGCATGAGCTATCGCTCGGCCATCTACTACACCAGCGAGGAGCAGAAGCGCGTGGCGGAGGACACCATCGCCGATGTCGATGCCTCCGGCCTGTGGCCCGGCAAGGTCGTCACCGAACTCGCGCCGGCCGGAGCGTTCTGGGAGGCCGAGCCGGAGCACCAGGATTATCTGGAGAGATATCCCAATGGCTACACCTGCCATTTCGTCAGGCCAGGCTGGAAGCTGCCGGTCCGCGAAAAGGCAGTTTCATGAGTTTTTTGGCAGTTGGCAGGTATAAGCGCCCACCGATTGCCGCAAGACCATATCAATCGCGGCTGTCAACGTCGTCCGGTGGTTGACAGTTCGAATCGGCGCGAGCCGCCGGCCGGTCGTGACGGATACTAAAACCAATGCGCATGGAAAGCGCGGAACTTGCGTCCGCGCTTTCCATGCCGCGAAACTACTTACCGCAGGTCTTGTCGTTCACGGTCGGCGCAGTCGCGTTGCCATTGGCATCCGTCTGCGCGCCCTGCGGATTGGTCGGGCAATTCTGATCCGCGTTGGAATTCATGTCTCCCGGCATGATGGTTATGCTGTTGGTTGCGCCCGGATCGATTGTATTGGGCGAAGCCGGGGTACTTGGGTCTACGGTGACCGACTTGCCGCTGCCGCCCGACCCATCCGCGCCGGCCGCGCTATTGCTTTGCGCCATGGCGGATGTTGCAAGGGCAATGGTGAAGGCCGAAGCCGCGAGGATTTTCGTGAGCATGGCTTGTCTCCATTCTGTGAATTCGTCGCCGGAGCGGTTCACAGGCTTCACGGAAGCAACTGACCGCTCTATCTTTTTGTTTTGACGCATTCCGGCAGGAAAACCGCTTCGCACTTTTCCTGCGATTGCGTCTGGCGACTGGTGGGACAACCTCTCGGCATCGCGAAGGTTCCAGACAGATTTCCGAGCCGGCGGGCACCCGATTGCCGCCACGCTGGCGCAATGCTTTTGTCGCAGCTTGCTGAAAAAATAGCTTTCCCAACCGATCGAATGGTGCTTTAACGCCGCCATCCACAGGGGTGCTCCGTACGGTCGGGGCTGAGACGGGGGCGGCAAGCCCACAGACCCTAGAAGCTGATCTGGGTAATACCAGCGGAGCGAGGCGGGCGATGTTTTCAGGCGCACAGGTTTCCCTATATCCCATGGCCGACGATTTTGTCGGCGTCATCCTGGGCGCGCTCGGCGCGCTCGATCCGTATCGCGACAGGCTCAGGATCGAGACCGACGATATCTCGACCCTGCTGGTCGGCCCCCCAGAGGTGTTGTTCCCGGCGCTGCGCGACCTCTTCGTGGCTGCGTCCGGCAGCGGCAAGCATTGCGTGCTGTCGGCCACCATTTCGCGTGGCTGCCCAGGTGAGCCGGACGATCCGATCTGCCGCTCCGACACGTTCGGCGGACCTGCCGGGCCACTCGGCCCGCGCAAGCAAGCCGCCATTGCCGCCGTGCGCGGTGCGCCCGCCACCGGCCAGCCAGCGGCGGCGCAGTTCTCGCTCTATGTGATGGGCACGGACGACCACATGGACGAGATTTATGGCTGCATCGATTTCCTGAAGCAGTCCGGCGTCTACGATCGCTCCAAGAATTTCTGCACCAAGTTGCGCGGCGATGCCGGAGCGATCTTCTCGGCGCTCGACGAAGCCTTCTGCCGCTTCGGGCCAGGCGCAGGTCACGTAACCCTCGACGTCACGGTTTCGGCCAACAGTCCCACTGCCGTCTGAACCGCTCGCGCCGACGCGCGAGCGCCGTCAAGGTCATCCTCTCGTGGTTTCATCGTCATTCAACCCGCGTCACCTCGCGGGCTTCTTCGCCCAGGCAGCGCCGGCCGTGATATCGATCGGTCTGGTGTTCGTGGCGTGGGAACTCTACGCAAACCATTCCGGCATCAAGCCGACGGTTCTGCCGCCGCCCTCGCGCGTCTTCGAACAGGCGGTGCTCAATCGTGACGCGCTGCTCGACAACGCCGTTCCCACCATCCGCGCCACGCTGATCGGTTTTGCCTGTTCGCTCAGTACCGCCTTCGCGCTATCGATGCTGGTCGACTTCTTCCAGCCTTTGCGGCGCGCGCTGTTTCCCGTGTTCATCGTCAGCCAGACCTTGCCGCTGGTCGCCATCGCGCCATTGGTGGTGCTGTGGTTCGGTTTCGGGCTGATGCCCAAGATCATGCTGGTGGCGCTGGTCACCTTCTTCCCGATGCTGGTGGCCCTGGTGCAGGGCTACGAGGCTACCGAGGTCGAGATCGGGCAGATGCTGCGCGCCATGGGAGCAGGGCGCTGGCGGGTCTTCATGCTGGCACGGTTGCCTTCGGCGCTGCCTTATTTCTTCGCTGGCCTCAGGATTTCCATCACCTACGCCGTCGTCGGCGCCATCTTCGCCGAATATGCGGGCGCGGCCAAGGGGCTGGGCATCTACATGCTCAACGCCAAGAACAATTTCCGTCCCGACCTGGTGCTCGCCGCCGTTGGCGTCAGCGCAGCGCTCACCCTCGTCCTGTTCGGGCTGACGGTGCTGCTGCAGCGTCTTGCCATGCCCTGGGAACGAGCCGCTGGAAAAGGCCCGCAAGCATGAGCCGGCTCGAATTGCGGCACATGCGCAAGGCCTTTGGCGGGCTCGAAGTGCTCGCCGACATTTCGCTGCGCGTGGATGCCGGCGAATTCGTCTCCATCCTTGGGCCCTCGGGTGCCGGCAAGTCGACGCTGTTCCAGCTTCTGACCGGCGCCGAGCATGGCGAGGGTGGGATGTTCTTCGACGGCGCGCCGCTCGACGATCATGGCAGGCATTTCGCCTTCATGCCGCAGCGCGACGCGCTGATGCCGTGGCGGCGCATCCTCGACAACACGACGCTTGGGCTCGAGGTGCAAGGCGTCAGCCGCAAGGCGGCGCAGACGCGGGTCGCGCCGCTGTTTGCCGAGTTCGGGCTTGCCGGCTTCGAGCGGCATTTCCCGGCGCAGCTTTCGGGCGGCATGCGCCAGCGCGCGGCGCTGCTGCGTACCGTGGTGCAGGAACGCGACATGTTGCTGCTCGACGAGCCGTTCGGCGCGCTCGATGCACTGACCCGCGCGGCCATGCAGCGCTGGCTCGAACAGATGTGGCGGCATCATCGCTGGACGGCGTTGCTGATCACCCATGATGTACGCGAAGCCGTGTTCCTATCCGACCGCATCTATGTGCTGTCCGCGCGGCCGGCCCGTGTCGTGCGCGAGATCAAGGTGCCACTGCCGCGCCCGCGCGATCCAACCAGCGCTGCCACACGGCAGGCCGGGGCACTCGAGGCCGAGATCCTCGATATTTTGCTCAACCTCCCGCCATCCAAAGGACATGATCATGACTGACTTGACGCGCAGGCAAGCTCTGCTGCTCACACTTGCCGGCAGCGTACCGCTGATCACCGGATCGAGCCGCTCCTTCGCGGCGACGCGGAAGGTGACCGTCGCCCTCGACTGGACGGTCAACACCAACCACATCGGGCTGTTCGTCGCGCGCGACAAGGGGTTTTATCGCGAGGCCGGTCTGGAGGTCGATATTGTGCCTTACAGCGACACCAGCGCCGGCACGCTTGTTGCCAACCGCGTCGCCGATTTCGGCATCAACGGCACCATTAGCCTGTTCACCCAGAAGACCGCCGGCGCCGACTTGAAGGCCGTCTATGCCGTCGTGCAGTCCGAAACAGGTCGGCTGGTGTTCAATGCGGCGCGCAGCGCGATCAAAAGCCCGAAGGATCTGGATGGCCTGACCTATGGCGGCTTTGGCAGTGCCTGGGAGAACGCGCTGATTTCGACCATCATCCGACATGATGGCGGCAAGGGCGATTTCGAGACGGTGACGCTCGGCACTTCCGCCTACGAGGCGCTGGCCAACGGTTCGGTCGACTTCACGCTCGAAGTATCGACCTGGGAGGGCGTCGAAGCCGAACTCAAAGGCGTCAAGCAGCGCAGCTTCGTCTACGCCGACTATGGCGTCCCCGACGAGCACACCACGCTCATCTCTTCGAGCGAAGCGTATCTCAAGGCAAACCCAGAACTGGCGTCGTCCTTCATCCAGGCAACGCGGCGCGGCTATCAGTTCGCGGTCGATCATCCAGAGGAAGCCGCCAGGCTGCTGATCGCGGCCAACAAGGACGCCCTGACCAATCCGGCGTTGATCCATGCCTCGTTGAAGACACTGATCGAGGGGCACTATCTGCGCGGACAAGACGGTGCCATCGGCATCATGAATCCGGCCAAGATGGAAGCGATCGGCTCCTATCTCCTCGCCACCGGCATCCTGCACGACGCCGATGGCAAGATTGTCGCGCAACGTCCGGATTTCGCGGGATATTTCAGCAACGGGTACCTCAGATAGGCACCGACGCGGAAACCGCGAAAAAGGTCGTATCGTCCGACGCCGGACGCGAGGATGTGGCCAGGTCGCAGCCCGACAAACCGCGGGTACGGCCTTCACCTTCGATCCTGTTTGATGCCGATCCGATCTTCCCAGTTAACGGCCCGGCAATGGTTGCGTGCAAAGGTCGCCCCGAGGGATCATCGGGATGCTTGCCTTGCTCATGTCAAAAAGTGACACACTTTCGCGTGCGGCTGACAACAGGCTTTTGTCCGCGGCGCGCAAGCACGAGATTCTGCTCGACCTGCGCGAAGGCTTCTTTCGCGCCTGTGCGCTGCTGTGCGCGGGGCTGTTCGTCTATCGCGGCGTCTATCAGCTTGTCGAGGATCCGACTCGGCTCAATGTCGCGCTGGTGGCGATTTCCGAGATACTCACCTTCACCTGGCTGCTTCTGTCGCGGCGTCCGGTGACGCGTGACTGGAATCCGCTTACGGTCATCGTTTCGGTGACGGCCAGTTTTGGCGTTGCGTTGATCAGCCTCCAGCCAGGCATTGCACTCATCCCCCTTTATGTTGCCGCGCCGTTACAGGTCATCGCACTGTTGTTCGTTATATGGGGCAAGATATCGCTGGGGCGCTCTTTTGCGATCCTGCCCGCCAATCGCGGTGTGATGACGGGCGGTGCCTATCGGCTGGTGCGGCATCCGATCTATGCCGGCTACCTCGCCGGCCATGTGCTCTACCTCCTGTCGGCCTTTTCCTTCCACAATCTCGCGGTCTATGCGGTGATCACCTATCTCCAGCTTTACCGCATCTTGCGCGAGGAGGCGCTGTTGGCCGCCGTGCCGGAGTATCGCGCCTACATGGAACGCGTGCGCTACAGGTTGTGCTACCGGGTCTTCTGAGAGCAAGATCGCCAAGGCACTGCCGCCAATCCAATTTTTCTGGGATAGGCCAACGGATCGCACTGACGCGGTTTGAGGTTCGTCAACGGGAATCCGGACAGGATTGCATTCAGACAATAGCGAGATTCCCGCAAATTTCACGCCGCTGAGGCTGAAGCAGGCCGCGGAACCAGCCGTGGGGCTTTGACCGCACTCTCCTGGCCTCCGGCCGGTTGGAAAGCCGGCCGTCCAGGCGGCTTTCCGCGTTGCGGCCCGAGCGTTCCGTAGCCGCGATGGTCCGGCGGAACGCCAACCTCCCTAAAACGTTCATACCTTTGCAACATCCGAAATGGCGCGATGTTGAACCCGCGCGAGAGCGCGCATTCAGGAGCAGGGAAGGCTATGGGTCTTGGAACGATACTTATCATTATTCTAATCCTCGCGCTGCTAGGCGGCTTCAGCGGTCTCGGCGGCGGCCCGTTCTATGGAACCGGTTATTATGGTGGTGGCGGTCTCGGACTTGTGTTGCTCATCGTCATCATCCTTGTGGTTCTGGGACGCATTTAGCAGTTCGATCACGGCGGCAATCGCAATCGCGTGACCACGCTCACGTCGCCGGGCACCGAATTGTGATGCAAGCAAGCCGCCTTGTGATCCGGCATTCCGCGGGACTCGCGTATGGTGATTGCGGTCCACACCCCCCGTGGAAACAAGAGGAGAGGGTCCCACCCCTTCATTCTCCTCCAAGGCCCGCCCCGGTGTCCCCGGAGCGGGCTTTCTTTTTAGCAAAGCGATTGCCTCGAAGTGCCGGGTCGCCGCCGGGCGGACGCGGGGCGACTTGCGGTGAAGCGTCCGTGGGCGCCGATCGTTGACAGAGTTCACATAGCAAGATATTGAACAGGATTATACAGGTTCACTGAACAGGTACGTATATGAAGCGGCGCGCGGTTCAACTGTCTCCCGGCACGGGCAAGCCCGAGCAGATCGCGACCGTTCTCGAGCACGAGATACGCTCCGGCGTTCTTGGTTTCGGTGACAGGCTGCAGAGCGAGAACGAGCTCGTCCAGCGCTTCTCCGTCAGCCGGAATACCGTCCGCAAGGGTCTCGAGGAGCTCTCCAGTCGCGGGCTGATCACCACCAAGGGCGGTATAGGCTCTTTCGTCACTTTTGATGGCAAGCCGGTCGATGACGCCATCGGCTGGTCGCGGGCGCTGGCCAATGCGGGCGCCAATGCCGAAACCCGGACGCTGCGGCTGGAGGTCATCGAGGATGCCGAACTGGCGAGCTTGCTGGACGTCGAAAGCCCGTTCTTCATCGCGGTCGACCGGGTGCGCACCAATGCCAGTGACGGTCACGCCATCTCCATCGAGCGCAGCCGCTTGCCGCTGTCGCCCGAACTGGAGGACGTGCCGCTGCGTGGCCTGCGCGAGGGTTCGCTGCACCAGACGCTACGCGGCGCCGGGCTCATTCCTGATCACGGCGAGGAGTGGGTCGACATCGAGATGCTGAATGCCGGTGACGCCGCCATCCTCGGCTGCCCGCAAGGCACGCCGTTCCTGCGCGGCCGCCGGCTGACGCGTGCGGCCGACGAGCGGCCGATCGAATATGTCACCAGCCTGCTCAACCCCGCGCATTTCGCGCTGCATATGAGGTTCTGAGCGATGCAGGACGACACCACGCTTGACCGCGCCATGGGCGCGCTTGTCGGCGGAGCGCTGGGCGACGCGCTCGGCATGCCGACGCAGCTTCTGTCGCCGGTCCGCATTGCCGAACTCTACGGTCATGTCGAGGATTTCGTCGCGCCCTTCGCCGACCATCCGGTTTCGAAGGGGTTGCTGGCCGGCACCATCACCGACGATACCGAACAGGCATTGCTGCTTGGCCGCATCCTGATTGAGTCCGGCGACAGCTTCGACCACGCGCGTTGGGTGAACGCGCTGCTCAACTGGGAGCGTGAGGTCAAGGCGCGCGGCAGCTACGATCTCCTGGGGCCGTCGACCAAGCGCGCCATCGACGCCATCAACAATGGTGTGCCGGCGGGAGAGGCGGGGCGTAGCGGCGACACCAATGGCGCCGCCATGCGTATCGCGCCGGTCGGTATCATGATGCCGCTGGAGCCGCTGGACGCGTTTGTCGCCAAGGTGGCCGAGACCTGCCGGGCGACGCACAACACCTCGATTGCGATCGCCTCCGCCGCAGCGGTCGCGGCCGCCGTCAGCCGTGGCATTGCCGGTGGCGACTGGCGTGCGGCCTCCGACAGCGCGGTCGCGGCGGCGCGGCGAGCCGCGACGCTAGGCCATTGGGTGACCGGTGGCGACATAGCCGCGCGCATCGCCTGGGCGCAGGATCTGGTGCGCGGCAAGGTGAAGAGGGACGCGACCCGGTTGATTGTCGATCTGGTTGGCACCGGCGTCGCCAGCCAGGAATCGGTACCGGCTGCCTTCGCCGTGCTGCAAGTCGCCGACGGCGATCCATGGCAGGCGGCAATCATCAGCGCCAATCTTGGCGGCGACACCGACACGATCGGCGCCATCGCGGCCGGTATGGCCGGCGCCTGCACCGGCTTTTCGTATCTGCCGCAGGATCGGATCGCCGATCTCAAGGGCATCGACATGGCGCAGGTTCGGGCGCTGGCCACCGATCTTGTCGCGGCGCGGATGTCGAACGGTCGCGTCGGCAACGCCGGTTCCGGCAAGGATGCGGCATGATGAGCGGGCGTCTCGTCCATATCGGCAGCGCGGTGGTCGACTATGTCTACCGCATCGACGCCTTGCCGGCGCCCGGCAGCGAGAAGACGGCGTCGAGCTATGCGCAGGTCGCCGGCGGCGGCTTCAACATGATGGCCGCAGCGGCCCGCACCGGTATGAAGGTGGTGTTTGGCGGCCAGCTCGGCAGCGGCCTGAATGGCGACTTCCTACGTGCCGCCTTCGCCGCCGAAGGCATCGAGACGCTGACGCCGCCGTCGCCTCTGATGGACAGCGGCAATTGCGTCGTCATGATATCGAGCGATGCCGAACGCACCTTCGTCTCGTGGCCAGGCGCCGAGAGCGCTCTCAGCCTCGATCTGATGGCGCCGGTGGCGATCGGGTCTGACGACTGGGTGTTCACGTCAGGCTACACGCTGAGCTATCCTGGGAGCCGCGATGCGCTGACCGGATGGATCGAGGCGTTGCCGGCAGCTGTTCCCTTCGTCTTCGATCCGACGCCGGTTATTGCGGACATCCCACGTGCCATTCTCGATCGTGTGCTTGCCCGCACGACCTGGCTGAGCTGCAACACGACGGAGGCGGCCGAGATTGCCGGCACCGGCGACGCCGAGGCTCTCGCCTCGCGGCTTCTGACGGATCATTGCGCGAAGGCCGATGGCGTGGTCATCCGAGCTGGCGCAGGCGGATGCCTCGTCCGGCTGGCCGACGGCACTGCACGGACCATAGCCGGCTTCAAGGTGGCGGCCGTCGATACCAATGGCGCCGGCGATACGCATATCGGCGCCTTCGTCAGCGCGTTGGCGCGCGGCGTGCCTCCCTTCGATGCCGCGGCCTATGCCAACGCGGCGGCGGCCATTTCGGTGACACGCCACGGCGGCTCATCGGCACCGACCGACGCGGAAATCCAGACTTTCCTGAGCCAAGCCGCCGCGACCGGCGGGCCAGGCCGGACACAGAAGGCCCATCAAACAGCCTGACAAGCCCGAGAAGCGGGCAAACACAGAGAGGAACGAACCATGCGCATGCCCGACTTGACTGCACTCTTGACGGCGACCGCCCTCTTCACCTCCGCACTCGCCTTCGCCGCCAAGGCCGACGAAGTGCATGTGCTCAACTGGAAGGGCTACGGCGCCGACGAGCCGTGGGCCATCGCCGCTTTCGAGAAGGCTACCGGCAACAAGGTCGTCAACGACTTCTTCAATTCCGAACAGGAAATGCTGACCAAGATCCGGACCAATCCCGGGCTCTACGACGTGGTCATGATCAACGCCGCCTTCAACGATCAGGCGATGGCGGAAAAGCTGATCCAGCCGATCGATACCTCCAAGTTGCCGAACTATGCCGATATCAGCAAGGACAAGGCAAGTTCGCCGATGCTTGACCATGACGGCAAGGTCTATGGCGTGCCGTGGGTGTGGGGGTTGACAGCGCTTGCCATCAACGAAAAATCCTTCGACAAGCCGCCGACCTCGATCGCCGAAATGTGGAATCCAGCGCATAAGGGTCGCGTCGTCATCCGCGACGACGCCGTCGAGGCGGTTCAGTTCGGCGCCATCGCTACGGGCCAGAACATCAACGACATCAAGAACATGGATGCGGTGAAGACCAAGCTCACCTCACTGATGCCGCAGATCAAGACCTTCTGGAGCTCGGAGAACGACTGGAACCAGATGGTTGCCTCCAACCAGATCGACATCGGCACCTATTGGAGCGGTTCGGCCGACCGCGCCAAGACGCATTTCAAGCTGCCGGTCTCGCTGGTCATCCCGCAGGAGGGCGCCGTTGCCTGGCTCGACGCCTTCTCCATTCCCGTCGGCTCCAAGAACGTTGCCGGTGCGGAGGCTTTCATCAACTACATGATCGACCCGAAATTCTACGTCGAATGGGTGACCAAGGTCGGCGCGCCGGTGTCAGCCAACACCAAGGCGGTGGACGCGCTTCCCGAGGATGCCTTCAACCGCAAGGTCATGGGCGATCCCGAGGTTGCCAAGCGCATCCAGTTCCAGGCGCCGATCACCGACGCGCAACGCAAGGCTTATCTGGCGCTCTGGCAGCAGCTCAAGGTCGACGTGAAGTAACGAGCTTCGGGACCAGCCGGCGGTTCGCGCCGGCTGGTTCTTCAATCCTGGGGAGGTGGGTATCATGGCAGGTGCGGTCGCGTCGCGCAGCGGGCTGAGATCGGCGCTGCCGCTGCTGGCGCCGGCCTATCTTTGGCTGACGGTGGCGATCTTCCTGCCGCTCTCGGCCATGGTCTTCTTCTCCTTCATGACCGACCTGCCGCTGACGGGAAAGCCATGGGCCTTCACGCTTGGCAATTATGCGGCCTTCTTTTCGCAAAGCCTCTATCTGACGCTGCTGCTCGCTTCGCTCCGGCTAGGCCTGGAGGTGACGCTCTGGTGCGTGGTCATCGGCTATCCTGCTGCCTATGTGCTGGCCAAGGTGCTGAAGGGCCGCAGCCGCGAGGCGATCTTCCTGCTGGTCATCCTGCCGTTCTGGTCGAACGGGCTGGTACGCATCTTCTCCTGGGCGATGGTGCTGCGTGAAGGCGGCATTCTCGACACCGCGCTCAACGCGGTGCTGCCGTTCAAGATCAACATTGACCTGATGTATTCCTATCCGGCCGTCATCATCGGGCTGGTGCACTCCTACGTGCCCTACATGGTGCTGACCTGCTATCTAACGCTGCAGGCCATCGACGACTCGCTGATCGAGGCCGGGCGCTCGCTCGGCGCTTCTCGGCTGCAGGTGCTGAAGCGGGTGATCATTCCGCTGTCGCTGCCAGGGCTGGTGGCGGGCGCGGCGCTCATCTTCGTGCCGGTGGTCGGCTCGTTCATGGAGCCGCGCATTCTCGGCGGCCGCACCGGCACCTTCTACGGGACGATCATCGAGGACCAGTTCGTCGCCGTATTCAACTGGCCGCTCGGCGCGGCACTGTCCTTCATCCTGCTCGCCGTCGTGCTGGTCATCCTGGGGGTCGCTTCGCCCGTGCTGCGGAGGGCGGCATGATGGCGACGACACGCATCCTGGAATGGCTGGGTCGCCTCTATGTCGGGCTGCTGCTCGCCTTCCTCTATTTGCCAATCATCATCATGGCGCTGATGTCGTTCAATGTTTCGCCCTTCTACCAATTGCCATTCGAATGGACGACCGAGTGGTACGCCTCGCTGTGGCAGAACGACCAGCTGATCGCGGCGACCTGGAACAGCATCGAGATCGCGGTTATCACCACTGTTATTTCGACCGTGCTCGGCTCGGCGGCGTCGCTGGCGCTCTTTCGTTACGAGTTTCGCGGCAAGAAATTCCTGCAGGCGCTGCTGTTTCCGCCGATCGCCATTCCGTGGCTGATCACCGGCACGGCGATGCTGATCTTCTTCTTCGGCGTCGGCATCGGGCGCGGCCTGTTCGCCATCCTGCTCGGCCATGTCGCGCTGGCGTTGCCCTATGTCATCGTCGTCGTCTCGGCCCGGCTGCAGACTTTTGCACCTGAACTGGAAGAGGCGGCTCGTTCGCTCGGCGCCAACCAGTGGCAGATGACCAATCGCGTGACGCTGCCCTGGATCATGCCTGGCGTCATTGCCGGCGGGCTGTTCGCCTTTGCCGTGTCGTTCGATCAGTTCGTCGTCTCCTATTTCCTGGCGACGCCGGGCCAGACGACGTTGCCGGTCGAAATCTACGCCGCGATCCGCAAGGGTTTCACGCCCGAGATCAATGCGGTCTCGACCATCATCATCGTCGTGTCGATGGCGCTGATGCTGCTGACGGCGCGGTTCTTCAAATTCGGCGGAGAGAAATAATGGCCGGAGTGCAGGTATCGAACGTCTCGCGCAGCTTTGGCGCGCACAAGGCGCTGGACGATGTCTCCATCGATTTCGCCGATGGCGGCTTCTATGCGCTGCTTGGGCCGTCGGGCAGCGGCAAGACCACGCTGTTGCGGCAAATCGCCGGCTTCGACTTTCCCGACAGTGGCCGCATTGCCATCGGCGGCGAGAGTGTCGAGCGGGTGCCAGTGGAGAAGCGGCGCATCGGCATGGTGTTCCAGAACTATGCGCTGTTTCCCAATATGAGCGTCGCTGACAATGTCGCCTTCGGCCTGTCGGTGCGCGGCGAGGGCAAGGCGGTGATCGCCACGGAGGTGCAGAGTGCGCTCGACCTCGTGCAGTTGGGCAAGCTCGGCGGGCGGCGTCCGCACCAGCTCTCCGGCGGCCAGCGCCAGCGCGTGGCACTCGCCCGCGCCATCGTCACCAAGCCGCGCGTGCTTTTGTTGGATGAGCCGCTCGGCGCGCTCGACAAGGCGCTGCGCGTCGACATGCAGATCGAATTGAAGCGCATCCAGCGCGAGATCGGCATCACCACCATCTTCGTCACCCACGACCAGGAAGAAGCGCTGACGATGAGCGACCGCATCGGCATATTGCGCGACGGCAGGCTCGTGCAGGAGGGGCCGCCGGAAGAGATCTATGACCGGCCAAAGAGCGAGTTCGCCGCCACCTTCCTCGGCGACGCGAACATCTTTCGCGGTGATGCGACCGGCAATGGCATCCGCCTGGCGGATGGCACGGCGATCGCAGCGGGGGCAGGCGAAACGCTTGCCGCCGGCGCTAAGGCAAGCTGCGCCGTGCGGCCCGAGCGCATCCGCATTGGTACCGATGCCGGAGTCATGGATACCGCCAACGCCAACATGCTCAAGGGGCAGGTGTCGAAGCGCATCTTCGCCGGCAACAACAGCACCTATTTCGTCGAACGCGCCGGACAGACGCTGAAGGTCATTGTGCAGAACACTGGCGCTGACAGGCTAGCGGAGGGGCAGGATGTGGTGCTGCGGTGGTCGCCGGAGAGCACGGTGCTGATCACGGCGGGTTGATCCTTGCTTCGGCTCTTGCCAGACAGCAGGCGATGAGGAACAGCATATCCGGCCACAAGTCCGGAGCACACTGATGACGCTGGAATTGACTGCTGACGACCAGTCGATGTTGCAGGGCGACCACGGGCCGGCCGCCGCCGCCGCCATGAAAATCCTCGTCGCCTTCTCCAACGCGATCGGCGCGGGCAGCCTGCTCGACATCACCGGTGCCCATATCGATGGCTGCCTCTATCACGGCAAGGCAGGGCTCGATTTCGTAGAGAGACTGGTCGAGGGCGGTGGCCGTGTACGTGTGCCGACGACGCTCAATGTCGGCTCGTTCGACCTCATCCATCCCGGCATGGTCAAGATGCCGGTGGCTGAAGAAGTGCCGGCGCGGCGGTTGATGAAGGCGCATCTGGAGCTTGGCTGCCAGGCGACCTTCACCTGCGCGCCTTATCAGACACGCTTCCGGCCTGAATTAGGCCAGCAGATCGCCTGGGGCGAATCCAATGCCATCGTTTTCGCCAATTCGGTGATCGGCGCGCGCACCAACCGCTATGGCGATTTCATCGATCTGTGCTGCGCCATGACCGGGCGCGCACCGGCCTGGGGCTTGCATCTCAGCGAGAACCGGCGCGGCCGCATCCTGTTCGAACTGGACATCGCAGGTTCAGAGCCGAGCGACAGTCTGTTCGTCGGCGTCGGACTGATCATTGGGCAAACCTGTGGCGATCGTGTTCCGGTGATCGCGGGCCTGCCGGAACCGCGTGACGAGGACCAGCTTAAGGCGCTGGGCGCGGCGGCGGCAACGACAGGCGCGGTGGCATTGTTCCATGCGGCTGGCATCACGCCCGAGGCGGGGACGCTTGCAGAGGCGTTCCACGGTCACGCCCCTGAGGAGACGTTTCGCATCAGTCGCGCCGACATTGATCATGCGCTTTCCAGGCTGTCTGGAGTGCCCGATGGCGCGCCGCTCTCGGCCGTCTCACTGGGTACGCCGCATTTCTCGCATGAGGAGTGGATGCGCCTGTTGCCGCTGCTGCGAGAGGCAGCGCCAGGCAAGGGGATCCCGATCTACGTCAACACCGGGCGCGCGACGCTGATGCGGCTGCAGGAGGAGGGTGCGCTCGACGGCATGGAAGCACTCGGCCTGATCGCGGTTGCCGACACCTGCACCTATGTCACCTCGATCCTGGAACGCCTCGACGGCGTGGTGATGACCAATTCCGGCAAATGGGCGCATTACGCGCCGGGCAATATCGGCGTGACCGTCGCCTTCGCCGATATGAGGGACTGCATCCGGTCCGCCACGATCGGGCACGTCGTGCGGAGTGCGTCATGACGCAGCGGATTGAAACGGACGCGGCTGAAAGGCTGGGCACTTTCCAACAGGCCGGCGCCGCCGAAGGGCAGGCCTTGGTGTTTTCGCAGCCGCTCAGCTTCTGGGGCGGCATCGACGCCGAGACAGGTGGCATAACAGATCATTCGCATCCAGGCCTTGGGCAGAATGTGGCCGGCAGGATCCTTGTCATGCCGAGCGGGCGCGGCTCGTCGTCCTCATCCTCGGTCTTGGCAGAGGCGATCCGCAGTGGCACCGCGCCGGCGGGCATTCTCTTGGAGCGGCCGGACCCGATCCTTGCCGTCGGCGCTATCGTTGCCGAATTTCTCTACGGAATCAGCATGCCGCTGGTCGTATGCGACATAGCAGGTCTCGTCTCCGGCGAACGCCTTGCGATAGGCATTCGCGGGGATGGTCGGGCGATCGTCCGCAAGATCTGAAGATTGCTTCAAATCTCCGGGATGTTCTCCTTGAAGATCACCTGCAGCCTTGGCTGGTGCAATTCGTAGGGCAGCCCCCGTACGGCATGGGTCAGGATGTTGAGCGCCTCGCGGGCCTCGACGCGCGGGTTCTGGTCGATGACCGCGTCGAGCGTGCCGTCGAGCAGCAGCTCCTTGGTGCCGTCGGTCGCCTCGTGGCCGAGGAAAACCATGGACTGGGCACGGCCGCGCTCCTTGAGCGCACGCGCTATGCCGGTGTTGCCGGCGCCGACATTGTAGATCGCGGCAAGGTCCGGGTGCCGTTCCAGAAGAGCCGAGGCCTCCGAATAGGCCTTTTCGCGGTCGTCGAGCATCTCGCGCATCTCGACAATCTCGAGATTGGGTGATTCCTCGGTCAATATGTGCCGGAAGCCCATCTCGCGTTCCTCGTGGCCGCGGTAGGAAAGCGAGCCGGCGAAGAGCGCCACCTTGCCGGGGCGTCCAGAACCCATGAAACGGTTGAGCAGATAGCCGGCCAGCCGCCCGGCGGCGCGGTTGTCGATGCCGATATAGGCGACCCTGGGCACATGCAGGATGTCGGAGGCGATGGTCACCACCTTGACGTCGTTGGCCGACAGCGAGCGGATCGCTTCACGCACGGTCGGATGGTCGAGCGCGATGACGCCGACGCCTTGCGTCTGGCCACGCAGATCCTGCAGCAGGCGGGCGAGCCGGTCGGGATTGAAGCCCTCTATGGTGGCGATGTGGACGTCGAGATCGGGGCGCGCCAGGGCCTGCGCCTCGATGTGGCGATGCAGCATCTTGATGAAGGAATTGGTGCCCGCCGGCAGAGCGAAGTCGAGCCGGATAATCTCGCCGGGCAGGGGCCTAGCCGGCGCTCCGTTTGGGCTCTCGGCGATGTAGCCGAGGCGCTGCGCCATTTCGAGCACGATCTCGCGCGTGCGTGCCCGCACGCCGGGGCGGTTGTTGAGCACGCGGTCGACGGTGGCGGCGGAGACGCCGGCTTCCCGGGCTACGTCAGTCAGGGTGGAACGCACCGTCTTTCATCTCCTCAATGCATCAAGATCACGCAATGCCGGCTGCCAGCCTGATGGTCCCAGCGCCTCGCTATCCGCGATTCTGATGGGAAATGATGTATCCGGCCTTGGCCGATGCGCAAGCCGCCAGGCTAAAACAAGTCGCCCGGCATGATCGTGCCGGGAAGGGGAAAGCACATTTCCCATCAAATCGAGGCATCTGAAGAGGTATTTGAACCCCGGTATGACGCATTTCTCCGCCTCGTTGCGATGTTGTGAGGTATTTTGATTATTTATGATGTTGACAGCCTTCCGATCCTGCCGTCAATATCCCTCATGGGCTCGTGGAGGAAACATTGGGCCTGAGGGAGGAATTCCAATGTCTGATCTGATCCGCATCTCGCGGCGCCGGTTGCTGGCGTCCGGAGGAAAGGCAGCGGTGTTCGTAGCCGCTACAGGTATCGCGCCACAATTCATTCGTCCCGGCCGTGCTTATGCAGCCGACGCACTGGCGCCCGGCATGATCGGCGGGCCGACCGGCTTCTACGGCGCCGAGCGTTATCAATACGGTCCCGACACGCCGGAAGGCCGCGCCGTCGAGGCCGCCAAGGCGCTGAAGGGTGCCGGCAAGGCGCCGGCCAAGATCGTGCTTGGCCTGTCGGACGGCTCGATCGGCCAGCTCACCCAGCCTTTCCCGGCCGGCGCGCCGTCGATCAAGGAGCTCTGGGAGAAGGAAACCGGGATCCCGATCGAGATCGTCGGCCTGCCGAACGGTCAGGAATTCACCAAGACGATGCAGGACATCTCCACCAAGGGTGGGGCCTACGACATCTATTCGACCGAGTGGAACCGCCTTGGCGATCTCGCCGAGACCGGCGGCATCGCCAAGCTCGACGATTTCGTCGCCCAGTACAAGCCCGAATGGGACGATCCCAAGACAGGCTATGTCGACGGTGCCAAGGGTGTGTCGCTGCTCAACAAATATCGCGGCTCGAACTATGGCGTGTCGCTGGACGGCGATTTCCAGACCTGGGTCTACCGCGCCGACCTGTTCGGCGACGAAGCCGAGAAGAAGGCCTTCAAGGACAAATACGGCTACGATCTGGCGCCGCCGAAAACCTGGAAGCAGCACGGCGATATCGCTGCCTTTTTCCAACGCCCGGAAAAGGGCCTGTTCGGCTCCACCGATCTGCGCAACCAGGGCTGGGGCTACACCAACTGGTACCAGCGCTATGTCTCGATGGCCTCGCCCAACCAGTTCCTGTTCGGCGATGACGGCAAGCCGCTGATCAATTCCGAACACGGCATCGCGGCCACCAACGAATATGTCGAATCGCTTGCCCATCATTCGCCGGATGCGATCTCGTGGGGTTGGCCGGAGCAGTACGGCAATTTCGCCAAGGGCGGCGCGGCGATGACCTGCGCCTTTTCCAACCTGCCGAAATTCCTCGACAATGCCGGCAACAAGGACTCCAAGGTCACCGGCAAGATCGGCTCGATGCTGCCGCCCGGCCGCGAGATCGACGGCAAGCTGATCAGCCGCTCGGTGCTCTGGTTCTCGCTGACCGGCATGGTCTCGTCGCAGTCGAAGAACCAGGAGGTTGCCTATCTCCTTCTGCAATGGCTGGGTTCGGCCCGCATCTATGCCTGGATGAGCGCCAACCCCGGCGGCTATCTCGATCCGTTCCGGCTTTCGGATTTTTCCGATCCGCTGGTGCGCCAGACCTATCATGCCTACCACATGGACGTGGTGCGCGAGACGGTCGCCCGCACGGTGCCGACCATCAACTATCCGGGCGCCACCGCCTTCCACAACGCGCTGGACGAAAACCTCATGGCCTCGCTGACCAAGGCCAAGACATCGGAGCAGGCGATGGCCGATACGGAAGCCGAGTGGAAGAAGATCGCAAGGCGCATCGGCGAGGACAAATTGCTCGAAGCCATCAGGACCAACAAGGAGGCCTGGCCTACCGTTCTCGATCCGATCAGCTGATCCATCTCCCTGGATCACAGCTTGAGGGGAGGGGCGAAAGCTCTTCTCCTCCGCAACCGACGCCACCAGCAAAAGCAGCCAGATGAAGCGTTCCGTCCCCTTCGAGATATTCCGCTACGCCGCGATCCTCGCGGCGATGGCTGTCACGCTGGTGCCGATCCTGTGGATGGTCTCGATGGCCTTCAAGCCGATCGCAGAATGGTCGGCGACGGGTGCGGACCTGACATGGTGGCCGAAGAACCCGACGCTCAGCAATTTCCAGTTCGTGTTCGGCGAATCCACCAACAATCTGATCGTCGCGCTCGACCGCACAGCGCTGAAGCCGATCCTGTCGTCGCTTCTGTCGGCGGTGTTCGGCACCGCGATCGCCATGTCTGCCGGCACGGCCGCCGCCTACGGCTTGTCGCGCTTCGGCTCGGGCCAGAACCTGCCGCTGGCGTTGATCCAGCTCCGGCTGTTTCCGCCGATGGCTGTGATGATCCCCGTCATGATCATGTGGGCCTTCCTCAACTTCACCGACAGTTGGTGGGGGCTGGCGCTGATTTACGGCATCGTCACGCTGCCGTTCGCCTTCTGGCTGATGAAGACCTTCTTCGATGACATGCCGCGCGAGATCGAGGAAGCCGCCTTGGTCGAGGGCTGTTCGCGGCTGCGCGTCTTCACCCGCATCACGCTGCCTATGATGCGTGCTCCGCTGGCGAGCGCTGCCCTCTTCGTCTTCATCCTCAACTGGTCGGACTATCTGATCGCGTTGCTGCTGACGACGCGTGAATGGGTGACGATCCCGGTCTACATGGCCTCGCTGTCGTCCTCGATGACCGGACAGCTCTACGGCGCCAAGGCAGCGCTTGGGCTCATTGCCGCCGTGCCACCGGTCATCATGGGCATCGCCATCCAGCGCCACCTGGTGCGTGGCCTGACTTTTGGAGCGCTGAAGCAATGAGCGCTCTGACGGCAACGATTTCGGAGGATGGGACGGGCGTGCGCGGCAGGCCGGCCCCGCGCGACGAGGGCACGCGGCTGGGCTTTCGCCTGACCTTGCCGGCGCAGATCCTCGTGCTGTTCATCTCGGCCTTTCCGCTCTTGATGCAGCTCTACATCAGCGTCACCGACTGGTCGCCGCTCTCGGGCCTCGGCTGGTGGAATGCGTGGGAGATGTGGAACGGCTTTGCCAACTACACCGATCTCGCGGCCGATGCGCGTTTCTGGAGCGCGCTGAAGCGCACTGTTATCGTCATGGTCGTCTGCGTGCCGGCGGAATTCCTGCTGGGCCTCGCGCTGGCGACGCTGTTCGCCGACGATTTTCCCGGCAAGCGCATTTTCTATTCGATCCTGCTGATGCCGATGATGGTGGTGCCGGCGGTGGCCGGCTACATGTTCTTCATGCTGTTCCAGTCGGGCGGCCCGGTGAACGATATCCTGTCGGCAATCACGGGCACGCAAGTCACCATCGCCTGGCTGTCGGACCCGACACTGGCGCTGATCGCGGTGATGATCGCCGACATCTGGCAGTGGACGCCGCTGATGTTTTTGATCCTGCTGGCCGGCCTGGTCGGCGTGCCGGAGGACCAGATCAAGGCGGCAACGCTGCTCGGCGCCAATCCCTGGCAGCGCTTTACCACCATCGTGCTGCCGAAGATGAAAACGATCATCGTCATCGCGCTGGCGATCCGGGTGATCGAGAACTTCAAGATCTTCGACACGCTCTACATCATGACCGGCGGCGGCCCCGGCGTCGCCACCGAGACGATCTCCGTCTACATCTACAAGGTCACCACGCAGGATCTGATCTGGGGCTATGTGGCCGCGATCGCGCTGGCGATCCTGGTGGTGCTCTCCATCGTCGCCGTCTTCGCCATGAAGCGCATGGCGCGGGCAAGACAGGTGCCGGCATGAGCACGATCCAGCTCAAGCACCTCACCAAGACATTCGGCGACTTCACGGCGCTGAAGACGATGGACCTCGACATATCAGACGGCGAGTTCATGGCGCTGCTTGGGCCGTCCGGCTGCGGCAAGTCGACGACGATGAACATGATCGCCGGGATGGAAGAGCCGACCAGCGGCAAGATACTGTTCGGCGAACGCGACATGGCCGGCGTGCCGATGGGCCGGCGCGGCGTCGGCTTCGTCTTCCAGAACTATGCCATCTTCACCCATTTGACCGTGCGCCAGAACCTGGCCTACGGGCCGAGGATGCGGGGCGCCGCCAAGGTAGAGATCGACCGCCGCGTCGGCGCTATCGCCGAGCTGCTGCAACTGACGCCGCTGCTCGACCGCAAGGCTGACCGGCTGTCGGTCAACATATTGCAGCGCGTGGCGATCGGCCGGTCCGCGATCATGGAGCCGGCGATCTTCCTGCTCGATGAGCCGCTGTCCAATGTCGACGCGGCCTTCCGTGCGGTCATGCGCACAGAGCTGAAACAACTGCAGCGCCAGTTCAGGCAGACCATGGTCTACGTCACTCACGACCAGTTGGAAGCCATGACCATGGCCGATCGCATCGCCGTCATGGATCACGGCGTGCTGCAGCAGGTCGGCACGCCGCTCGAGGTCTACAACAATCCGGCCAATGTCTTCGTCGCCCGCTTCATCGGCGCGCCCGGCATGAACCTGCTCAAGGGCAGGCCGGCGGAGAGCGACCGGGGTCTGGTCGTCGATCTCGGGCCGCTGGGCATCACGCTGCCTTTGCCGGATAAGCTGGCGGCCGTCTTGCGTGGCGCCCGCGGCGAGGTGCTCTACGGCTTCCGGCCGGAAGAGGTGGCCTTGGCGCAGGACGGGCGCGGGCTGGCCATGCCGGTCACCTTCGTCGAGCGCATCGGCGCGCGCACCATAGTTCATCTCGGTCAGGACGATGGCGCCGTGAAAGCGGTGTTCGACAATGATGTCGGGTTGTCGATCGGAGAAACCGCGATCGTTGCGCCCACGGCGGCGTCGGTGCGGGTCTTCGACGCCGCCAGCGGCCTTGCGATGAGGGCGGGTTGAGCCATGGCCGATATCGTCTTCCGCAATGTCACGAAACGCTACGGCACGACGCTCGCAGTGGATGACGCCTCGTTCACCGTCAACGACAACGAGTTCTTTTGCTTCTTCGGGCCGCCGCTGTCGGGCAAGTCGACGATCCTGCGCCTGGTGCTCGGGCTGGAGACCCCGGACGCCGGAGAAATCCTGATCGGCGGCAAGCCGGTCAACACGCTATCGCCGGCCGAGCGCAACGTCGCCATGGTATTCCAGAACCTGGCGCTGTTCCCGCATATGAGCGCGCTCGACAATATCCGTTTTCCGCTGGTCGAGCGCCGGGTCGCCGAGCTCGATATCAAGAAGCGCGTCGCCGATGTCGCGGCCAAGCTGCATATCGGCCATATCCTGCACAAGCCGCCGGCGCAGCTTTCGGGCGGCGAGCGGCAGCGCGTGGCGATCGCGCGGGCGCTGGTGCGCGACCCCAATGCCTATCTGATGGACGATCCGATCTCGGCGCTCGATGCGCGGCTACGCGAGGAAACGCGCGTCGAGCTGAAGCGCATCCAGCGCGATCTCGGCAAGACGCTGATCTATGTCACCCATGACCAGGAAGAGGCGATGTCGATCGCCGACCGCATCGCCATCCTGGGCAATGGCAGGATCCGGCAGATCGGCGCCCCGGCCGAGATCTATGACCGTCCGGCCAACACCTATGTGGCGCGGCTGCTCGGGTCGCCTGTCATGAACATCCTGAAATCAGCGCGCGGCGAGGGCGGCGTCGAGGCGGCCGAAGGCGTGATCCGCATCGCCGACAAGACGGCTCCCGCCGATGCCGTCGAGATCGGACTCAGGCCGGAAGATATCAAGGTCAAGCCGTGGGTGAAAGGCGGCTCGGGCCGCCCGGCGCGGGTGTTCGAGGTCGAGCCGCTTGGCGGCTACACCGTGGTGACGCTCGCCGCCGGGCAGGCGCGGCTGAAGGCCTTGCTGCGCGGCCAGCCTGACATCAGACCCGACGCGATGGTGGCGATATTCTGCGAGTCGGCCCGCGTGCATTATTTCGGACAGGGCGGAGGCGCGTTGGCAAGATGAATGCGGCCGCGAGGACAGAATTTCGGGAGGAAGGCATGACAGGCAAGGGCTTCGAGCCGGACGTGAAGGTCCGCACGAAGGAATACAGGATCGGTTGCGTCGGCGCCGGCATGATCATGGCCGAGTGCCATCTGGCCGCCTACAAGGAAGCCGGATTTCCGGTCGTGGCGATCGCTTCGCGCACCAAGGCGAATGCGCAAAAGGTCGCCGACCGTTGGAGCATCCCGACCGTCCACGACACGCCGGAACAGCTGATCGAGGACGCAAATGTCGAGATTATCGACCTCGCCTTTCCGCCCGACCAGCAGCCGGCGCTGATCCGCCATGCGCTGAAACAGAAGCACATCAAGGCGATCCTGGCGCAGAAGCCTCTGGCGCTGTCGGTCGAGGAAGCCGTCAAGCTGCGCGACGAGGCGGCGAAGGCCGGCAAGATCCTCTCGGTCAACCAGAACATGCGCTACGACCAGTCGATGCGCGTGTTGAAGCAGATCATCGACAGCGGCGCGCTGGGCGACATCGTCTTCGCGCAGATCGATATGCATGCCATCCCGCACTGGCAGACCTTCCTTCAGGGCTACGATCGGCTGACGCTTGCCAATATGAGCGTGCATCACCTCGATGTGCTGCGCTTCCTGTTCGGCGATCCCGACGAGATCACGACGGTGACGCGCAAGGATCCGCGCACGACATTCGACCATTCCGACGGGATCACCGTATCGACGCTGCGTTTCCCCACAGGCGTGCTCGCCGTGTCGCTGGAGGACGTGTGGTCGGGTCCGCGCCAGGAGGGCTATCGCGACGACCAGCATATCAACTGGCGTGTCGACGGCACCAAGGGCGTCGCCAAGGGCACGATCGGCTGGCCGACGGGTGCCGCCTCGACACTGACTTACGCCTCGGCCGAGACGACAGGCGGCGAATGGGTCAGCCCAAGCTGGGAGACGATGTGGTTCCCGCATGCCTTCATCGGAGTGATGGAGCAACTGCAGCACGCGGTGAAGACCGGCACGCCGCCGGCGCTCACCGTCGCCGACAACGTCAAGACCATGGCGCTGGTCGAGGCGGGCTATCGCTCCATCGCTTCCGGCCGCACGGTCAAGCTCTCCGAAATCTCCACAAACTGAATCAACTGAATCGCTTACAGGGAGGAATTCACATCATGATGCAGGCAGGTATTTTCACGGGCTATTTCCCGTACGGCCTCGAAGAGACGGCGAAGAAGATCCGCGGGCTCGGTTTCAACACGGTGCAGCTCGATCTGCATTTCAGGGATGTGGACCTGTCGACCGGCCAGATCACCAAGGACAAGGCCAAGAAGGTGCGCGACATCTTCCGCGATCACAATCTGCCGGTCTGCTGCGTGTCGGGCTACACCAACATCATTCATCCCGACAAGGCCGAGCGCGAGAAGCGCGTCGGCTATCTCAAGGAGATCATCCGCAATGCGCGCGAGTTCGGCTCGCCTTACGTGATTTCGGAAACCGGCACCTACAACACCGAATCCGACTGGGTACATCACCCCAAGAACAAGACCGAGGAAGGGTTCGAGGAGTGCCGCAAGGTGATCGCCGACCTCGCCCAGACGGCCTATGACCATGGCGCGGTCTTCCTGCTCGAAACCTATGTCAACAACGTCGTCGGCTCGGTCGAGGAGACGGTGAAGATGTTCGCGCAGGTCGATCATCCCGGTCTCGGCCTGCTAATGGACCCGACCAACTATTTCGAGACCCATAACATCGACCGGATGGATCAGATCCTGAACCAGGTGTTCGACACGCTGACCGACAAGATCAGGATTGCGCACGCCAAAGATGTGAAGCGCTCGGGCGACGACAAGTCGGAGAAGCATGCCGACATCGGCGATGCCGACGCGATGGAAAGCCACACCTTCCGCGGCGTTGGCGAAATCGAACTGCCGGCGCCCGGCCTCGGTTCGCTGAACTACGACCTCTACCTCCAGCGGCTGGCCGAAAAGCATCCGAACATCCCGGTCATCATCGAGCATCTGTCGGAGGACGACGTGCCGCGCGCCAAGACATTCCTCGATGGGAAGTTCCGCGCCAACGGCCTGTGACTGCCGGCCGCGCCGCCGGTGCATTGGCGGCGCGGCTTCAAAAAAGGGAGGAAAGAATGCTGAAATTCGCTTGGAAATTGGCGGCCGCCGCGACACTGCTCGCCGGCATCGCCCTTGGCACGACTGCGCAGGCGCAGGACGGCCAGAAGACCTTCTATCTCTTGTCGCATGGCGGCCCGTCGGATGCGTTCTGGATCGACTGGAACGCCGGCGCGACCAAGGCCTGCGACCAGCTCAAGGTGACCTGCAAGATCTCCTTCAGTGGCGGCGACATGGCGGCGCAGAAGGAGGCCTTCAATTCGGCGCTTGCCGCCAAGCCCGACGGCATCGCCACGACATCGGCGCAGCCGGGCCTGTGGACCGAAGAGGTGAAAGCGGCAAAGGCGGCCGGGATCCCGATCGTGTTCTTCAACACCGACGATCCGGCGACCGGGCGGCAGGCCTATGTTGGCGCGGACCTGAAAGAAGCGGGCGTCATCTGGGCCAAATACCTTGTCGACCACAAGATGGTGAAGCAGGGCGACAAGGTCTTCCTGCCGGTCGAGGTTCCCGGCGCCAGCTACCAGCAGCTCGAGACCGAGGGCATTGCCAGCGTTTTCGATCCTTTGGGGATCAAATATGACGTGGTCGATTGCGGCACCGATCCGGCCGGCATCATCGCCAAGATGACCGACTACATGGTCGCCAACAATCCGCCGGCGATCATTGCGCTCGGCGATTCCGTGGCGGCCAGCGTCAAGCGCGTGTTCGACGGCGCCGGTGCGCCGGCGGGCAAGATCCCCGTCGTCGGCTGGGGCAATTCCAAGGAGACGGCGCAAGCCGTCAAGGATGGCTTCGTCAACGCCGCCGCCTGGCAGTACCCTTCGGCGCAGGGCTTCATGCCGGTGGCGCTGCTCGGGCTCGCCGCCTCGGGCGAACCGATCGGCTACGACATTCACACTTTCGGTCTCTACGACGCCTCCAGCGTCGAGCCGATCCTGAAACTCTACGACAAGAAATGAGAAACCAGCGCCCGCTGCGAAGGCGGCGGGCGTTTTTTCAAGCATGGTCCAAGCCGTCATGACAATTGCCGCAGAAGACGACGCGCCGCTGGCGAAAGGCAGATCGCGCCTGATGCGCTCGCCGCAATTCTCCTCCTTCGTCATCCTCATCATTTTGCTGGCGGTGTTCGCTGTCGCCGACGCCAACTTCCTGTCGCCGCTCAACATCTCGAACATGATGGCGTTCCTGCCCGAACTCGGCATCATCGCGCTCGGCATGACATTGCTTTTGACGGCAGGCGAATTCGACCTTTCCGTCGGCGCGGTGTTTGGACTGGCGCCGGTGGTGGTTATGCTGCTGGTGCAGAATGGCGGGGTGGATATCGGTGTCGCGCTTCTGGCCGGACTAGCACTCTGCATCGCGATCGGCGCGATCAACGGGCTGATCGTCACCAAGATCGGCATCTCGTCCTTCCTGGTGACGCTGTCGATGCTGCTCGTCGTACGCGGGGCAGCGCTTTACATCACGCAAGGCTTTCCGCTGAAATCCTGGGACCAGCCTGGGTTCTTCGTGACGCTGCTCGCCGGCAGCTTCAACATCGGCTCGTTCCGCTTCTACACCTCGCTCTGGTGGTTCATCGGCCTCTCGCTGTTTGCCATCTATATCCTGCGCTACGCCAAGCTCGGCAATTGGATCAGTGCGATCGGTTCTAATCGCAACGCGGCGGTGGCGCGCGGCGTGCCGGCCGACACTGTCAAGATCTGGCTGTTCATCGCGACCTCGGTGCTGGCCGGCCTTGCCGGCATGATCAGCGCCTTCCGCATCTCCGCCGCCTCGCCGGTGGCCGGCACCGGCTACGAGCTTGAAGTGATCGCCATGGTGGTGGTCGGCGGCACGGCGCTGACCGGCGGGCGCGGCACCATCCTCGGTACCATCGTCGGCGCGCTGATGCTGCGTGCGATCCGTAACGGCATCGTGCTGATCGGCGTGCCGGGGCTCGCCTACAACATCTTTGTCGGCCTCATCATCCTCGCCATGCTCATCCTGCACGCTTTGCTGCAGAAGAACGCCGCAAGGGGCTGATGATGATGCAGGAAGTCCTTCGGCTGCAGAACCTGCAAAAGTCCTTCGGCAGCGTGCGCGCGCTGAAGAATGCCTCGCTGACATTGCGGGAAGGCGAGGTGGTGGCGCTGCTTGGCGATAATGGTGCCGGCAAATCGACTCTGATCAAGGCCATCTCGGGTGTGTTTCCGGTCGATCGCGGCGATATCTATGTGCGTGGCGAGAAGGTCTCGATCCGTTCGACCAGGGATGCGATGGACCTCGGCATCGAGACCATCCACCAGGACACCTCGCTGGCGCCGGACCTCAGCATCGCGCGCAATCTTTTCCTCGGCCGCGAGCCGGTCAATTTCGGCTGGCTCGGCGTGTTCGCGCCGCTCGATCTCGCGAAGCTGCGCAAGGCCGCCTCCGAACTGCTCAAGCGGGTCGGCATCTCGAAAAAGCTCGACGCCGACGCGCTGGTCAGCACACTTTCGGGCGGCGAACGTCAGTCGATCGCCATTTCGCGCGCCATGCAGTTTGCCGCCAAGGTCATCATCCTCGACGAGCCGACCAACAATCTCGGCGTCGAGGAAACCCATGGCGTGCTGCGCTTCGTCAAGGAGGTGCGCGACGCCGGCCATTCGGTGCTGCTCATCACCCACAATATCCACCATGTGTTCCAGGTCGCCGATCGCATCGTCGTCATGCGGCGGGGCGAGATCGTCGCCGAACAGACGGTCGCCGACACCGACCTGCTGACCGTGGAAAGCATCATCACCGGCGCCGACATGTCGGCCTTGCTCAAGGAGACGAGGGCAAAGTGAAGGGCGTCGAATGGTAGAGCTTTACGGCAAGACGCTGTCGCGCCGGCAAGTGGCCGAGCGGTCAGGCCAGCTGTCGCAATTCGCCGGCGTGCGCCTGATGACGCTCGGCGACGGTGTGGAGCGCGGCATCCGCATGCTCGAATTCCGCACCGGCTCGGGCCTGCGCTTCACCGCGCTGGTCGACCGGGCGCTCGACATCGCCGATTGCGACTATAGGGGGCAGGCGATCGGCTGGCATTCGCCGAGCGGTTTTCGCAACCCCGGCCTGCATGAGTATGAAGGGGAAGGGGGGCTGGCCTGGGCGCGCTCTTTCTCCGGCCTGCTGGTCACCTGCGGGCTCGACCACATTCTGGGGCGCGAAGACGTGCCGGCCGACAACTACAACTATCCTGGCAAGAAGACTGTGCTGCATTCGCTGCATGGCCGTGTCGGTACGATCCCGGCACGGCTGACCGGCTATGGCGAGCGCTGGGAGGGCGACCGCTGCGTGCTGTGGGCCGAAGGCATCGTCCAGCAGTCGACGGTTTTTGGCGAGGATTTGCATCTCATCCGCCGCATCGAGGCCGATGTCGGTGGCAACGAGATCCGGCTTTCCGACCATGTCGTCAACCACGGCTTCAACCGCACGCCGCATATGTATTTCTACCATGTCAATGTCAGCCATCCCTTACTGGACGAGGGCTCGCGCTATCTGGCACCGATCCGCGACGTCGTCTGGGCCGGCCATGCCGGCGACCGCTACAAGGCTCAGGGGGTCGGCTATCGCACGACGCCGGCGCCGCAACCAGGCTTCAGCGAGCAGGTATGGCAGCACGAGATGGCCGCCGATGCCCATGGCGAGGTGCCGGTGGCCGTCGTCAACGACCGCATTGGGCTCGGTCTCGAACTGGTGACGCGCAAAGACCAGCTGCCCTGCGCCTATCAATGGCAGAATTTCCAGGCCGGGCAGTATGCGCTGGGGATAGAGCCTTCGACCCACCATGTGCTCGGCGATCTCGCCGCCCGCGAGCGCGGCGAGATGATCTGGCTGGAGCATGGCGAAAGCCGGGCCTATGACGCGGTGTTCCGGGTCCTCAATGGCGCCGGTGAGATCGCAGCGGCCGAAGCCAGGATCGCTGCTATCGCCCGACAGCCCGAGCCGGATTATCCTCAGCCTTCCGGAAACTTTCCAAGACTGGCCGGCAGGACATGAGCGCGACATTTATCCAAAGCAAGCCCTCCGGCCGGCGGACCGGATTGCCAGCGGTGCGCGACGATTGGAGGTCAGTGTGACGACGATGGCAAAAACGCGCGACTACAGCCTTGTCGGCGAAAGCACCAGGGCGGCGATCGAGACCGGTCTTGCCTCGGCCGAGTGGTATCACACCGACGTCTCGCGCAAGGCGATGAAGGAACTGATGCAGCGTTCCGATGGGCCGGCGATCCGCGACACCATCATCTGGATTGTCGCGATCCTGGGTTCGGCCGCCGGTATCGTCTGGTTCTGGGGTTCGTGGTGGACGGTGCCGTTCCTGTTCATCTACGGCGTGCTTTACGGCTCGTCGAGCGACTCGCGCTGGCATGAATGCGGCCATGGCACGGCCTTCCGCACGCGCTGGATGAGCGATGTCGTCTATCACATCGCCTCGTTCATGCTGATGCGCAATCCCGTGCAATGGCGCTGGAGCCATGCCCGGCACCACACCGACACCATCATCGTCGGGCGCGATGCCGAGATCGCCGTCATGCGTCCGCCGGACCTGTTGAAGGCCGCGCTTGCCTTCACCGGAATTCTCGATTTCCGCTATTCGCTGCCGACGCTGGTGCGCCAGGCCTTCGGCACGCTGTCGGACGAGGAGAAGAGCTATATCCCCGAGATGGAACAGCATAAGGCCGTGGTCGCGGCCCGCTGGCACGTCGCGATCTATGTCGCGACGATCGCCCTCGCGATCGCGTTGAGGTCATGGATACCGCTGGTGCTGATCGGCGTGCCGCGCCTTTACGGCACCTGGCACATGGTGATGACCGGCCTGCTGCAGCATATCGGATTGGCCGACAATGTCGTCGACCACCGGCTCAACACCCGCACGGTCTACATGAACCCGATCAGCCGGTTCATCTACTGGAACATGAACTACCATGTGGAGCACCACATGTTCCCGATGGTGCCGTATCATGCACTGCCGAGACTGCATGAACTGATCAAGCATGATCTGCCCGAGCCGAACCCGTCGATTTGGCACGCCTACCGCGAGGTCTGGCCGGTTCTGCTCAGGCAGCTGAAATATGAGGATTACTACCTCAAGCGCGAATTGCCGCCGACGGCCAGGCCCTATCGCGGCGAGTTCCACGAGGTCGATATGTCGGCGGCGGCCGAATAGCGATCGCGAACGGTTGCAGGAGATTGAGATGGCGGATTGGGTAGAGGCGTGCGCGGTGGACGATGTCGAGGAAGAGGATGTCATCCGCTTCGACCATGATGGGCGGACCTTCGCGATCTATCGCTCCCCGGACGACGAATTCTTCGCCACCGATGGTTTTTGCACGCATGAAAAGGCGCATCTGGCCGATGGGCTGGTGATGGACGACATCATCGAATGCCCCAAGCACAATGGCCGCTTCAACTACAAGACTGGGCAGGCCAAGGGCGCACCCGTCTGTGTCAACCTCGCGACCTATCCGGTGAAGGTCGAGGCCGGTAAGGTGATGATCCAGATCTGAAGCGGATCAACCGATCGGCATCGCGATGGTAACCAACAGAGGGACGTTTTAATGAGCCGGAAGAGACCGACCGTCGCCGATTTGCGCGCCATGAAGGGCAAGCGGCAGCTGACCATGCTGCGCGTGCTGACGCTGGACGAGGCGGAAGCCGCCGAACGGGCAGGGGTCGACATTGTCTCGGTGCCTCCCGAACTGGTGCTCAACCCGCAATACCGCGACGCGGCACCCAGCCTGTTCACCATGCCGGGCGACAATTTCTTCGAAATCGGCACCGCGGATGATTTCGTCCGCTGGGCCTTCCGGCTCTATAAGGCAAGTGCCGACGCGGTCTATTGCAGCGCCGGCTACGCAACCATCAAGCGGATGGCGGACGATGCCATTCCCGTCATCGGCCATGTCGGCCTCATTCCTTCCCGGGCGACCTGGACCGGCGGTTTCAAGGCGGTCGGCAAGTCCGCCGACACGGCGATGCAGGTCTTCGAGGCGGTGAAGCAACTGGAGGCGGCTGGCGCCATCGGCGCCGAGATCGAGGTCGTGCCGGTCGAGGTCGCCAAGGCGATCTCGGAGCGCACCTCGCTGATCATGCTGTCGATGGGCGCGGGCACGGGCTGCGACGCGCAATATCTGTTCGCCGACGACATTCTTGGCCAGAACAGAGGCCACATGCCCCGCCACTCCAAGGTCTATCGCAACTTCGCCGCCGAGTATGACCGGCTGCAGGCGGAGCGGGTGGCGGCGTTCTCCGAATATGTCGCCGACGTCAACAGCGGCGCCTATCCCGAGGACAGGCACATCGTGCACATGGACCCGGCCGAGCTACGCCTGTTCCTCGACAAGGTCGGCCGGGGATAAGGCCGGCTGCCACGCATTGCCGGCAAGTGCGGCGTGGAGTGCTTCCGCATCGACGCCGAGCGGCCGGTCATCCTTCAACGTCAGAACGAGCGCGCGTATCGCCATGTGGACAGCCGATGTGCGTGGGGCCAGCGTCAATCCTTCACGCAGATCGATTGCCTGCGCCGCTGCCATCAGTTCGAAAGCGATCAGCCGGCGCCACAGTGCGATCATATCAGCGCATTTTGATATTGCCAGCGGCGTCTGCGTGGCGTGGTCCTCGACGCCTTCCGAAACCGGGAGAAAATCGAGCATCACCGGATTGGCCTTGTGGCGGATGGCGGCCAGGATCGACGTCACCGTCTTCTGCAACGGCACGAAACCGGCCGAGGCGCCACCGACCGGCGACAGGTACTTGGGCAAGCCGTTGCGGCCCGAGCCGGTGAGCTGGATGAAGCGGGCGGCACTTGCGGCGGCGCATTGCGCTATTGCGAGGCCCAGTGTCTCGAAGGCGAGCGAGAGCGCCGCCGTGTGGAAGTTGCCGGTGGACATCACCACGCCGTCATCGCCCAGTACCAACGGATTGTCGGCGGTGGCATTGAGTTCGATCTCGACGGCGCGTCTTGCCTGACCGATCGCCTCGATCAGCGCGCCATGGATCGAGGGCATGCAGCGGATCGAGAGCGGATCCTGTATGGTGGTGGGCGCCGGCGCTTCGTCGCGGGCGAGAAGATCGTGCAGCGCCTTGGCGGCTTCCTGCTGGCCGGCGGCCGGCCGCGCCATGTGCAGGCGGGGATCGAGGATGGTGCGGTTGGCGCCAACACCTTCCATGGTCAGCGCGCCGGCCTGCTGCTGCTGGGCAAGAGCCGACAGCGCGTCCGTGACCGCAAGCGCGCCGCTGCCGGCGGATACGGCGGATGCGTTGATCAGCGACAACCCGTCCTTGGGCGCCAGGCCGATAGGGCCGAGGCGGGCCATCATCAGCGCCTTGACTGCCGGCATGCGCCTTCCCTGATACTCGGCTTCGCCTTCGCCGATCAGCAGGCGGGCGATCGCGGTCATCAGCACCAGGTCGCCGGCGCCGATCGAGCCCAGCGACGGCATAACCGGATGGACGCCGGCATTGAGCGTATCGACCAAAGCGACAAAGACTGACGGCGAAAGGCCGGACCCGCCGGCCGACAGCATTGTCAGGCGGGCAAGCATGGTTGCCCGCACGGCCTCGACCGGCAGCGCTTCACCGACCGCGCCGCTGCGGCCTTCCAGCAACCGGCGCTGGAAGGCGCTGGCGTCACCCTCGACCGATGTGCCGAGATTGGCGCCGAGCCCGGTGTTCAGGCCGTAAATCTGTTGGCCGGAGGCAGCGGCCTGGTCGAGCACCTTTCGCGCCTTCTCCAGCCTGCCGATAACATCGGGTCCGATCTCCACCTTGCGCGCTTCGCGGGCGACGGCGGCGACATCGCCGACACTGACGCCGGCCCCGGTGAGGACGAGCGCGCTCATGCGAAGCGCAACCTTTGGCCGATGCTTTGCGCCTGTGCCTTGGCCAGCATCGCCTTGCCGAGCGCAATGTCGGACAATGACAGGCCGCGATGCCAGAACAGGATGGTCTCGTCGTCGCGTTCACGACCAACCTTGAGGCCGGCGGCGATCTGGCCGAGTTCGGCATGCAGCGTCCTTTCGCTCAGCCTCCCGGTCTCGACATGGGCGCGCAGCGAACCGAATTTGCCGCCTCTGCACTGGCCCCAATCGTCGACCACCATCTTCTGCATGATGTCGGTCAGTGACAGCTCCACCGCGCTCATCGTGCCATAGGGGACAACCAGCGCGCCGGGCTTGATCCATTCCGTCTTGAGCAGCGGCTGCGGCTCGGGCAGCCGCGAGGCTTCGACGACGATGTCGGCGCCTTCGACGCAGCTTTGCCAATCGGCCACCGCTTTGACCGGCTTGCCGAGGTCGGCGGAGAGTTTGGCGGCAAAGCCGTCGCGGCTTTCCGGTCGGCGCGAATGGACGCGGATTTCGTCGAAATCGAAGAGATGGTCGAGCAGGCGCACGTTCCAGTAGGCGGTGCCGCGTGCGCCGATATGGGCGAGCACCTTCGAGTTCTTGCGCGCCAGGTGTTTGGCGCCGATGGCGGTGACGGCGCCGGTGCGCATGTCGGTTATGACGGTGGCGTCGAGGATGGCGCCTGGCGTGCCGGTGCGCGGATCGAATAGATTGAGGATACCGAATTCAGAGGGCAGGCCGTGCAGATAGTTGTCGACATAGTCGCCGACGATCTTCACGCCGGCCGCGTCGAGCGGCGCCACGTAGCCGCGCAAGACATTGAAATGGCCATGGAAGGACGGGTCGGGTTCGAGGTGGACACGCGGCTCGATCACGGTCTGGCCCTTGCCTTGCGCAACGAGCCCGGCCTCGACCGCGCCGATGATTTCACCATCAGTCATGGCAAGGGCTTCGATGTCCAGGGCATTGAGATAGTCGATATAGATGGGCTTCATGAGCACGCTGTTCCTCGGCCACCCCGCTCATCCATAACAGGCCGCGACGCGACACGAAAGTTTGTTGGCTCTTGTCTGGACGCCGTCGGCCAAATGCTGTTCAAAGCGGTCCGTCATGACTGCCGTTTCCGAGACCGAAGCTTCAGCCGACCCAGCCAGGAATTCGCGGCGTGTGGCGCTGATCGTCGCCATCGCCTTCTTCATGCAACTGCTGGACTCGACGATCATCTCGACCTCGCTGCCGCAGATGGGGGAATCGTTCGGCGTGCCGGCGGTGGCGATGAGCATCGGCATTACCGTCTACATGCTGACCATGGCGGTGTTCGTGCCGCTGTCGGGCTGGCTCGCCGATCGGTTCGGTGCACGGAACATCTTCCTCGTCGCGATCGCGCTGTTCACGCTGGCGTCGCTCGCCTGCGGTTTTTCGCAGACCCTGACCGAATTCGTCATTGCCCGTGCCGTGCAAGGCCTGGGCAGCGCTTTGATGACGCCGGTCGGCCGCATCCTGGTGCTGCGCAACGCGTCGAAATCCGAATTGCTCAACGCCACGGCGCTGATCACCTGGCCGGCGCTGTTCGCGCCTGTCGTCGGGCCGGTGCTTGGTGGCTTCATCACCACTTACCTCTCTTGGCACTGGAATTTCTTCATCAACATCCCGCTCGGCATTGTCGGGCTGGCGCTGGTCGCCCGCTTCATCCCGGGTGACCGTGAAGCCGATCCCAAGCCGCTCGACTGGCCGGGTTTTTTCCTGACGTCGCTGGGGCTCGCCTGCCTGCTCTATGGTCTCGAGCGCATCGCGCATCCGGAGGATGGCGCCTTGCCGACGGTGGGGCTGATCGCGGCGGGGATCGTCGTCGGCTGGGTAGCAGTGCGGCATCTCCGTCGCGCGCCGCATCCGCTGCTCGACCTTTCCTCGTTCAAGGTGCTGACCTTCGCCATCTCGACGCTCGCCGCCGGCACCATCTTCCGGGTGGCGATCAACGCCACGCCGTTCCTGTTGCCGCTTCTGTTCCAGGTCGGCTTCGGGCTCAGCCCCGTGGATGCCGGTATGATGATCCTGGCCTATTTTCTCGGCAATCTCGGCATGAAGACGGTGACGACGCCGACGTTGCGCCGTTTCGGCTTTCGCTCGGTGATGGTCTTCAACGGCATCATCGCGTCCGCATCGATCATGGCTTGCGCGGCGATCTCGCCGCAGACGCCGCAAGCGCTGGTGGTGGCGCTGATGCTGATTGCCGGCCTGACGCGCTCGATGCAGTTCACCGCGCTCAACACGCTGGCCTTCGCCGATATCGCCGCCGGGCAGCGCAGCTCAGCGGCGACCTTGTCCTCGATGCTACAGCAGGTCGCGATGCTGTTCGGCGTCGCGGTGGCGGCGGCGATCCTCAACCTGTCGCAGATCGCGAGAGGCCGGCCGGCGCTCGATCTCGTCGATTTTCGAGCAGCCTTCCTGGTGATCGGCGTCATCGGACTGGTTTCGTCGTTCCGCTTCCTGGTGTTGCCGAAGACCGCCGGCGCCGAGGTCTCGGGCCATATTGCCTGAAACTGAAATCGAATTTTCCCGCCGATCGCAGGGTTAAATTCCGTCTTCGCCTTTCGGCTTGGTGCTGTGTATCCGCAGGCGCGGACAATGACGCAAACAATTGCCAAAAGTGCAGGAGTTTCCGGGCATTGCGCCAGATTCGGCAATCAATGCGTCCACTTTGCGAATCTCGCCGCCAGCCCGCGTTTTGAACGCGGATTCATTTGACGAAGCGGCGCTCGGCCGATTAGCTTTCTCTCCAAGGGGTGGCTGCGCTGCCAGCGGGGTGAATGCAGACAATGAACATGGCTGGCTGGCTGAACTTCAGGAGCCTGAACCAGGAAGGCATCGTCTTTGCCATAGCCGTCGTGCTGTTCGTTGCCGCGGCTATTGGCCTGCCTGGCTTCATCGATCCCAACAATCTCGTCGCCATCGTCCGCTCGGTCTCGGTGCTGGGTATTCTGGCGCTAGGCATGGCGGTCGTCATCATCGGCCGCGGCATTGACCTGTCGGCGGTGGCGATCATGGCCATGTCGGTCGCCTGGTACCTGCAACTGCTCAACACCGGGACCTCGGATGGGCTGGCCTTCGCCTATGTGCTGGCCGGCGTGCTCGCCATCGGACTGCTCAACGGCTATCTCGTCGCCTATGCCGATGTGCCGGCGATCTTCGTCACGCTGGCGACCGGCTCCTTCGTCTTCGGCTATGTCCGTTCGCAATTGATCACCCAGGACGCGGTGCCGGTGCCGCAGGGCCATTGGGTGGAACTGCTAGGCGGCCTGCGCTTCCTCGACGTCCCGATCGAGGTGTTCGTCTTCGCGGGGCTCGCCTTCCTGTTCTTCCTGTTCCTGCGCTACACCAAATGGGGCCGCTATATCTATTTCGCCGGCGACAATCCGGTCGCGGCGCGCAACATCGGCATTCCGGTGCGGCCAATGCTGGTGCTGCGCTATGTGCTCTCCGCTTTCGTGGCACTGGTCGCCGGCCTGCTGACAGCGGCCAGCCTGCATTCGATCAATACGCGTGTCGTCAATTCGACGCTGCTTTACGACATCGTGCTGGTGGCGGTGATCGGCGGTATCGGCCTGTCGGGCGGACGGGGCGGGGTGCGCAACGTGCTGGTCGGGGCGGCACTGATCGGCATCCTGCTCAATGCCATGACCATCATCGACATTCCGCTGCTCTACCAGAACCTGATCAAGGCGGCGATCCTGCTCGGCGCCATCATCGTCGACGGGATCATCAATCCGCGTGACGAACAGACCGCGCAGCAGGGCGACATTTAGAGCAGATGGGCTAGCCCATCTTGCTCGGGGTACCCGGTGCGATCGGGACGATCCGCCGGCAATGAAAACCGAACCAGAGGATGAGACATGAAACTGATCAGAACACTCATGGCGGCGGCCACGGCGCTTGCCGTCACCGCCTTCGTGGCGCCGACCTTCGCCGCTGACGATCCGGGCCCCGCTGCCTATGCACAAGCGCTGAAAGGCAAGCGCGTCATGCTGGTGCCGCTGGCGATGGGCTTCGACCTGGCGCAGGGCTGGGCGCATTATCTGAAGAAGGAAGTCGAGGCCTGGGGCGGCACGTTCGAGACGCGCGATCCGAACTGGGTTGTCGATGCCGGCGCGCAGGCGATCACCGACGCGATCTCGTCCGACACCAGGCCCGATGTGCTGATCATCCATGCGCCGGACCTCAATTCCTATTCCAAGCTGATGAAGAAGGCGCAGGCCGCCGGCACCTATGTGATCCTCGTCGACAATCCGGCCAACTTCCCCGCAGACGCCTTCGTCGGCAGCGACTGGGACCGGCTCGGCCAGCTCGAGGCCGAAGCCGCGATCAAGGGCTGCGGCGAGAACTCGTCCAAGAAGATCGGGCTGGTGCAGGGCGACCAGGCCAACTCTTCCAGCCTCTACCAGTATGCCGGCATCATGAAGGTGCTGGACAAGCATCCCGATTTCAAGGTCGTGGCCAAGCCCGACTCCAACTGGGACGCGACGACCTCGCGCAACGTGACGACAACCATGCTGCAGCAGAACCCGGACATCTGCTCGATCATTGATTTCTGGGATGGTGACGCCACCGGCGCATCGGCCGCGATCCGCGACGCCAAGCTCGACGGCAAGGTGTTTTTGGTCACCACTGGCGGCGGCGAAAAAGCGGCCGATTGCGACAAGCTGAACGACGGCACCTATGGCGCTGTGGTGATGACAGAACTTGCCCGGCAGTCGGGCGACATGAATGCCATCATCAAATTCCTGCTGCAGAGCGGCCAGCCGGCCGGCACCTCGCACACCTACATCTACACGCTGGAGAAGGCGACGACCAAGGCCGACCTCAAGCCCGACAGTTGCTGGGACCTGAAGGCGCTGCAGGCCGAAGCAGCGGCGAAGTAGGCGGGCCTTTTTCGATGCGCTAATGGCGGCCGCTTCTTCCGACGTTGGTGCTGCCCCTCATCCGCCTGCCGGCACCTTCTCCCCGTATAGGGACGGGGAGAAGGGATTAGACGCAACGTTGGCGACCCCCTCTTCCCGTCCTTCACGGGGAGAGGGTAAGGGTAAGGGTGAGGGGCAGCGCAAACCTTGAATAAATGCCCTTCGGAAGCTGACCACATCTTTCTTTTTCTCTTGCAGCAGTGACCTGATGACTTTTCGCGAACGCCTGCAGTCCTGGCGCTACAATCTCGTGCCCGACCATCTGGTCGGCGAGATCCTGACCAAGCGCTGGACCGACAACGCCATTCCCTTCCTGGCTTTGGTGGCGACGCTCGGCGTGTTCGGCTCGATCATTCCGGGCTTCTTCAAGCTGACCTCGCTGCAGGAATCGACCCGCCAGCTCGGCGAATTCTCGATGGTGGTCACCGGCATGACGGTGGTCATGCTGGGCGGCGGCATCGATCTGTCGGTCGGCTCGATCTTCGCGCTATCCTGCTGTTCCGCGGTCTATGTCTTCTTCATCCTCGAACAGTCGATCTGGCTGGCGCTTGCCGCCTCGCTCGCCACCGGCCTCGTCTTCGGCGCCATCAACGGCTACCTGGTCGGGTACCTGCGGCTGCGTGCCTTCCTCACCACGCTCGTCACCTTCATCTTCGGCCGGGCCCTGTTCGACATCCTCGTCACCACCTATGCCGCCGACGTGCAGCTTTCGACCGCTACGTCCGACGTGCTCGATTTCATCGGCGACAGCACTTTCTGGGGCCTGTCCGTCTCGGTGTGGTTGGCGATCATCCTGGCCATCGTCACCCATATCGCGCTGACACGCTCGCGGCCGGGCTGGCATGTGCTGGCGGTGGGCGGCTCCCGGCGCTCGGCGCACAATGCCGGCATCCGGGTGCGCCGCACCGTGTTCATGACCTATGTCTTTTCCGGTTTCTGCGCCTCGATCGGCGGCTTTCTCATCGCCTGCCGCTTGAGCGGGGCGGGGCCAGGCACCGGCCTCAATCTCGAGATCATGGCGCTGACGGCGGCGGTGGTCGGCGGCGTCAGCCTCGGCGGCGGGCGCGGCTCGGTGATCAAGGGCCTGATGGGCGCCATCATCGTGCTGACCATGACCAACGGGCTGATCCGGCTTGGCTACGGCACCGGCACCAACCAGATGGTGCTCGGCATCATGCTTGCTGTGGCGGTGACCATCGACATCCGTTGGCTGAAGAATCGCCACAAGGTGCTGAACGAGGTCTATGTCGCGCCGGTCTATCTCAAGATGGGCGAAACACAGTCCGCGGTGCCGGGCTCGGGCACGCCTTACGCACTCGACAACCGGTTGTCGGGGGCGGACCATATCGGACTTGGCGAGCTCGAGGGGCCGGAAGACGTCATCCTCGACCGCGACGACAATCTCTATTGCGGTACCCGCCATGGCGAGATCGTCCGCTTCTTCGCGCCCGATTATGCCAGATCGGAAGTGTTCGCCCATATTGGCGGCTTTCCGCTGGGGCTCGCCTTTGACAAGTCGGGCAATCTGATCAGCTGCGTCGGCGCCATGGGGCTGTATTCGGTTTCGCCGCAGCGCGAGGTGAAGCGTCTGTCCGCTGAGACGTCGCGCTCCTGGACTTCTATCGTCGACGATGCCCGGCTGCGCGATCCCAATGATTGCGATATCGCGCCGGACGGCCGCATCTATTTTACGGACTCGACCAAGCGCTATGACGCGCATGACTGGGCGCTGGATTCGATCGAGAACCGCGCTACCGGCCGGCTGCTGGTCTACGACCCCAGGGACGGCTCGACAAAGACGCTGCTCGACGGCTACCGCTACACCAATGGTGTCTGCATGGCGCATGACGGCAAGTCGCTGTTCTTCGCCGAAAGCTGGGCCTGCCGTGTGCACCGCTACTGGCTGGAAGGGCCGAAGGCCGGCACCGCCGAATGCGCCATCCGCGACATGCCGGGTTATCCCGACAACATCAACCGGGCGTCGGACGGCAATTACTGGATGGCGTGGCTGGGCATGCGCACGCCGAGCTTCGATCTCTCGCTGCGCCACCCCGACATGCGCAAGCGCATGACGCGCCGGCTGCCGCAGGACGAATGGCTGTTCCCCAACATCAACACCGGCGGCGTGGTGAAATTCAACGAGAAGGGCGGCATCGTCGAGGCAATGGGCGATCTCTCTGGCGGCGCGCATCCGATGGTCACCTCGATGCGCGAACACAAGGGATGTCTGTTCGTCGGCGGCATCCTCAACAACCGCATCGGCCGCTACAAAATTGCCGGCGCCGATCCGAACTGGACCAGCCCCGCTTCCTATTGGGGCGCGCAGCCATGATCCTAGATCCGATCCTGGATATGTTTCGCGGCAAGGCGGTGACCATCCCACCGCTCGACGGTGCCTTCCGTCCCAACACGCGGCTCGATGACGCGCCGGCTTTCGCCGAGCTGACCGAGCCGGACAATCTGCTGGTTGCCGATGGCCGGCTGCTGGCCTCCAGCGGCAACGCCGTCTATTCGCTTGTTGCTGGTGTGGAACCTGTCGTCGTCGAGACCTTTCCGTCTCCCATCACGGCGCTGGCGCTTTCGCCTTCAGGCGAACTGACGGTGGGGCTGGAGAGCGGCAAGCTGTCGATCGCGGGCAGAGAGGTGCCCATGCCGGCAGGGGTCCGCTGCATTACCGCGCTTGCCTATGCAGGAGACGGTGCGCTGTGGCTGGCCAATGGTTCGGCCGAATTCGCGTCGTCGCAATGGGCCGCCGACCTGATGACGAAGGGCGCGTCCGGTTCGCTTTGGAAACGGGACGCGGCGGGTGACAAGTTCCGCAAGGTGGCCGGCGACATCGCCTTTCCCTATGGGCTTCACATTCTTGGCGACGATTTGTTGGTGAGCGAAAGCTGGCGCCATCAACTCGTGCGCTTCGATGCCGCGACCGGCAGCCGCTCGACTGCGTTGACGCATCTGCCCGGCTATCCCGCGCGGCTGTCGCCGGCCGGCGATGGCGGGGCGTGGCTGACCCTGTTCGCTCCACGCAACCGGCTGATCGAATTCGTGCTGCAGGAAACGCACTATCGCCAGGACATGATCGACCAGGTACCGCCGGCCTACTGGATCGCCCCGGCGCTGGCATCCAACCGCAGTTTCCTCGAGCCGCTGCAATGCGGCGGCATCCGCACCATGGGCATTCACAAGCCGTGGTCGCCCAGTCGTTCCTACGGGCTGGTGGTCCGGCTCGACCGAGACATGCAGCCGCAATTCAGCCTGCACAGCCGCGCCAACGGCACGCGTCATGGCATCTGCAGCGTGGCGGAGGAAGGCGGCGAACTGTTCATCGCTTCCAGGGGCGGCGATTGCGTGCTGGCCGTCGACCCCGCCTCGGGAGGTTTCTGATGGAGCCGATCGTTCGCCTCGAGAATGTCACCAAGAATTACCGTGGCGTGCCAGCGGTCAAGAATGTCACCTTCGAGCTACGCAAGGGCGAAATCCATGCGCTTCTTGGCGAGAATGGTGCCGGCAAGTCGACGCTGACCAAGATCATTGCCGGGGTGGTCGACGCCACGTCGGGCAAGATGTTGCACAAGGGCCAGGAGATCGCCTACGCCTCGCCGCATGCCGCGCTCGAGGCCGGCATCGCCATGGTGTTCCAGGAGACCAGCCTGGTGCCGTCGATGACAGTGGCGCAGAACCTCTATCTCGGTACCGAAAAATTCCTCAACCGGTTGCGCGGCACGTATATTTCAGCACAGCAGTTCCTGCAGTCGTTGAATTTTCCGGTCGATCCGAACGCCATGGTGGCGACGCTGGGTGCCGCCAAGCGGCAGATGGTCGAGATCGCGCGCGCCGTGCACCACAATGCCGAGATCATCATCTTCGACGAACCGACAGCGACGCTGACGCCGGAGGAGAAGCGGCATTTCTTCGCGCTGATCCGGCGGCTGAAGGCGAACGGTGTCTCGATCGTCTTCATCAGCCATGCTCTGGAAGAGGCATTGATGATCGCCGACCGCATCACCATCCTGCGCGACGGCGAACTGGTGATCACCGACGACACGTCGGCCTTCGACCGCGACAAGATCGTCGCCGCCATGGTCGGGCGCACTTTGTCGGGACAGATCTACCGCCAGCGCGACGAGGCCAGGCTGCGCATGCCCGGTAAGAAGGTGCTGTCGGTGCAGGATATCTCGATGAGCAATGTCGTGCGCAACAATTCCTTCTCGATCTTCGAGGGCCAGATCACCGGTGTGTTCGGGCTGATCGGCTCCGGCCGCACCGAGACCTTCAAGATCGTGTCGGGTATCTACAAGCGCGATTTTCTGCGCGGTGGGGCGATCGAACTCGACGACAGGCCGGTGCGCTACCTCGTGCCTAGCGAAGCGGTGGCGGACGGCATCGTTTATGTCACCGAGGACCGCAAGAGCGAAGGCATCTTCGAGACGATGGGTATTGCCGAAAACCTGTTCGGCGGGCTGCTGGCGGCGGGCCGCGAACAGGCCTGGGTGATCAACCAGCAGGAGATGCGCCAGCTTTCGGCGGAATGGACCAAGACGCTGAATATCAAGGCGATCAACGACAATGCCCGTGTCGTCGAGCTGTCCGGCGGCAACCAGCAGAAGGTGGTGATCGGCAAGGGGCTGGTGCAGCAGCCGCGTATCGTCATCTTCGACGAACCGACGCGCGGCGTCGATGTCGGCGCCATCGCCGAGATCCACCAGATCATCAACCGGCTGGCCGACGAGGGCCTGGCTGTGGTGGTCATCTCGTCCTATTTGCCGGAGATCATGAACCTGTCGGATCGCATTCTCGTGTGCCGGCAGGGCCGTATCGTCGAGGAGTTTTCGCCGGCGGAGGCGACGGAGGAGAAGATTATGTACGCGGCGGTGCATTAGTGTGTGTCGGTATTCAGGTGAGGCCGGCCTGCAAACGGCGGCTTCCTGCGCTTCCGGTGCTCACGTACGAAAAGTACGCTCCGCTCCGGTTCTCGGAACCCGTCGTTTCGACTCGGCCTGACCTGAATCTCGACACACCCCGGTCACGTCCATCGACAACGGCGGAAGGCGAAAACGTGAATCAAGTGAATGGATTGGCGGTGGTTATTAGTCGCCCGGTTCAAGGAACAAGCGAAAGGACCTGACCATGGCCACCACAAAACTCGTTACTGATGCCGAGGTGGAGAAAATCCCGGCGGTGAAGGCGGTGTTCGACGATATCCGCGCGACACGCAAATCGGATTTCGTCAACAATTTCTGGCGCGGGTTGGCCAATGATCCGGCGGCGCTGAAGCGGATCTGGGAGCAGTTGAAGGTGGTAATGGTCGCGGACAGCGCCATCGACCCGCTGACCAAGGAAATGATCTATATCGCGGTGTCGACCGCCAATGGCTGCTCCTACTGCGTCCATTCGCACACGGCCGCCGCCCGCGCAAAGGGCATGACCGACGCGCAACATGGCGAACTGGTGTCGATCATCGGTCTCGCTGGCCAGACCAACCATCTGGTCACGGCCATGCAGATTCCAGTCGATCCGCAATTCGAGGTGAAGAGCTAGGTCTAGGAGCCAGCCGGCCAATCGGCGTGGGAGGAAAATTTGTCCCCAGCCTGTTAAGGAAGTGACATGTAACGGCACTAAGGAGACCCCACGCGAAGTCGCGCCGGTGGTTCTCCGGCAGCCGGCTCTCGCAGTGGAGCCGGCATGAAAATCGTCCAGATCACCGATACCCATTTCAGTCCGACCAAGCCGCATTTCAACGGCAATTGGGAGCCGCTCGCCGCCTGGATCGCGCAAAGCGGCGCCGACCTCGTCATCCACACCGGCGACCTCAGTGTCGACGGCGCCGACAAGGACGCCGATATCAGCTTCTGCATGGAGCTGATGCGGGAAATCTCGGTCCCGATGCTGCTGGTGCCCGGCAATCACGATGTCGGCCATCTGCCCGGCTCGCTGCAGCCAGTCAATGCGGGGCGGCTCGAGCGCTGGCGCCGGTTGGTTGGCCCTGATTATTGGACGGAGGACGCCGGAAACTGGCGATTTATCGGTCTCGACAGCCTGCTGATGGGCTTCGATGATGCTGAGGAAGAGGCCCAGTTCGAATGGCTGCGTGCCGAGCTGGAAAGCCGTGGCGGCCGGCGCGCCGCGCTGTTCGCGCACAAGCCGCTGTTCATCGATGAACCTGGGGAGGGCGATACCGGTTACTGGAGTATCCGCCCGGCACAGAGGCAGCGTCTCTACGATTTGATCGCTGCCCATGATGTGGCGCTGTTTGCGAGCGGCCACCTGCACCGGGCATGGCAAGGCAAATACGAAAACACCGCTCTGGTATGGGGTCCGTCGGCGGCCTTCGTCGTCGGCGACATGGAGCGCGACATGCCGGGCGAGCGGCTGCTCGGCGCGATCGTGCATGAATTCGGCGACACAGTCATCAGCGAGATCGTCGCGATCCCCGGCATGAGCGTCCATGTCCTCGACGACGTGGTCGAGGAGGTTTATCCGCACGAGGCGCACAAGGTTCGCAGGAAGGTCGCGTCATGAGCGCGCTCTCGCTTCGCGATCTGAACAAGTCCTTTGGCGGCAATGCAGTCCTGAACGGCGTCAGCCTCGATGTGGAAGCAGGCGAGTTCATTGCTTTGGTCGGTCCCTCGGGCTGCGGCAAAAGCACCTTGCTGCGCATCCTCGCCGGGCTTGATCATGCCGACAGCGGCGAGATTTTCGTCGGTGGCAAGGACATGTCGGCGGTCGCCGCAGCCGATCGCAACATCGCTATGGTGTTCCAGTCCTACGCGCTCTATCCGCATCTGACCGCCGGCCAGAACATCGCGGTTCCGCTGGCCATGAAGCGGCTGAGCCGGACGCAGCGTCTGCCGCTGGTCGGCTCGGCCCTGCCGGGTCAGAAAGAGATCCACGCCGGGATTTCGCGGGATGTCCGCGAAATGGCGACCGTGCTCAAGATCGACCATCTGCTCGACCGCAAGCCTGGTCAGATGTCGGGCGGGCAGCGGCAGCGCGTGGCCCTGGCGCGCGCCATGGTGCGCCATCCCAGCATCTTCCTGATGGACGAACCGCTCTCCAACCTCGATGCCAATCTGCGCGTCCATGCCCGCGGCGAGATCGTCGAACTTCACCGCCGCGCCGGCGTTCCGACGCTCTATGTGACGCATGACCAGGCCGAAGCGCTTTCGATGGCCGACCGCGTCGCGGTGATGATCGGCGGCAATCTGCTGCAACTCGCCGCGCCCGAGGCGATCTACAACGATCCCGCCCATATCGAGGTCGCCCGTTTCGTCGGCCAGCCGAGGATCAACATCATACCGGCGCTCGCCGAAAACGGTCGAATCAGTTTCGAGGGCATCCGGCTGGCCTTGCTGGAGAAAGTGGCGAACGGCCCGGTCAGCCTCGGTATCCGGCCCGAATTCGTCAAACTGTCTCCCAGCGGGCGAAGCGGCCTTGCCGGGCGGATCGAGCGTCTGGAATTCCTCGGGTCGGAGGTCGTTGCCTATTGCCGGCTCGATGCAACCGGCGACAACGTCATCGCCAAGCTGGTGCCGCACGTGGCGAGGGACCTGATTGCGGGAATGCCGGTGGGTGTCCTTCTGTCACCCGAACAGGCCATGGTCTTCGGGCCGGAGGGAAAGCGGCTGCGCACGGCGAGTGCGGCGCCCGCACACCAGGAGCCGGCCTATGTCTAGCATCGCGCTGGCGGGCAATGTCCCGAGCGCCGCGGCACTTCACAGGCGCAGCGAGGACCGGATCGCCTGGCTGCTGGCGGCTCCGGCGATCGTGCTTTTGCTGCTGTTCGTGCTGTTGCCGGTTGTTGCCGTCATCTTCCTCGGCTTCACCGACTTCGAGCTCGGCTATGGCAAATTTCGCCTGGTCGGCTTCGAGAACTACGCGCATCTCCTGACCGACCGCACCTTCCGCAGATCGCTGTGGAACACATCGGTCTATACGGCGATCGTCGCACCGGTCTCGATCGTGCTCGGTCTCGGCGTTGCCTTGCTGATCGAAGGCGAACCGCGTGCGCGTGGCTTCTTCCGCACCGTCTATTTCCTGCCGGTGGCGTCGCTGATCGTGGCCATGGCGACCGTCTGGCAATATCTTTTCCATCCGACGATCGGACCGCTCAACGCACTGCTTGCACTGGCCGGCATTCCCGGCCCGAACTGGCTCGGCGCCTCGAATACCGTGCTCTTCAGCCTGTCGATCATCGGCGTCTGGCAGTCGGTCGGTTTCAACATGGTGCTGTTCCTGGCGGGCCTGACGGCAATCCCGCGCGAGCTCTATGCCGCCGCTCACGTCGACGGCGCGAAATCGGCGCTCGACCGGTTCTTCCTGGTCACTTGGCCGATGCTCGGGCCGACGACTCTGTTCGTCGTCACCATCAGCATCACCAATGCGGTGAAGGTCTTCGAGACTGTGAAGATGCTGACCGACGGCGGGCCTAACAAGGCCTCCGAAGTGCTGCTGTTCACCATCTACCAGGAAGGCTTCGTCTATCTGCGCGTCGGCTATGCCTCGGCGATGACGGTGGTCTTCCTGGCTATCCTCGTCGTGCTGATGCTTCTCCAATACCGCGTGCTCGACCGGCGGGTGCATTACACATGACCAGCATTCCGGCCGGCCGCATCATCCGCTTCGCCCTGCTTTCGCTCGGCGCGCTGATGATCCTCGCGCCCTACATTTTCATGATCTCGACGGCGGGCAAGACGCAGAGCGACATCTTCACCTCGTCGCTGTCGCTCATCCCCGAGCATTTCTACTTTGCCGAGAATTTCGCCAAGGCGCTGAGCAAGGTGCCGATGGCAACGTTGCTGTGGAACGGCGTCCTTGTGTGCGCCCTCATCTTCTTCTTCCAGGTGCTGGTCGCCATTCCTTGCGCCTACGCCATGGCCAAGCTGAAGTTCCGCGCCGCCCGGCTGATGATGGTGCTCGTCATGCTCGGCCTGCTGGTGCCGATCCATGCCACGGCGCTGCCGCTCTATGTCGCCTTCGACAGGATGTCGCTGCTCAACAGCTACACCGCGCTGGTCGCGCCGTTCACCATCTCGGTGTTCGCGATCTTCATGTTCCTGCAGTTCTTCCGCGCCATGCCCGACGACCTCATCCACGCGGCGCGGCTCGACGGCATGTCCGAGCTTGGGATCGTGGCGCGCGTCATCGTTCCCAACGCGTGGCCGGCAGTCACCGCCTTCGCGATCTTCTCGGTTGTCGCGCACTGGAACGATCTCTACTGGCCGCTGATCGCCGTCAGCAAGCAGGCCTACGCCACGCCACCGCTCGGCCTGATGTATTTCCGTGCCGCCGAGGCAGGCGACGACTACGGCGCGCTGATGGCCGCCACTCTGATCATCACCCTTCCACTCGTCGTCGCCTTCCTGTTCGCACAGAAGCGCTTCGTCGAAGGCATCACCATGACCGGTCTCAAAGGCTGACCGGGTCGAACCAGGAGCACCAGCATATGAAGCAACTTCCCAGGATTCTCGCAGCGGCGGCGGTCTCGCTGGCGTTCGCCCTTCCGGCCTATGCCGACACGACGCTGACGGTTCATTATCCGATGCCCGGCTTCTTCAAGAACGTGATGGACACGATCTCGAAGAAGTTCATGGAAGAAAATCCCGACATCAAGATACAGTTCGCCAGCCCGTCCGCCACCTATGAGGAAGGTATCCAGACCATCCTTCGCCAGGCCGGCACCGACGAGATGCCCGACATCACCTTCATCGGCCTCAATCGCCTCCGCATGCTCAACGAGCGCGACGTTGCCGTCGATCTTGGCCCGTTGGTCAAGAAGGAAGGCAACATGGCGGAACTCGGCTTTTCCGACGCGATCCTGAAGCTGGCGCAGGTCAACGGTAAGCAGGTCGGCCTCGCCTTCGCCACCTCGAACCCGATCATGTATTACAATGCCGACCTCGTGAAAGCCGCCGGCGGCGATCCGGACAATCCGCCCAAGACCTGGGACGAGGTGATCGCGCTCGGCGGCAAGATCAAGGCGCTCGGCAATGGCGTCGACGGCATCGACTTCCGCTGGCAAGGCGACGACTGGATGTTCTCGGCGCTGCTGTTCGGCGCCGGCGGCAAGATGCTGAACGAGGACGAAAGCAAGGTCGCCTTCAACGGGCCGGAAGGCGAGAAGGCGGTGGAAATCCTGCAGCGGATGGTGAAGGAGGGCGGCATGCCGGTCTTCACCAAGCCGGCTGGCGAGCAGGCTTTCGCGGCCGGCAAGGTCGGCTTCGAATTCCAGTCCACCGGCGGGCTGGTCAACACCATCAAGAATGTCGGCGGCAAGTTCACGCTGCGCACGGCCAAGATCCCGCTGATCGATCCGGCCAACGGCCATCTGCCGACCGGCGGCAACGCCGTGGTCATCCTGACCAAGGATGCCGCCAAGCAGGACGCTGCCTGGAAATTCGCGAAATTCGCCGCCGGCCCTTATGGCGCGTCGGTCGTCGTGCCCGGCACCGGCTATGTCCCCAACAATGAACTCGCGGCGAAATCGCCGGAATATCTCGGCGATTTCTACAAGAAGAACCCGCTGTTCCGGGCCGGACTCAGCCAGATGCCGCTGATGGTTCCGTGGTATGCCTTCCCCGGCACCAACGGTGTGAAGGTGACGCAGACCATCGTCGACAACCTGTCGCGGATCGTCGACCAGTCGGCAACGCCGAACGAAGCACTCACTGACGCGGCAAGCGACGTCGAAGGCATGCTGCCGACGCAGTAAGGCCTGCCAAAGCCGCCGCGCCAATGGCGCGGCGGTGCCGGGCGGTCAAGCTGGTCGATAGATCTTCTCCGCCGTATTCCAGAAGATATCCGCCTCGGCTGCCGCACCATGCTTCGCTACAGCCTCCCGGTGCGCCTTGATCAGCTCGGCGTGGCTGGTCCACAACTTCTCGATCGGGAAGTTGGAGCCGAACATCAGGTGATCCGCGCCCAATATCTCGATCGCGTTGTCGACGATATAGGCGATCAGCGCCGGGTCGTTGCGGTGGACGAAGGTGCCGAGGCCGGACAGTTTGGCGTAGAAATTCGGCGCCGCCGACAGCGTGCGCAGGCCGGCCTTCCAGGCTTCGGTGGTTTCCGCGTCAATGCCGGTCAGCATGCCGGCATGGGTGAGAATGAAATTGATTTCGGGGTTCTCGCCGACCAGCGTCAGCCCGTCCTTCATCTGGGCAGGAAAGAGCTGCAAATCGAAGGACAGGCCATAATCCTTCAGCCGCGCCACATTGGCCCGCACCTTCGGGTCGATCACCTGATCGGCTGAGGCGGCGAAGCGGAAGGCCGGCGTCTCGTGCCAATGCAGTTGCATGCGCACACCGCGCAGCAGCGGATATTTTTTCAAGCGGTCGATCTGGGGCCTGACATCGTCCACCGTCATGTCGGTGTAGCCGACGATGGCGTGCGGCCAGCCGGTCTCGTCAGCCGTTTTCTGCAGGAAGGCGACTTCCCTCTCGAAATCCTCCTTCGCCCAGTTGGTCTGGACATAGACCGCCTTCTCGACGCCCGAACCTTGCTGGTCGGCGAGAAACTCCTCGATCGGATAGTCGCGGCGGATCGGCTCGTAGGGGCCGAAGATGCGCGGCACCATCGGCCCGACCAGCCAGGGCTGGTCCTGCTGGCGCCAGATGTGGAAATGCGCGTCGATGGCCTTCTGCATCACGATACCCTTTTCCAGATTGTCTCGGCCGCCGGGGCGGAGCGAGCGAGCGACAGGATGAAATCGGTGAGGCTGTTCACCGACGAGCCGTCGACCAGATCGTCGAGGTCTGGCAGGATGGCGCGAAGTGCCGCCGTTGCCGGCTGGAAGCGCGGGTCGCCGGCCAAAGGTGTCGCCAATGACAGCCGAAAGGCGCGGGCGCTCAGCCGGCGCATCGCGGTCTCCAGTTCGGCATGGTCGCCGCGCTCCAGCGCATCCGAGAGGATAACGATCGCTGCACCGCGCGCGAAGGCGGAGAAACGCGGCACTGAAAGGAAGGCGAGCAGCGTCGGACCCATGCGGGTGCCGCCGTCCCAGTCATCGACCTGGGCGGCCGCGCGCGCCAGCGCCTGCTCGCGGTCGCGGATGCGCAACGCCGTGGTGATGCGGGTCAGCCGCGTGCCGAAGGTGAAGATCTCGGCGCGGTCCGCGCCTTGCACGGCGGCATGCGCGAGCTTCAAGTAATCCGACGTGTGCAGTTTCATCGAGCCCGAAACGTCGATCAGGATCAGCAGCTTGCGCGGCACGGTCTGGCGGCGGCGCAACAAGGGCGAGGGAACATCGCCGTCGGCGCTGACGATTTCCCTGAGCGAGCGGCGCAGGTCGAGCTTGCCACGCGAAGGAGTGCGCACCGTGCGGAAGGAGCGGCGCGCGGGCAAGGCGCTCGACAGTTGGCGGCGAAAGACGGTCAGCCTGTCGTTGTCGCGCAGGAAGTCGCGGCGGCTCAACTGCTCCAGTGCTGAGGAAAGCTCACCGCCTTCCTGTCGCTGCTCGGCCTCGATCCGCTCGTCGTCGGCGCCGCCATCGTCCTTGATGCGGATTTCCTCCTCGGCGTCGCGTTCCGCCACGGCTGATGTGTTGCCGTAAAAATGGCTCTGGAAATGCGCCTCGAATTCGTCGCGTCGGTCGGGCGGCGGTGCCAGTGTGGCAAGGGCTGCTTCACGGATATCGGCCATCGAGAGGGGGCCAAGCAAGGTTACCGCCTGCATGAAGCTGGAGACTTGTTCGGGGGCGATGGCGAAACCGTAGCGGCGCAGCAGCCGGCCGAAGCCGAGGAAGGGTGCGGCGGCACTGGGCAAGCTTTTCCGCCGCCGTTCGCGCTGCCCCTCATCCGCCCCTTCGGGGCACCTTCTCCCCGTGAACGGGGAGAAGGGATTGTCAAGGTCGCGGCTCACGCCAGCGCCTCCTCGACGATGCGGCCAAGCTCCGGCGCGATGTAGGAGAGGTCTTCCTCGTCCTTGATCAGCACGCCGATGGCGCGGCGGAAGGCTTCCGGCCACGGGCTGCCGCCTTTTTCAAGAATGGTCGCCGCATTTGCCCATTCGACCGCCTCGGCGATGCCAGGAGGCTTGGCCAGCGGGCGGGCGCGGATGGTCTGCACGGCCGCCGCGACCGCGCGTGCGGTGCCTTCAGCTACATCGCCGGCGCGCAACATGATGATGGCTGCCTCGCGTTCGGCGTCGGGGTAGCCGATCCAGTGATAGACGCAGCGGCGGCGCAGCGCCTCGGCAAGTTCGCGGGTGCGGTTGGAGGTCAGGATGACGATCGGCTGTGCCTCGGCGCGGATGGTGCCGCGCTCGGGAATGCTGATCTGGAAGTCGGAGAGGAACTCCAGCAGCAGCGCTTCGAATTCATGGTCCGAGCGGTCGATCTCGTCGACCAGCAACACGCGCTGCTGCGGCGCCTTCAATACCTGCAGCAGCGGACGGGCAATCAGGAAGCGGTCGTCATAGATGTCGATCTCGTGCTCGCCGGCATGGCGGATGGCGAGCAGTTGGCGCTGATAGTTCCATTCGTAGAGCGCATGCGCGGCGTCGATGCCTTCGTAGCATTGCAGCCGCACCAGATCGCGACCGAGCAGTTCGGCGATCGCCTTGGCCGCTTCCGTCTTGCCGACGCCTGGCGCGCCTTCGAGCAGCAGCGGCTTGCCGAGCCGGATCGCGAGAAAGATCGCGGTGGCCAGGCTGTCATCAGCGAGATAGCGCGAGGCGGCAAGATGCTGCGCCACCGACTCCGGCGAGGTCGCGACAGTCTCGGTGTTCACCTCGGGCATTTCGGCACTCAGTTCGCTTGTGCCTTCAACGCCCGCAAAATGCGCTCCGGCGTGATCGGCAGCGTGTCGATGCGCACACCGACGGCGTCGAAGACGGCATTGGCGACCGCCGGTATTTGCGGGTTGGCGCACATCTCGCCCGGCCCCTTGGCGCCATACGGTCCGTCCGCCGACGGTCGCTCCAGCACGATGATTTCGGTCTCGGCGAGGTCGCCGGGACCAGGCATCAGATACTGGTTGAAGTCGGTGCCGCCATGGTCGCGGTTGGGATAATAGGGCTCGGTCGTCTCGTAGAGTGCATGGCTGATGCCCATCCAGGAGCCGCCGACCAGTTGCTGCTCGACCATTTTCGGGTTCAGCGCGCGGCCGATCTCGAAGACGTTCTTCACGGTGAGCACCGTCACTTCGCCGGTCTCGTCGTCGACCTCCACCTCGGCCACCGTGCAGGCATGCGCGTAGCAGGTCGAGGGCTTCATCGCGCCGGTCTCTTTCTCCGGATAGGAGCGTGGAATCAAAAACATGCCGCGGCCGGAGATCGAACGGCCGCGCTTGAAATGCGCCGACAGTGCGACATCGAAGATCGAAATCGACTTCTGCGGTGCGCCCTTGACCAGTATGTTGCCTTGGCCGTCCGTTTCGAGATCCGAGGCATTCACCTCCAGTTCCTCGGCCGCCACTTCCAGCATCACCTGGCGCGCTTCCTTGGCGGCCTGGATCACGGCATTGCCGGCGCGGTGGGTGCCGCGCGAGGCGAAGGTGCCCATGCAGTGCGGGCCGGTGTCGGTGTCGGCGGTGTCGACGACGACACGGTCGGTCGGCACGCCGATCGTTTCGGCGCAGATCTGCGCCATGATCTGCTTCATGCCCTGGCCGAGATCGACCGACGACAGCGTGACCATGAAATTGCCGGTCGGTGTCGAATGCACCAGCGCCTGCGTCGGGTCGCCGCCGAGGTTCATGCCCGTAGGATAGTTGATCGCGGCGACGCCGCGTCCGCGCCTGATCGCCATCTCAAGCTCCGTTCTTGTAGGAGGACATCGCCATGTATTTCTCAGCCACCGGCCAGTTTGCGGCGCGCGAGGCTTCCTGCATGCATTCGATGAGTGCCGCACCCTCCGTCGGCTGGCGATGCGCCTTCATGTCGCCGTCGCGATAGGCGTTGATGAAACGGAATTCGAGCGGGTCCATTCCGATCAGCCGCGCCAGCTTGTCCATCTGCACCTCCAGCGCGAAGTCGCCGATGGTGACGCCGAAGCCGCGCATGGCCGACGACGGCGTGCGGTTGGTGTAGACGCAGTAGGTATCGATCCAGACATTGGGGATGGTGTAGGGGCCGGGATAATGCCCGGCGCCCTTCTGCGCGCCATAGGGCGAGTGTCGCGAGTAGGCGCCGGCATCGGTGTAGCCGGTGACTTTCCGGGCAACGATGCGGCCGTCCATCATGATGCCGTCCTTGATGACGACTTTTTCGGCCGCGCGGGGCGAGGAGATCTGCATCTCCTCCTCACGACTGTAGACAAAACAGACCGGTCGCCCGGTTAATTTTGCGCCGAGGATGGCGATCGGCTCGACGATGACATCGACCTTGCCGCCGAAACCGCCGCCGACCGTGCCGCCGACGAAATGCAGCTTGCTGCCCGGCATCTGCAGGATGATCGATGTGTTGTCGAGGGTGAAGAACATCGCCTGCGTGTTGGTATGGCAGGTGAAGCGGTCATTGCCTTCGGGCGCCACCACGCAGCCGGTGGTCTCGGTCGGCGCGTGCTCGATGGGCGAGGATTGGTAGCTCTGTTCCAGCACGTGATCGGCCTGAGCAAAGCCCGCCTCGACATCGCCGAAACGCACCTTGCGGCACGCGCCGCTGTCATAGAGGTAATAGTTCTGGCCGTGATATTCGTTGACGATGGGCGCGCCTGGCTTCAGCGCTTCCTCCATGTCGAAGACGGCGGGCAGCACCTCATAGTCGACCTTGACCTTGGCGGCGGCTTCCTGGGCGGCGCGCTCGGTTTCGGCCAGCACCGCCACGACGGCCTCGCCCCTCCAGCGCACCTTGCCGTCGGCCAGCACCGTCTCGTCCTCCGGCCCGATCTGGATCAGGATCAGAATGGTGTAGAGATTGTGCGGCACATCCTTGGCCGTCAGCACCTTGACGACGCCCGGATGCTTCTCCGCCTCGGAGGTGTCGATCGAGCGGATGCGGGCATGATGGTGCGGGCTGCGCACCATCTTCAGGTGCAGCATGCCGGGGAAATTACGGTCGGCGAAAAAGGCGGTCTTGCCGGTGACGTGGCCGGGCGAATCCGAACGTGGCCGGGGCTGGCCGATCTCATGCAGACCGTCCTTGCGGACGTCGGCGAAGTAGTTCTTGCGCAGTTCCATTCCTTGGTCCCTCAGGCCGCGTTCTGCGAATTGGCGCGGGCGGCGGCGAGCACCGCCTGGATGATCGGCTCGTAGCCGGTGCAACGGCAGATGTTCCCGGACAGCGCCTCGACGACGTCCTCGCGGCTGGGATTGGGGGTGTGGTCGAGCAGCACCTTGGCGGCCATGATCATGCCCGGCGTGCAGAAGCCGCATTGCGTGGCGAATGTGTCGAGGAAAGCTCGTTGCAGCGGATGCAGCACGCCGCCTTCGGCAAGGCCCGATGTGGTGGTGATCATTGCACCGTTGCAGGTCTCGGCCAGCGTCAGGCAGGAGAGCCTCAACTCGCCGTCGATGATGACGGAGCAGGCGCCGCACGTGCCCTGGTGGCAGCCGCCCTTCGGCGAGGTGTCGCCGATCTTGTCGCGCAAGGCGTTGAGCAGCGTCGTGCCGCTGTCGATGAATTCGGCCTTTTCAGACCCATTGAGCGTGAATTGAACCGGGACCTTCGCCATTCTTCCTCCTTGCGCGCCTGCCCCGAGGAGCAAGCGCGCCCCCCAAGTGTGATTAGCTGAGCAGCAGCCGGCCGAGATGGACCGGCAGGACCTCGGCGCGATACCAGGCGCTGGCGATCGGATCGGTGATGGGCGAAGTGCCGTCGCCCGCCGCTGCCAGCGCCGGTGCGATGCCATCCGGGTCGAGCGTCCTACCGAGTAGCGCTTTTTCCGCTGCCTTGGCACGCATCGGCCGATCGGCCATGCAGCCGAGCGCGATCCGCGCCGAGGACACGGTCCCGCCTCCAGCCTGTTCCAGAACGATCGCGATGCTCAGCACCGAGACCCCCTTGGGCTTGACCCGCGACACTTTGAGGAAGCGGAAGCTGCCGGCCTTCGTGAAACTGACCGACGTGACGATGGCGCGGCCATCGTCTCGCCCGGCCAGGAAGGTCTCGATGGGTGTTTCTCCGTCATCGGTGCCGAACGTTGCATCGAGTGCCAGCAGGGCGACGGCGAAATCGCCATAGGGCGCCGGCGCGAACAGATTGCCGCCGACGGTCGCCATATTGCGGATCGCCGGGCCGCCGACGGCGCGGGCGGCCTTGGCAAGGGCACCGAGTTCGGGATGGCGGGCGATCTCCGCCATGGTCACCGAGGCGCCGACGCGGACCTTGCCGCCGCGGACCTCGATGGCCGACAGGGCCGGATCGGTCGACCTGACAAGGCCGGAGACCGAGACGTCGCCTTCATTGGCCGCGCGGACGACAAGTGTACCCCCGCCGAGATAGCGCGTGCCGGCCAACTTCAGCGCGGCATTCGCGTCCTTTACCGTTGCAAAAGTCTGCAGCGCCAGCGCCATGGCCCGCTCCTTCAGTTCTGACTGGCGAAATGGCTCTTCAACGCATTGAAGCCGCCTTGAAAAACATTGGTTCCCATGCCCTCGGCCAGCTTGTCCGCTTCCTCGGGGGCCGCGTCGAAGCTGGCGGTCCACTCGGCATAGGTGCGGTCGCCATCGGTGACGCGCCTGAGCTGCAGAGTCGCCTTGTGGTTGGTGAGCGGCTGCGGCGTTTCCAGGATGGAATAGCTGACCAGGAAATCGTCATCGGAGAAGTCGAGCAGTTTTTCGCGCAAGCGGGCGCCGCTGGCGAGCTGGAAGTTGCGCACGCAGCCGATCGTGCTTGCATGCTTGCCGTCCTCGATATGGCTCTCGACCATGCGTGGGTGCCAGCCCGGCAGGCCGTTGAAGTCGCGTATGCGTGCCCAGACCTTTTCGACCGGCGCGTCGATGACGCTGGAGATGGTGACTTTCGCCATGAAATGTTCCCTTCCGAATGATCGTTGCGGCAAGGGTAGGGCGCTTGATTGGGCAGCGCTTATCAATGCGTCTCGAGCGTGTATCAACCAGTCTGAAAAACAGACGGCCGCCCGGTCAGGCCGTCGCCCGCGCGGCCTCGCGGTAGAGCGTCGGCGGCACGCCGACATGATCGCGGAAGAAGCGCGAGAAATTACCCTGCGTGGTGAATCCGAGGTTGCAGGCGACCGAGATGAGCGGCTCCCGCGACCATTGCAACTGCCGCACCGCTTCCTCCATGCGCAGCGTGTTCCAGTAGACGTTGGGCGTCAGACTGGTCTGTTCCTTGAACAGAGCGAAGAAATGCGGCCTGGACAGGCCAACGGCGCGGGCGACATCGTCGAACGAGATGCGCTCGCAGACATTGGCCTTCATCAGCTGGATCGCCTTGCGGACGCGGAAATCCTGCATCGTGTTTATGCGGCCGCGCGCCTCCCGCGGCGCCGAGGCGTCGGCGGCGTCGAGCACCGAGTCGATGAAGCGCTCGATCTCGTAATTGGCGATATCGTCGACGCTTTCATTGTCGGTGAGATGGTCGAGCAGGCTGGCGGCGGCCTGGTGCAGCCATGGCTCGAGCGCGATCGCCGCCTGTGAGAATAGCGGGGCGCTGGACGGCAGGTCGCGGCGCCGGCGCGCCCAGTCCGGGTCGATGTAGAAGGCCAGGAACAGGCCCGGCCTGCCGTCCTGGGACAGGACGTGGCTGTGCGGCTGCAGCGAGTTGATGCCGGCGGCGATGCCCGGGCCGAGGCGGACCGTCTCACGGCCTATGGTCATTTCGCCGGCGGTGCCTTCGAGCCAGATGATCAGATGTGCCTCGACATGGGCATGGGTGACGAAGTCGCTCGCGACATTCAGGACAGAAACATGTCCGAACCGGCCCCAGTAGAGCCTGATCGCTTCCGTCATGGGTATATCCTCCCGCAAGCGACTGGCCTCCCTTCGCCTGCAGGGGGATTGTGCGGCTGGTTTTCGGTATCCGTCAAGGCATCGGCTGTTGGCCAGTACCAATGGCGGTCGGCTTCAGCCGATTTTCAGACTGAGCGATAGCAACGAGAACGAATAGCGCTCCGACGACGCGCTCTCAGTCGCTGCGCCTGAAATTGCGGATTCGGTCGAACAGAACCGCCAGCAAGATGGCACCGCCGATGAAGGTGCCTTGCCAGAAGGCGTTGATGCCAAGCAGGCCGAGGCTGTTGCGGATCACCTCGATGAGGGCAGCACCAACGATGGCGCCAAAGGCGGTGCCGATACCGCCGGCGAGGTTGGCGCCGCCGATGACGGTGGCGGCTATCACCTGCAGTTCCATGCCGTTGCCGAGATTGGTGGTGACGGCGCCGAGCCAGCCTGTCTCGATGATGCCGGCAATGCCGGCTGACAGCGCCGAGATCATGTAGACGGCGACCTTGATCTGGCGCACCGGGACGCCGGTCAGCGTCGCCGCGTGCTCGTTGCCGCCAATAGCGAAGATATGGCGGCCGAACTTTGTCCAGCGCAGGATGAAACCGGTGATCAGGGCCAGCAGGATCATGTAGAGCACCGGATTGGCGATGCCGAACAGCCAGGCGCCTCCGCCGAGCGCCAGAAGCTTGTCGTGGTCCGGCCCGAACTGGAAGACGACGGTGTTGTTGGAGGCGACCATGGCAAGGCTGCGGGCGATCGACAGCATGCCGAGCGTGACCACGAAGGGCGGAAAGCCCAGATAGGCGATAAAAACGCCATTGAAGGCGCCGATGACGAGCGCGGTGGCGATCGAGGCCAGAATGCCGATCTCGATCGAAAAGCCGGCATGCATGGTGACGGCCAGCACCATCGAGCACAGGCACAGTACCGAGCCGACCGACAGGTCGATGCCGCCGGTGATGATGACGAAGGTCATGCCGAGCGCGACGATGGCGACGAAGGTGATGTTGCGGGTGATGTTGTAGAGGTTCTTCGAGGTGGCGAAGGCGTCGGTGGCGAAGGACAGGAAAATACAGGCTAGGATGACGGCGATCACCACCCAGAAGGTCTGGCTGGAGAACAGGCGCGACAGGAAGCTGTGCTGCTTCTGCGCGATCGTCTGGTCAAGGGTGACTGCCATTATAGACCTTTCCTGCGCTGCCCACGCGCGGTGAAATCCGGGTTCGCCATTCTCATGCCACCTGCTCGATAGCGCCGGTGATCAGCCCGGTAACCTCCTCGGGCGAACTCAACGCGATCGCCTTGTCGGCGACCTTCCTGCCGCGCCGCATGACGATGACGCGGTCGGCGACGTCGAAGACGTCGGGCATGCGGTGGCTGATCAGTACAACGGCGATGCCCTGGTCGCGCAGATGACGGATGAGGTTCAACACTTCGGCGACCTGCCGCACCGAGATTGCCGCCGTCGGCTCGTCCATCAGCACGATCTTGGCCTGCGACAGCATGGTACGGGCGATCGCCACCGCCTGACGCTGGCCGCCCGACATCTGCTTGACGAGGTCGCGCGGGCGGGTCTCGGATTTCAACTCGGCGAAGATCTGGCCGGCGCGCTTGTACATCGAGGCATAGTCGAGGATGCGGAACGGGCCGACACCGCGGCGCAGTTCGCGGCCGAGATAGACATTGGCCGCCGCCGTCAGATTGTTGCAGAGCGCCAGGTCCTGGTGGACGATCTCGATGCCGTGCTGGCGCGCCTCGACCGGCTTGTGCAGGATCAGTTCCTTGTCGTCCATCCGCATCGTGCCATGGCTCGGCCGGAAATTGCCAGCTATCATCTTGACCAGCGTCGACTTGCCGGCGCCATTGTCGCCCATCAGGCCGACGACCTGGCCCGGTTCGATCGACAGCGACACGTCGTTGACAGCCTGGATGGCGCCAAAATGCTTCGAGATGTTGGTGAGTTCGAGAACCGCCACCAGTCTTTGCCTCCCATGTTTGGCTCATCCGCCCGCGGACAGGCGACGGCTTCCATTGGCTTTTCCCCAGCTCCTCCCGGGGACAGCGATGCCGTCATTTACGCGAACGGCGTCGCGGGCGTCAATTGTCGAACAGGCAATTGTCAGACGAATAGTGCCGTGCTGTTTTTGAAAAATCCGTTTTGTAGGACAAATAGCATTGACGTTGGCGGCAAGCCGATATTAGTTGAGCGTCGGAGGAAGACGTGCCGGCTTTGACGACGCCATCGGCGACGCCACCGGCACAAAGGTTTTGGCGATCTTGCCAGTGTCGTTGCCGGGCTGGTCGCATCTGAAAATGCTTATCGGCCTGGCCGGATTGAATGAGCGCACGCGTCTCAGTCATCTCGCATCTGGCTGGTTTGTGTGGCGGGCACGCCGTGTCCGTCTGTTTCCAAGGGAGGACTGACATGAGGAAAACAGTATTGCTCGCCGCCGTCGCCGCCATGGCGTTGGGCGCCGGGCCGGCTTTGGCCAAGAAGCAGCTCGTCATCGTGGTGAAAGGTCTCGACAATCCATTCTTCGAAGCCATTCACCAGGGCTGCGAAAAATGGAACAAGGAAAACGCCAGCTCGGAATATGAATGCTTCTACACCGGCCCGGCCTCGACTTCCGACGAGGCCGGCGAGGCGCAGATCGTGCAGGATATGCTGAGCAAGGCCGACACGGTGGCGATGGCGATCTCGCCGTCCAACGCACCGCTGATCGCGCAGACGATCAAGAGCGCCAATCCGTCGATCCCGATCATGACCGTCGACGCCGACCTCGCCAAGGAAGACGCGGCGCTGCGCAAGACCTATCTCGGCACCGACAACTATCTGATGGGCAAGAAGATCGGCGAGTACATCAAGAAGGCCAAGCCGAATGGTGGCACGATCTGCACCATCGAGGGCAATCCCGCGGCGGACAACATCCTGCGTCGCGCGCAAGGCATGCGCGACGCGCTGACTGGCAAGGAAGGCCTCAAGGCACTTGCCGGCGAAGGCGGCTGGACGGAAGTCGCCGGCTGCCCGGTGTTCACCAATGACGACGGCGCCAAGGGCGTTCAGGCGATGACCGACATCCTCGCCGCCAATCCCAAGCTCGACGCGTTCGGCATCATGGGCGGCTGGCCGCTGTTCGGCGCGCCGCAGCCCTATCGCGACCTAGTCGGACCGCTGAAGGACCGGCTGGCCAAGAACGACTTCGTCATCGGCGCCGCCGACACGATCGGCGACGAGGTGGCGATCGCCAGGGATGGCCTTGTCACCGCGTTGGTCGGCCAGCGGCCCTTCGAAATGGGCTACAAGGCGCCATCGGTGATGATCGATCTCATCAAGGGCAACAAGGTCGCGGATCCGGTGTTCACCGGTCTCGACGAATGCACCAAGGACACGGTCGACACCTGCATCCAGAAGTAGGCCGCGATTTCGGGGCGCTCGCCAACGAGCGCCCCGTTTCCTCCAATTCTTCAACAGGACGCCTTGGTTGGGGCAACGGGCTCCGGCTTTGACGCGTCCGTGGTTTGGATTTTCGGCAACGGATCGGTGCGCCGCGCGGGTTTAGATCAATGCGGGTGACGGGCGGCCGACCTATTGGAACGTGGATGCCGGACGAGAAGGCAAAAAGAAAAGCCGGCCGGGCCAAGGCGCAAGCCGGTCGCGACCCAGCAGCCGTGCGTAGGGCGGAAGCGGCGCACTTTGCCGGTTCCAGCGTCCATGCCTCGCTCGCCAGCGAGATTGGCCTCAGGATCGTGCGCGGCGACTATCCGCCTGGCAGCATCCTGCCCAACGAAGCCAAATGGGCCGAAACCTTCAATGTCAGCCGTTCGGCGGTGCGCGAGGCAATCAAGATGCTGATGGCCAAGAGCCTTTTGGCGTCGCGTCCCAAGATCGGCAGCTGGGTCGAGCCCAAGGAGCGCTGGAACCTGCTCGACCGCGACGTGCTGGCTTGGTACGCGACCGCTCCGGATCGCGAGGCGTTTCTGCGCACGGTTCAGGAGTTCCGCCACATCATCGAACCGGAGGCATCCGCCTTCGCCGCCATGCGGCGCAGCGACGAGCAGATGGCCGAGATCAGCCTGGCTTGCCGCGAGATGGGCGAGGCGGCCAACCTGCCCGAGCGCATCCGTGCCGACACGCGCTTTCACCTGGCCATCCTGCGGGCCTCGGGCAACGACCTTCTGGTGCCGCTCGGCGTGCTGATCGAATCGGCGCTCGACCATCTCTTCGTCTTCACCACGCGCCAGGTCGGCGATCAGCGGCGGGCACAGAAACTGCACGAGGCGATCGAAAAGAGCATCCGCCTGCAGCGGCCAGCCGCGGCGCGTAGCGCCGTGCACAAGCTGCTCGCCGACACCGATGAGGGGATCGGAAGGGGCCGGCGGTAAGGGCCCGCCGGCGGTTCGGGTCTCAGATCGTCTGCTTCTTGCCATCCTTCATCGGCATCAGATCGACACCATTCACTTTGGCGATGTGCGTGGCCAGCATCGGCACGAACTGCTCGGCCGGACCGGTTGCGTGGGCGCCGGCGAAGGAGTTCTTGGTGGCGTTGCCGAGCGGGTTGGCGATGCCGGCCGCACCCGCCATCGATTCCAGATAGGTCAGGTCCTTGAAGGCGTTGGCGATGGTGAATTTGTGGGCGTCGCGATCACCTTCCAGCGTCCAGCGCATGAAGGTCTGGTAGAAGCCGCAATCCATGCGGCCATTGCGGATGACGCTGTCGAAGCGCGGCGGCGAGATGCCGACCTTCTCCGCCAGTGCCAATGCCTCGGAATAGATCGCGGCATAACCCAGCGAGATGAAATTGTTGAGCAGCTTCATGCGGTGGCCATCGCCGGTGTCGCCGATATGGACGATGCGGCCGGCCCAGGTGTCGATCACCGGCTTGACCCTGGCGAAGACGGCGTCGGGCGCGCCGACCATGGCGTCGAGCGTGCCTTCCCAGGCTTCCTTCGGGGTGCGGCTGAGCGGCGCGTCGACATAATCGATGCCAAGCGCGTTGAGTTCTGCCGCGAGCGACACCGTCGAGACCGGATCGGAGGTCGAGCAGTCGACGACGACCGAACCGTTCTTCAAACCCTCCTTGAGCCCGCCGGTGCCGCGAATGATGGCCTCGACCTCGCGCGAGCCGGTGACGCAAATGAAGATGATATCGGATGCCGCCGCCACGTCGCGGGAGGTCGACGCCTCATGAGCGCCCCGGCCGAGAAGATCCTCCGCCGGTTTGCGGTTCTTGCGGCCGAGAAATGTCAGGGAATACCCCTTGTCGACGATGTTCTTGGCGATGCCGTGACCCATCAGGCCAAGGCCGACAAAGCCGATCTTCTCGCTGCTGGCGGTCGTGTTCATGCTGTCTGTCCTGTCTGTGATTATCGATAATGTCGCCGCCGTTTTAGCCATATACGGTTGCAGAAAGCAATATTGTCTGACAATACACGTCAATCCTAGGACTTTCGTGGAGACCAGAATGACGAAGCGGATCATGTTCACCGGCGGCAGCGGCAAGGCTGGGCGCCACGTCGTGCAATATCTGGTGGAGCAGGGTTGCCAGGTGCTCAACATCGACACCAGGCCGCTCGACAATCCTAAGGTGCGCACGCTGATCACCGACATCACCGACAGCGGCCAGGTGTTCAACGCGCTGTCGAGCTATATGGGGCTGCACGAATTCGATCCGTCGCTGCGGCCGCAGCAGGTCGACGCCGTGGTGCATTTCGCCGCCATTCCACGCATCATGATCACGCCCGACAACGAGGTGTTCCGCATCAATGCGATGGGCACCTACAATGTCATCGAGGCCGCGGTGAAGCTCGGCATCCGCAAGGTGATCATCGCTTCCAGCGAGACGACCTACGGCCTGGTGTTCGCCAACGAGCCGCGCGACCCCACGCATTTCCCGCTCGACGAGGAGTATGACGTCGATCCGATGGACAGCTATGCGCTGTCCAAGATCGTCAACGAGAAGACGGCGCGCGCTTTCGCGCAGCGTAATGGCACGGACATCTATGCCTTGCGCATCGGCAATGTCATCGAGCCGCACGAGTATTCGCTGTTTCCGAAATGGTTCGCCGATCCGGGCTTTCGCAAACGGATCGCCTGGAGCTACATCGACGCGCGCGACCTTGGCCAGATCACGCAGCGCGCCATTGAGAAAGATGGGCTGGGCTACCAGGCGTTCAACGCCGCCAATGACGACACCTCGTCCGATCTGCCGACGGCCGAACTCCTGAAGCGGTTTTATCCCGGCGTGCCGGTCAAGGGCGAACTCGGCGAATACGAGACGCTGCTGTCGAACCGCAAGGCGCGCGACATGCTCGGCTTCCGGCCCGAGCATAGCTGGCGCAAATACGTCAAGACCGCCTGAGCGTGGTCGAATCGCGGCTGGGTTGTGCATAGAAGCCGGCTTTGCGGCCCAACGCCCGCACCGCGCTTGACAGCTTCCGTAAACCGGCCTTTCTGGAGCCCATGCGGGACGCGAGACCGAACAAGGAAAAATCGCCCAAAAAGGCTGTAGCTGTCGAGCGCCCGGTCGGTGTTCGCCGGCCCGACGCGGCGCGCATTCCCGGCTCCAGCGTGCATACGTCGCTGGCGAGCGAGATTGGTCTGCGGATCGTGCGCGGCGACTATCCGCCCGGCACCATCCTGCCCAATGAAGCCAAATGGTCGGAGACCTTCAGCGTCAGCCGGTCGGCGGTGCGCGAGGCGATCAAGATGCTGATGGCCAAGAGCCTGTTGGCATCGCGCCCCAAGATCGGCAGCTGGGTCGAACCGAAGGAACGTTGGAACCTGCTCGACCGCGATGTGCTTGCCTGGTACGCGACGTCGCCCGACCGCGAGGTGTTCCTGAGGACGGTGCAGGAATTTCGCCACATCATCGAGCCGGAAGCGACGGCCTTCGCCGCCATGCGCCGGACCGACGAGCAGATGGCCGAGATCAGCCAAGCCTGCCGCGAGATGGGCGAGGCGAAAAGTCTGCAGGAACGGACCCGCGCCGACACCCGCTTCCACCTCGCCATCCTGCGTGCCTCCGGCAACGACCTACTGGTCCCGCTCGGCGTGCTGATCGAATCCGCCTTCGATCATTTGTTCACCTACACGACCCGGGAACTCGACGATTTGCAGCTCGCCCAGAAGATGCATGAGGCAATCGAAAAGAATATCCGCCTGCAACGGCCCGATGCGGCGCGCAATGCCGTGCGCAAGCTGCTGGCCAATACCGACAACGTCATCCGTTCGCGGTAGGATTCACCGATAAGCCATTCGGCACGCGGGTGTTTCCGTCTTGCAGGCCGTCGAAGCAATTCAGGCCGGCACCGCCAAAAAATTCGAGAGCTAGTGTCGGATCGGCTGAGTGGCACCCGTCCTTGGGGTGTCGAACGGGAAACCAGCAAGGAGAATTTGACATGCCCAGCACCGTACGTCTGCACCGCGTTCTGACCACCAGCCCGGAGAAGGTCTACCGCGCGTTCCTCGAGGCCGATGCGCTTGCCAAATGGCTTCCGCCGAACGGCTTCACCTGCACGGTTCATCACTTCGAGGGCAAGGTCGGCGGCACGTTCAAAATGTCGTTCCGCAATTTTACCACCGGCGACAGCCACTCGTTCGGCGGTGAGTATGTCGAGCTCGTTGCGGGCGAACTCCTGCGCTACACCGACAGGTTCGACGATCCCAACCTGCCCGGCGAGATCAAGGTGACGGTGACGTTGAAGAAAGTGTCCGTGGGCACCGAAGTGAACATCACCCAGGCCGGCATCCCGGACGTCATTCCCGCGGAAGCCTGCTATCTCGGCTGGCAGGAATCGCTACGGAACCTGGCCAAGCTCGTCGAACCCGAGATCAACCAATAGGACGCCGACCGGCTGGACAACCGGCACGTTCCTCACCTCGTTTTGAAGGGCTGAAGAAACAGCTTGAGGAGCCATTGGCGGGCGAGGGTGGCTAATCCTCCTTTGGACGCCCGAATGCGGCGCGCAGTTCGTCCTTGGCGTCCTCGAGGATCTTCTTGCGCGCCGCGGGCAGGTTTTTTCCGGCCCTGTTGATGTAGAAATTCAGCATCGACATGGCGGACTGGAAGGGCTCGGCCTTGCGGCGGTGGCTGTGTTCGGCCGAACGCTTGAGCGAGGCGGCGATCTTCTTGGCGTCGTCGGATTCGAAGACGTGCTCCTCGAGATCCATCGCATCGCTGTGCTCGGTCACCTCGGCCGACCATTTCTGCTTGGTGGCGGTCATGGCTGGACTCCTTTGCGGTGTTGCTGATCGGAAACTCCAGATATCGGCGTCGGTTCCCGCATTCGTATCGGCCTGGAGTCACGGATTTGCCTGCTGTGGTGCTGCCGTGCGCCGAGATTGCGTCGATAATGGTCAAAACAGCAGCGGTTGAGACCGCCGACAGGAAACGCCTTTGACGCGAACCGACTTGAGCCGGCCCGGTCCCGGTATCGACAGTTCCTACGCCTGGATGCGCCTTGCAATCTCGATGCTGCTGGCGACGATCGGCGCGGTCGGCATGTGGGCCGTCGTCGTGGTGCTGCCGGCGGTGCAGGCCGAGTTCGGCGTCGACCGCGCCGCGGCATCCATGCCCTACACTGCGACCATGGTGGGCTTCGCCGCCGGCAATGTGCTGGTCGGCCGCGCCATCGACCGCATGGGCTATTGGATCCCGGCGCTGTTCTCCTCGATCGCGCTCTCCGCCGGTCTCGTGCTCGCCGCGCTGTCGACATCGATCCTGCAATTCACCCTTGCCCAGGGGGTGCTGATCGGTGTCGGCACATCGGTGATCTTCGGGCCGCTGATCGCCGATATCTCGCACTGGTTCAATCGCCGCCGCGGCGTCGCCGTCACGGCGGCGGCGGCCGGCAACTACCTTGCCGGAGCGATCTGGCCCACGATCATGCCGACGCTGATCAAGGCGGAAGGCTGGCGCTTCACCTATGCGGGCATCGGCGTCTTCTGCCTCGTCACCATGGTGCCGCTTGTGCTGTTGCTGCGTCGCGGCGCTCCGGAGGCAGCGGTGGCCGGCTCGCCCGGAAGCCGGACTGTGCAGCCGATTCCAATGTCGCCGGCGGCTATGCAGGTCCTACTGGTCGTCGCGGGACTGGGCTGCTGCGTGGCGATGTCGATGCCGCAAGTGCACATCGTCGCCTACTGCATGGATCTTGGCTACGGCATCGCGCATGGCGCCGACATGCTGTCCATCATGATGGCGGCAGGAGTCGTCAGCCGGCTTGCGTCCGGCTTTGTCGCCGACCGCATCGGCGGCGTCAAAACCTTGCTTATCGGCTCCGTGCTGCAATGCCTGTCGTTGCTGTTCTATATCCCGTTCGACGGGCTCGCCTCGCTCTATGTCGTGTCGCTGGTCTTCGGTCTGTCGCAGGGCGGTATCGTGCCTTGCTATGCGATCATCGTGCGCGAATATCTGCCCGCAAAGGAGGCCGGCCAGCGCATCGGCATCGTGATGATGGCGACGATTTTCGGCATGGCGATCGGCGGCTGGATGTCGGGCTGGATCTACGACCTGACCGGCTCCTACGCCGCCGCGTTCCTGAACGGCATCGCCTGGAATCTGTTGAACATACTGGCGATCGGGTTGTTCATGTGGAAGGCGAGGCACAGAGCTGTCGCGGCCGCCTAAGGCGAAGGTCTGGCACAGCCACTCGGTGGCTCGGCTTGACAACAGGCAGTCACTGCGCGACGCCAAGGCGGATGGGTGCGGCAACAGGCCGGTGAGATGGCGACAGCTGGAAAGATCGCATTGGGCGCGCGGTTCGATGGCCATGCGCATGGGCCAAGGCCTTGATCAAGCCGCGCTCGCGCCGGGGCGGTGGCCGCCCAACCCTATCGGATGTGGCACACAAGGCCGGCGTCGGCGCCATCACCGTTTCCCGCGCGCTGCGCGAGCCGGAACGCGTTTCCAAGGAGTTGCGCCGCCAGATCATGGCCGCCGTCGAAGAGCTTGGCTATGTGCCGGATCCCAACGCACGCGCATTGGCCTCGGCGCGCGCCGAGGTGTTCGGTGTGCTGGTGCCCTCGCTGACCAACAATGTCTTCGCGGAGGTGGTGCGCGGCATTTATGACAGCCTGTCGGACAGCCCGTTCCGCATCCAGCTCGGCAACACGCATTATTCCGGGCTGGAGGAGGAGCGTCTGCTGCAGCTGTTTGGCTCCCAGCGGCCGGCAGCGCTGATCGTCGCCGGCATCGACCAGACGCCCACCTCGCGAAAACTGTTGGAGAATGCCGGTTGCCCGGTGGTCCAGGTGATGGAGACCGGGCCCGATCCCGTGGACATGATGGTCGGCTTTTCGCATCTCGACGGCGGCAGGACGGCGACCGAGCACCTGATCGAGGCGGGGTATCGCCGGATCGGTTTCATCGGTGCGCGCATGGACCCGCGCTCGCAGCGGCGCCTTGCTGGTTACCGGGTGGCGATGGAGAAGGCCGGGCTGCTGGACCCGCGCCTGATTACCACCACGCCGGTGCTTTCCAGCGTGTCGCTTGGCCGCGAACTGTTCCGCGATGCCCTTGCCAAGATGCCGACGCTCGACGGCGTGTTCTGCAACAACGACGACATCGCGCTCGGTGTGCTGTTCGAATGCCATCGCGCTTCGATCGACGTGCCGAAGACCATCGGCATTGTCGGCTTCAACGATCTCGACATGATGCAGGTGGCTTTTCCCTCGATCACCAGTGTCCGCACCCATCGCTACGAAATCGGCAGGCGCGCGGTGGCCATGGCGCTGGCGGCAATTGGCGGCAACAGGCCAGAGCAGCGGGTCGTAGACCTCGGTTTCGAGCTGAAGCAGCGCGAGAGCACGGCACGTTGAAACATTTTAGAACCTGCTGAAATCAGCCTTTACAGACATTCTTGGTAGCGCTACCATTCGGGCCAGCGCGAAGTCGAACCGCTGTTTATTATACATAAGCGACAGCATTTTCCTTGTTTATTATTGATAATATGATACTTTCGGCGCTGCTTAAGGAAGCAACAAAGGAGGGATCAGGCCGGCGCTGGCCACCTGACATGCATGGCGAGCCAGGGTAGGAGGTGCTTGGGCGAACGTCATTGTACTGCAGCTAAACAAACAAGTCAGAACTGCAACTGGGAGGAATATCGATGATCAAGTCACTCGTTGGTGGCATCGTTGCCGCCACTGCATTCGTCATGTTGAGCTCAGCGGCGATGGCCGCAGGCCCAGAAATCGTCAAGGGGCCGGCAGCCGAGCCGGGCTGCTTCGCCCCATGGGCAGCCGATACGCAATTCTTCAAGTTCCCCAAGAAGGCCGGCCCATATCGCATTGCGCTCGCCAACGGCTATATCGCCAACACCTGGCGTATCCAGATGGTGCAGACCGCCAAGGCCTATGCCGCACAGCCGGATGTCGCCAAGAAGTTGAAGGAATTCAAGGTTGTCTCGACCGGTGAGGACGTTCCGGCGCAGATCTCCGCGATCAACAATTTCATCGACTCCGGCTTCGACGCGATCGTCGTCAATGCGCAGAATCCGACCGCCTTCGGGCCAGTCATCAAGCGCGCCAGGGAGGCCGGGGTCGTGCTGGTCGCGTTCGACAACATTCTCGACACCAAGGATGCCATCAACGTCAATGTCGACCAGAAGGGCCTTGGCGCATTGTGGGGCAAGTGGTTGGTCTCACATGTTCCGAACGGCGGAAAGGTGCTCGAAGTGCGCGGCGTCGCCGGCACTTCCGTCGACACGGACCGTCATGCCGGCATCCACGAGGTGCTCGACGGCTCGGGCAAGAAATGGGAAGTCACCGAGGTGGTCGGCAAATGGGACGACGGCGTTGCCCAGAAAGCTACGGCGGACGCGATTGCCACCAACGGACCCTTCGACGGCATCACCGGGCAGGGCGGCGACACCGGCATCGTGCAGGCGATGATGGATGCCAAGCATCCATTCGTTCCGTTCGGCGGCGAGACGGAGAACGGTTTTCGCAAGTTCTGCGCCGCACATGCCGGCGACGGCTTGAAGTGCTCTTCCGCCGGCACCGGCCCCGCCCAGGTGGCCGTGGCAATCAAGACGGCAATCGCGGCCCTCGAAGGCAATGTCGTGCCGCAATCGGTGAAGCTGCCGCTGGCCATCGTGGAGGATCCGAACTTCAAGGCAGGCCAGGATTTCTTCCCCGACCAGTCCGACAATTTCTTCGTCGGCAACTCCTTCCCGACCTGCGGCATCAATTTCAGTGCCCAGGAAATCATGGGCCAGACCAAGGAAAACCAGTAGGCTCACTGCTATCGCTGGCGCCGCGGGTTAACCCGCGGCGCCAGCCCCGAAATCCCATGATTGCCCCGGGGAGGGTTGATGGACGGTGCGGCTCCACTCTTTCGCATGGAAGGCATTTCCAAGCGCTATGGCGGCGTGCGGGCGCTGGAGAAGGCCGAGCTGACGGTTTCCACCGGTAGCATCCACGCCATCCTCGGTGAAAACGGCGCCGGCAAGTCGACATTGATCAAGGTCATGGCAGGTGTCGTGGCGCCCGACGAAGGCCGCATGATGCTGGATGGGCGCGAAGTGACCTTCGCTTCGCCCGGTGCGGCAAACAAGGCCGGCATCGTCTGCATCTTCCAGGAATTGTCGCTGATCCCCGAACTCAGCGTCGCCGACAATATCGTCATTTCGGATCCGCCCAAACGCTTCGGCATGATCGATCGCAAGGCGCAGCGCCACATCGCCGACGACGCGCTTGCCCGCGCGGGCGCCGCCGACATCCATCCGCTGGCGCTGGTCAAGGACCTGCCGCTGTCGCGCCGGCAGATGGTGGAGATCGCCAAGGCGCTGGCGCGCAAACCACGCATTCTCATCCTCGACGAGGCGACGTCGGCGCTGACGGCAGCGGATGTCGCGAAGATCTTCGGCGTGCTGAAGCGGCTGCGCTCGGAAGGGCTGGCGCTGCTCTACATCTCGCACCGCATGAACGAGATCGCCGAACTGGCCGACCATTGCACGGTGTTCCGCAATGGCCGCAATGTCGCCAGCTACAAGGCCGGCTCGAAGAGCGACAACGAGGTGGTCGAGCTGATGATCGGCCGCGAGTACAGCCATATTTTTCCGCCCAAGCCGCCGGCGGCACCGGCCAGCGCCGCCCCCAGGCTCGAGGCGCGCAAATTGTCCTGGGCCGACCGGCTGGATAACATCTCGCTGACGGTCAGGGCAGGCGAGGTGGTCGGCCTCGGCGGGCTCGATGGCCAGGGCCAGCGCGAATTGCTGCTTGCTTTCTTCGGTGTGCTGCGTGGCCTCTCCGGCGAAGTGCTGATCGACGGCAAGCCGGCGACGATCACCAGCCCGGCGGCGGCCCGCGAGGACGGCATCGGCATGGCGCTCATCCCGGAAGACCGCAAGACCGAAGGCCTGATGCTGCCGATGACGGTGCGCGAAAACCTGTCCTTCGCCGCACTCGACCGGCTGTCCAAAGGCGGCATTATCGACCGCGCCGCCGAACAGCGGCTGATCGACGACATGGTCGGCCTTCTGGCGATCAAGACGGCGGGCCTCGATATTCCGGTTGGCGCGCTGTCGGGCGGCAACCAGCAGAAAGTGGTCATAGCCAAATGGCTGATGCGCCAGCCGCGCATCATCCTGCTCAACGATCCGACGCGCGGCATCGATGTCGGCACCAAGCAGGAAATCTATCAGCTGATGCGCAAGCTGGCGGACGCGGGCGCGGCGATCCTGTTCTATTCGACCGACTATGATGAGCTGATCGGCTGCTGCGACCGGGTGCTGGTTCTCTATGACGGCGCGGTCAAACGCGAACTGGTCGGCGCCGAGATCACCGAAAGGGCGCTGATATCGAGCGCGCTTAACATCCATGGCGAGGAGAGCCCGGTGGGCCTGGGAGCGGAAGCGTGAAGGATTGGCGTTACTGGCTGGCCGAGCAGCGTGGAACATTGCTGGCGCTCGGCATCTTCATCGTCATGTTCGTCATCTACACCTCGAACCATCCGGCGGGCTTCACCGCCAATGTCGTGCAGACGGCGGCGAACAAGGGCGTGCTGCTTGCCTTCGTCGCTATGGCGCAGACGCTGGTCGTGATCACCTCCGGCATCGACCTGTCCGTCGGCATGATATTCCTGCTCACCAACTGTCTGGCCTCCTGGCTGGTGGTGGGCACGCCGATGCAGACGACGCTCGGCGTCGTCGCCGTGCTGGTGGCGGGACTTTTGTGCGGCGCGATCAACGGCGCCATCGTGATCTATGGAAGGCTGCAGCCGATCGTCGCGACCATCGCCACCGGCGCGGTCTACTACGGCATCGGCCTTTTGCTGCGGCCCTTTCCGGGCGGCTCGGTCAACGAGGATCTGGCCGATGCTATGACAGGACGTCTGTTCGACCTGGTGCCGGCAAGCCTGGTCGTGCTGCTGGCGGTCGTTCTGCTGATCTGGGTACCGTTCAGCCGCTCTGTACTCGGCCGCGCCGCCTACGCGGCCGGCTCTTCGGAAACGGCTGCCTATATGTCGGGCGTGCCGATAAGGCGCGGCAAGTTCTCCGCTTACACGCTTGCGGGGCTGCTGGCCGCTATCGGCGGACTGTTCCTGACGTTTTTCACCTATACGGGGGAGGCCGCCTATGCCAGCGGCAACGCCTATACGCTGTTCTCGATCGCGGCGGTCGTGCTGGGTGGTGTTTCGCTGTTCGGCGGCAAGGGCAGCGCCATCGGTGCCATCTTCGGCGCGCTGGCCTTCCGCACCATCGGCGACCTGTTGTTCGTCTTCGACTTCGATCCGCTCTGGCAGCCGCTGTTCCAGGGCGTTATCCTGCTGGTCGCCGTCAGCCTCGGCGCCTTCGCCCTGTTTCGGGTCCGCAACCGGCTGGAGTGGTTCCTGTGAGCGAGACGACCTTGGGCGGCATTGCCGGCCGCATGCCGAAATTCATCCGCCGCGCCGATCCGGCGGTGCTGACCGCCTTTGCCTGTATCGTGGTGCTGCTGTTGGTTGGCAGCCTCTATTCGCGCAGCTTCCTGTCGCCTGAATATCTCTTGCAGCAGCTCAAGGTGGCCTCGTTCCTCGGCGTCATCGCCACCGGCATGATGCTGGTCATCCTGCTCGGCCAGATCGACCTGTCGGTGCCGTGGTCGGTGGCGGCGGGTGCGATGATGGCCTGTGCGGCGGCCGCCTACGGCCTGGCAGGCGTGGCGCTGGCTATCCCGTTCGGCATCTTCTGCGGCGTGCTGATCGGTATCGTCAACGGCATCGGCGTCGCCTATCTGCGCATTCCCTCGATGATCATCACGCTCGCCACCAACGCCGTCGCGCAAGGGTTGATGGTGGTCTACACCGGCGGCTTCTCGCCGCAGGATTCGGCCACCGGCGCCATGCGCTACCTCGCCACCGGGTTCACCATTCCGGGCGTGCCCAATGCAGTCATCATCTGGGCGCTGATCGGGGCCGCGATGGTGTTCGTGCTGACCCGCAGCGGTTTTGGCCGTGCGGTCTATGGCATCGGCAACCGCGAGCGCGCCGCCTATCTCTCAGGCATCGACACAAGACGCGTGGTGATGATCGCCTTCGCTGTCTCCGGCGGGCTCTCCGCCTTTGGCGGCGTGCTGCTGGCGGGCTACGCCTCCAAGGCGGCGCAATCGATGGGTGACGCCTATCTGCTGCCGTCGATCGCGGCCGTCGTGCTCGGTGGCACCTCGATCCTGGGCGGGCGCGGCTCCTATCTCGGCACGGTCGCCGGCGTGATCCTGATCACACTGCTGCAATCCATCCTGTCGGTCATGCAGATGCCGGAGGCGGGACGGCAGATCATCTATGGCGTCGTCATCGTCGCCATGCTCCTTCTTTACGGCCGCGCGCCGGCAAGCCGCTGACAGTGGGCGAAGACGTAGCGCAGGCGCCGACGGGCGCTTCCGGTTTGGCGTCTTCGGCCATCGTGGTGATGGGCGTCGCCGGCTGCGGCAAGTCAGCCGTCGGTATCGCGCTGGCCGACGCGCTGGGTACCGTCTTCATCGAGGGTGACAGGCTGCATCCGCCGGAGAATGTGGCGCGTATGGCGCGTGGTGAACCGCTCACCGACCAGCTGCGCGAAGGCTGGCTCGACGCGATCGGCGAGCACATCGCGGTCTCTATCGGCAAAGGACAGGGCGTAGTTGCAGCCTGCTCGGCGCTGAAGCGCGGCTATCGCGAGCGCCTGCACGGCTTTTGCCCTGACATCACTTTCCTTTACCTGGAGATCGACCCGGCGATGGCAAGGCAGCGGGTCGCCAGCCGCAAGGGCCATTTCATGCCGGCAAGCCTGGTCGACAGCCAGTTCGCCATCCTGGAATCGCCGGGCCAAGATGAACGGGCATTGACGCTCGACGCGACGCGGCCGATCGGCGAACTCGTCGCCCAGGCAATGCGCTCGATGCGCCGGTCATGAGCCTTCCTCGAAACCAACACCGACGCCGCCCTGAGCCTCTGTCAACCGCTCATGGCGCGACCAGGACATCATCTGCTCGGGGCACAGCTTCAGCGCCTGCAGCAGGCGGTCGCGTTTCAGCAGGATGTAGTGTGCCTGCAGGGCCAGGTTCTTGGCTCCGTCCCTGGTTGTGTCCACGGCCGGGAGCGCCGGTGCCGCCGGTACCAGTTCGGGGCTCAAGACGGCGCGGTATTCCCGGAAGGGCACCACCTCGAAAGTCGACATGGCAAACAGGGCCGTCTTGCCTCGAGCGGCGAAATTCGCCGGTGCCGAGGCAAGGTGCGTCCAGCCGCTTTCGCCCAGGGCGGTTTCGGTGAAGGTCGAGCCGGCGTGGATGGTGTTGGTCATCATCACGACGCCGTTCTGCTTCAGCATCTTTTGAATGCGGATGGTGACCTGATAGGCATCGTCACGGTCGAAGGCGATCCGGCTTTTCAGGAACCGGTTCTCGACATGAACCATTGGCGGGTTGAGGAAGCGCTGGCCGAATGCCGTCTCGGACACGCCATGCGTGTTGACGCTGACCTGATGCGCTTCGATGCCGGCCTCGTATATGGCGCGCTTGCCGATTATCGTCTGGGCGGTGAATTGATCGCACCAGAGGATCGCGCCGTGGCCGCGTTGCAGGGCTGCCTGCAAGCCCTCGAGCCCTTCCAGCCGGACCTTCGGCGTCCAACGGCCGGCGACCAGATGCGCGGCAAGTTGCATGCGGCGGCGATGGCGCGCCGTGAGCAATGCCTCGAACAGCTTGCGTGTATCGACGCCATCGCCGAGCACCGCGCGCGTTGCGGCGGCATAGAAGCGGAAATCCTTGCGCATATGGCGCTTCAACCGAAACCTGGAAGCCCAATCGCAGATCGGCGCCCACCAGCGCACCGGCAGCGCTGCCGCAACCGCGAGGTAGAAGAGGGTAACCAGGCTTTCGCGAAGGTCCCTGGTGGAGAAGTGGCGGAGCCTGCCGGGATCAGCCAGCTTGCGGCTGAAAAAGCGCACGTCCTCGGCATATTCGGGGACAAAGACGTCGGCGATGATCTCGATGCGAAAGCTGGCTGCCGATGGCCGCTTGCGGGCGGCTTTTCGGGATTTCGTAAGCCTCGACAGCCTCATCCACCCGGCTCTAGATCTGGGATGTCAACTCGACCGGGAAATCGTCATTGTCGGCATCGCGCATGGCGGCGAGGCTACGGTTGTCCAGTACCTCGGCGATCGCCTGGCGCACTTCCAGCATCATGTGCCGGACCTGGCAGGTCGCCTCGTCGCAATCCTCGCAGCGCTGATACTGCGTGCGGCTGGCGCAAGGTATCGGCGCCAGCGGCCCGTCGAGCACGCGCACGACATGGCCGATCTTGATCTCGGAAGCGGGGCGGGCGAGACGATAGCCGCCTTCCTTGCCCTTGCGGCTCTGGACGAAGCCGGCGTTGCGCAATTCGCCCAGTATGGCGTCCAGGAATTTCTTCGGGATGTTGTTGGCGACGGCGATGTCGTTGACGAAGGCCAATTGGCCAAGCGGAAGACTGGATAGATGCACGAGGGCCTTCAGGCCGTATTTGCCTTTTTTCGTCAGCATGCCCGAGTCAACCCATTGAAGCCCCAACCACCCCGCATCTGGCGGTTGTTTGTGTGCAAATGATGACAACATTGCCTTCGCACACTGCCGTTTCGCGAAAACAAAGCCATTGGAGGGCAGGTTAGGCACAAACGCGTTGATTCTTTGTAACGTTTTGCACGAAGGGCGCCGAATTTGCCCTATCAGCTGCATAAACAAGGAAAGCCGGCCACCGGGCCGGCTTTCCTGATCTTTCTATCTGGACGCGGAGACTTACCGGCTGCCATAAGCCTGGTCGAGCAGGCCGCCGGCGGCGAAATGCTCCTTTTGGACCTTGTCCCAACCGCCGAAGACGTCTTCCACCGTCAACAGGCGCACGTCCGGAAAATCTGCCTTGTATTTGGCCGCGACAGCCGCGTCGCGTGCGCGCAAGCCATTGTCGGCGGCGATGCCCTGGCCCTCGGGCGTATAGAGGAAGTCGAGATAGCTCTTGGCCAGATCGCGCGTGCCATGCTCGTCGGCGACCTTGTCGACGATCGCTACCGGGAATTCCGCCAGAAGGCTGACGGAAGGCGTGACCTGCTCGAATTTGTCGTCGCCATATTCCTTGCGGATGCCGCGCGTCTCGGATTCGAAGGTGATCAGCACGTCGCCGATCTCGCGCTGCACGAAGGTGGTGGTCGCGGCGCGCCCGCCAGTGTCGAAGATCGGCACGTTGTTGAACAGCTTGGTGATGAATTCCTTCACCTTGGCGTCGTCGCCCTTGAAGGCTTCCTTGGCGTAGGCGGTGGCCGCGAGATAGGTGTAGCGCGCATTGCCCGACGTTTTCGGATTGGGGAAGATCACCTGCACGTCGTCGCGCACGAGATCGTTCCAGTCCTTGATGTGCTTGGGGTTGCCCGCGCGGACGAGAAACGAAGGCAGCGAATAGAAGGGCGAGGCGTTGGCGGGAAAATCCTTCTGCCAGTCAGCCGAGACGAGGCCCCTCTTGACCAGGAAGTCGACGTCGGTGACCTGGTTGAAGGTGACGACATCGGCACCGAGGCCTTCAGCGATGGCACGCGCCTGCGCCGACGTACCGGCATGCGACTGGTCGATGCTCACAGCCGGGTGCTTGGCGATGAAGGCCTTGTTGACCTGCACGAAGAGTTCGCGGCCGACGTCATAGGAGGCATTCAGCAGCTTGTCGGCCGACCACGCTTGGGAGGATGCGAGGAGAAGGCCGGCGGCAACGGCAACGCCGATGAAAAATCGCTTCATGAAAAGGCTCCGGATGTCATGCTCTACTATCATTATCGGACCATAGCCGGGGTGCGGCGAGGTATAGATTCAGGGCTTGGCGGCTGCTGCTAGAAAACCGTTTCCCAAACAGGCACATCGTAGGTTTTTCTTTCAAGTAGAATCATCTTTTTGAGGCCGTCCTCTTCAGTCTCTTCCGAAGAGAGGCGACAAATGGATACACATTGTGTATGCGGCATGTTATGACGAGTGAAAGGAGTCTTCCATGGCGAAAGCCGCACCCGAAACCCATGCCAAGCCTGTCAATCTGCGCATCCGAGAGGACGTACGCATACTGATTGACCGTGCCGCAAAGATACGCGGGAAAACCCGCTCTGACTTCATGATCGACGTCGCTTATCGTGCGGCCGAGGATACGCTGCTCGACCAAACATTGATCAAGGTGGATCCCGAGAGTTACCGGCATTATCTCGACATCCTCGATGAACCGCCAAGCGGGGAAGGTTTTGCACGCCTTATGAACGTGCCCAGGCCGTGGCGGGACTGATGCCGTCGGCGCCCACGCCGCTGGCCGAAGACCACGATCTCGAACTTTTCCAAAGCGGAACAGAAAGCCTCGACCAATGGCTTCGCCGTCGGGCACGGGCCAACCAGGTCAGTGGCGCATCACGTACTTATGTGATGGCGGAAGGCACACGCGTTGTCGGCTACTATTGCTTGTCTTCGGGCGGGCTTGATCTGGCGGAAGCGCCCGGCATTATTCGCCGCAACATGCCAGATCCCATTCCAATGGTTGTGCTCGGACGTCTCGCGGTGGATGCAAGCTGGCAAGGGAAAGGGCTAGGCGCTGCGCTTCTGCAAGACGCCGTCCTGCGCTCCAGTCAAGCCGCGACGATCCTCAGGATTCGCGGAATTTTTGTTCACGCCATATCGGATGAAGCGAAAGCCTTTTACGAGCACTACGGCTTTGCGGCTTCCCCGAAAAATCCCATGATCTTGTTGTTGTCGTTGAAAGGCCAGTGAAAGGGTAAGCGACCGCTACTGGACCAGGATATTCCCTGGTGACGAGATTTCACAGTGGTCCGATCGCTATGCAGTCGGAAACAGCTTCCAGCGCCCAGGCCGGAATGCCACGCGGCTCTTCTGCGCCGCCGGATGACCAATCGGCAATTCTATCTCGACCCGCTGACGCTCGCCGCCGATCTCAAGCTCGACGCGCCGTGTGCCGGCGACGCGGCGGCTGGCGGCCACGGTGCCGGCGATGCAGCCGCTGCAGCCGTCCAGCAGTTCGACATCGTGCGGACGGAAGTAAAGCATCGCATCGCCCTCGGACGCGTGCGGCGCCGACAATCCGATCGGACGGTCGGCCAGCCAGATCTCGCCATTCTCGACTTTGACCGGAAGGGAGCTCGATTCGCCGATAAAGCCGTAGACGAAGGGCGAGTTCGGTGTGTCGTAGATGTCGTCGGCGGTACCGACCTGCTCGATGCGGCCCTGGCTCATCACCACGACGCGGTCGGCAAGCTCAAGCGCCTCTTCCTGATCGTGGGTGACGAAGACGGTGGTGTGGCCGGTGGCGTCATGGATTTCCCGCAGCCAGCGGCGGAGTTCCCGGCGCACCTGCGCGTCGAGCGCGCCGAACGGCTCGTCGAGCAGCAGCACCTTGGGTTCGATCGCCATGGCGCGGGCGAGCGCCACGCGCTGGCGCTGGCCGCCCGAAAGCTGCGCGGGGTAGCGCTTCTCCAGCCCTGAAAGCTGGACGAGATCGAGAAGCTCGGACGCACGGCGGCGGATCTCCGCTGCCGGCGGCCGCGTCGGCCCGTGCCGCACCTTGAGGCCGAAACCGATATTGTCGGCAACCGTCATGTGGCGGAACAGGGCGTAGTGCTGGAAGACGAAACCGACATTGCGCTCCTGGATCGATTTCTGCGAAGCGTCCTCGTCACCAAAGAAGATTTTTCCACGCGTTGGACGCTCCAGCCCGGCGATCAGCCTGAGCAAGGTCGTCTTGCCGGAGCCGGACGGGCCCAGCAAAGCGATCAGTTCGCCCGACTTGATGTCGAGCGAGACATCGTGGAGCGCCGGAAAACGCTCGAATTCCTTGCGCACATTGGCAACGCGAACTTCCATGCAATGAACCTTCTAATGCCCGCGCGTCGCGGCGAGTTCGGCGCCGTAGCGCATCTCGAGCAGTGTTTTCAAGACCAGCGTGACGAGCGCCAGCCCGGCAAGCAACGAGGCGACGGCGAAGGCGCCGGCGGCGTTGTACTCGTTGTAGAGGATTTCGACATGCAGCGGCACGGTGTTGGTCAGGCCGCGTATGTGGCCCGACACCACAGAAACCGCGCCGAACTCGCCCATGGCGCGCGCATTGCACAGAAGCACGCCGTAGAGCAGGCCCCATTTGACATTGGGCAAGGTCACATACCAGAAGGTCTGCCAGCCATTGGCGCCAAGCGAAAGGGCGGCTTCCTCGTCGCCATTGCCCTGTTCCTGCATCAGCGGGATCAGTTCGCGGGCAACGAAGGGGAAGGTGACGAAGACGGTGGCCAGCACGATGCCGGGCACGGCGAACAAGATCTGGATGCCATGTGCCTTCAGCCACTCGCCGAGCAACCCCTGAGCGCCGAACAGAAGCACGTAGACCAGACCCGAAATGACGGGCGAGACCGAGAAGGGGAGGTCGATCAGCGTGGTCAGGAAGGCTTTGCCCTTGAACTCGAACTTGGCGATCGCCCAGGCGGCCGAGATGCCGAAGACGATGTTGAGCGGTACCGAGATCGCCGCCACCAGCAAGGTCAGGCGAATAGCCGAACGCGTGTCCGCGTCGCTCAGCGATTCCAGGTAGGTGCCAACGCCCTTGGCGAAGGCTTCCTTGAAGACGATGATCAGCGGCAGCAACAGGAAGACGGCGAGAAAGACGAAGACGACGGCCATCAGCACGGCCCGCGCCGGCCGGCTCTCGGTCACCGCTGGCGAGCGGCTTTCATGGAACGGTTCGTAGGATTTGATCTCGGGATCAGCCATAGCGCTTGCGGCTCCATGTCTGCACCAGATTGACGATCAACAGCATGAGGAACGACAGCGCCAGCATGATCGCCGCGGTCGCGGTCGCCGCCGGGTAATTGTATTCCTCGAGCCGGATGACGATCAAAAGCGGCGCGATCTCGGATTTGTAGGGCAGGTTGCCGGCAATGAAGATCACCGAGCCGTATTCGCCGACGCCACGCGCGAAGGCGAGCGAGAAACCGGTGATGATGGCCGGCGCCAGGCCCGGAAACAGCACGCGGGTGATGATCTGGAAGCGGCTGGCGCCAAGCGTGGCGGCGGCTTCCTCAACTTCCTTGTCGATCTCTTCCATGATCGGCTGCACGGTGCGCACGACGAAGGGCAGGCCGATGAAGATCAGCGCGATGACGATGCCCAGCGGCGTGTAGGCGACCTTGATGCCCAGCGGCATCAGCAATTTGCCGATCCAGCCATTCGGTGCATAGAGCGTGGTCAGCGCGATGCCGGCCACCGCCGTCGGCAGCGCGAACGGCAGGTCGACCATGGCATCGACGATACGGCGGCCTGGAAAGCGGTAACGCACCAGCACCCAGGCGACGAGCGTGCCGAAAACGACATTGACGGCAGCCGCGATGAAAGCTGTGCCGAAGCTGATTTCCAGTGCGTTGAGCGTACGGCGGTCGGTGGCGATGGCCCAGAAATCGGTCCAGCCGAGGGCAGCCGAGCGCCAGATCAGCCCGGATAGGGGAATGAGGATGATGAGGGTGAGGTAGGCAAGCGAGAAGCCGAGCGTCAATCCGAAACCCGGAATGACGCTCGGCTGTCTGAACCGCCACCCTGCCTGCGCGGGTGCTATGGTCATGTCGTCCCGATCTGGATTTTAGCTCACTGGGCCGGCCTGTAGATCTGGTCGAATATACCACCGTCGCCGAAATGATAAGGCTGCGCCTTCTTCCAGCCGCCGAAAAGCGGGTCGTCGATGGTGATCAGCTTGATCGGCGGAAGCTTGGCCAGATCATCCGGCGGAACCAGTTCGGGCTTGGACGGCCGATAGTGGTTCTTGGCGATGATCGTTTGACCTTCCTTGGAATAGAGGTAGCTCAGATAGGCCTCGGCCACCTTGCGCGTGCCTTTGCCGTCGACATTGGCATCGACCACGGCCACCGGGGGCTCGGCCAGGATCGAGGTCGGCGGATAGACGATGTCGAAATTGTCGGCGCCAAACTCGTCGAGCGCCAGATAGGCGTCGTTTTCCCAACCGATCAGCACGTCGCCGAGGCCTTTTTGCGCGAAGGTTACGGTCGAGCCGCGCGCGCCGGTGTCGAGCACGGGAGCATTGGCGTAGAGCTTGCCGACGAATTCCTTGGTCTTGGCCTCGTCGCCGCCATCATTGGCGTTGGCATAGGCCCAGGCCGCGAGATAGTTCCAGCGCGCGCCGCCCGAGGTTTTGGGATTGGGCGTGATCACCTGCGTGCCGTCCTTGACCAGGTCGTTCCAGTCGTGGATGCCCTTAGGATTGCCCTTGCGGACAAGGAAGATGATCGTCGAGGTGTAAGGCGCTGAATTGTTTTCGAATTTGGTGCGCCAGTCGGGATTGATCTTCTTGGACTTGGAGACGATGGCGTTGATGTCGCCTTCGAGCGCCAGCGTCACCACATCGGCGTCCAGACCATCGATCACGGCGCGGGCCTGGGCGCCCGATCCGCCATGTGACTGCTGAATGGTCACCGTCTCGCCGGTCTTTGTCTTCCAATGCGCGGCGAAGGCCTCGTCATAGGCCTTGTAGAGCTCGCGCGTCGGATCGTAGGACACGTTGAGAATGGTGGTATCGGCAAACGCGAAACCGAGCGTGCCGAACTGGACAGATGTGGCGACCAGTGCGCCGAACAGTTTCCGGAAATGAGGTTTGGTCATTTCTGCCTCCGTTGAACCCGCGCCAAATCTACCAAATTGATAGAAATAAGATGCATTGAATGTTGCCTTTTTTGTCCTCCTGGAGAAAATCTTCGGCGGCCTGCCCCGGCGTCGGGAAATATTTTCCTCGCGGCCGCCCCGCGCCGGGTCGGCCCGCCAACCGGCCTATCTAGGGTTGCGAGGTTGCCGGGCAAGGTTGCGTTGGGCAGGTTTACTCGGCCGTCACCGGGAAATCGAAGCGCTGCCGGCAGGAAGGGGATCGGCGAAGGCAGCGAAAGAGATTGTCACAACGAACGCTGCCGCAGCTAACGCTACCGACAATCGAGGATTGCGCGAGGCACCCCGTCTGCCCTGCCGGGGCATCTGGCGAACCATCCTTCTATCCCAGGTCTCAAAAGCCAATGCGCTGAATCGCCTGTCCCACTCTATTCAACGAACACTTTCACACTCGCCGCCCGTCCAGCTGCGTCGATGACGGTCAGCGTCGAGTAACCCGCGCCGTCGGGCTGCCATGTCGCGGTGCGGCGACGGTCGAGGCCGATGAGCGGCTTGCCGTTGGCCAGCCAGCGGAACGGCGCGCGACCGCCTTGCAATTTCAGCACCAGTGGCGAGGCGTCGGCCGAGTTGGTGGCGAGATCGACGCGGGCGCCATCCGGCGGGAAAATGATGGTCGGCGCGGGTTCGGTCGGCGTCGCCTGCACCAGGCCATCCGCGCCGGCGCCGAAGCGGGCAAGCGTCACGGGCAGTTCCTCGCGCTTGGGGGTGAAGGCGCCAGGCGGCTTGCCTGGCAGCGGCACGGTTGCCAGGCCAGAGCGGACAAAGCCCTCGAACAGGATCGGGGCGGCCGAGACATAGCCCGAGAGGCCCGGCACCGCGCCGGCATCGGGCCGGCCGACCCAGACCCCCAGCACGTAGCGGCCGTCAAAACCAACCGACCAGGCGTCACGGTAGCCGTAGGAGGTGCCGGTCTTGTAGGCAATGCCGCGTTGCAAGGCGCCTTCGGGCGGCTTCACACCGGACAGAATGTCGACGATCTGCCAGTTGGCCTGGTCGTTGAGGATGGTGGTTGTCGAACTCGCGGCACTGGCCGGTTCGGTGCCGTCGCGCAGCGAGTGCGTCTTGCCGCCATTGGCGAGCCCTGTGTAGAGCTGGACGAGGTCGCGCAGCGTGACGCCGACGCCGCCGAGGCCGATGGCCAGGCCCGGCGCTTCGTTGACCGGCAGGATCGGGTTGACGCCGCCCTGGCGGAAGCGCGCGGTCAGCCGCGCCGGGCCGACCGCGTCGAGCACGCGGATCGCCGGCACGTTGAGCGACAATTGCAGCGCCTGACGGATGCTGACATCGCCCTGATAGCCCATGTCGAAATTCTTCGGCCTATAGCCACCGAAATCGACCGGACTGTCCTCGATCAACGTTTCCTGCGCCACCAGTCCCTGCTCGAAAGCGAGGCCGTAGATGAACGGCTTCAGCGTCGAGCCGGGCGAGCGCACGACCTTGGTCATGTCGATCCAGCCGGAACGGCTGGAATCGAAGAAATTGGCCGAGCCGACTTCGCCCAGAATGTCGCCGGTGCGTGCGTCGGCCAGCACCATGGCGACGGACAGACGCGGCCCGAGCTTTGTCGCTGCGTCGCGCGCTACCTGTTCCAGTCCCTGCTGGACGCTTTTGCGGATGGTCAGCTTGAGCGGCTGACCGGGAACGGCCCTGGGCAGCATCGCATAAGCGGCATGCGCGGCAAGCGCCGGCAAGGTACGGCGCAGCCCCGACACATCGTCGAGTGCCGCGCGTGCCGCCTCGCGTTCGCCGATCAGGCCTGACGAGACCATGCGGCTCAGCACACGATCGCGCGCTGCATGGGCGATCTGGAGATTGCGGTCAGGCCGGCGCTTCTCCGGCAATTGCGGGAGAGCGACGAGAAGCGCGGCCTCTGAAACCGTCAGCCGCTTCGGTTCCTTGCCGAAATAGGCGAGCGAAGCGGCGCGCACGCCTTCCAGATTGCCGCCATAGGGCGCCAGCGTCAGGTAGCGCTCGAGGATCTCGCGTTTGGACAGCCGCCGCTCGATCTGGATGGCGCGCAACATCTGCTTGATCTTGGAGCCGACGCTGCGGCTCTCGCGCGGCTCGATCAGGCGGGCGAGTTGCATCGACAGGGTCGAGCCGCCGGAAACGATATGGCCGGTGGTGGCGAACTGGCCGGCGGCGCGGGCCAGCGCCAGCACATCGACGCCCTCATGGTCCCAGAAGCGCTTGTCCTCATAGGTGACCAGCATGTCGACAAACTGCTTGTCGACCTGGTCGAGCCGGGTTTCGAGCCGCCAGTAGCCGTCCGGCGTGGCGAAGGCGCGCAGCAACTGGCCGTCGCGGTCCTGGACTTCGGTCGAGACAGTGAGCGTCGCCGGCAATGGTGGCGGAAAAGCGCGGTCGAGTTCCCAGAGGGAAGCGACGGAAAGGGCAAGGACGCCGGCGCAGGAAGCCAGCGTTATGGCTGCACCGCGAAGGAATTTTCTGGAGAGCATGGTGCTGCCCCTCATCCGCCTGCCGGCACCTTCTCCCCGTATAGTGACGGGGAGAAGGGACCTGTCGCGGCGGTCGACGCTAGCCCCTTTCTCCCCGTCACTATACGGGGAGAAATGCCCGGCAGGGCAATGAGGGGCAGCGCGATCGTCCTGTTCATCTTCACAGCGCCTTACGGCGCCTTGATCTCCATCATGCCGGTGGCGGTGCGGGCCGAATATTGCGGCCGGTACATGTCCTCAACCGTTGCCGCCGGATGGGCGTAGGTGCCCGGGGTCACGGCGCGCACGACATAGGCGAGCGTCAGATTGTGGTCGTGGTCGCCGTCGGCCGGGTTGAACGCCGCGACGAAACGGTCGTCGCGGAATTCGAGATGGGCGGCGTCGGTCTGTGCCAGCCAGGAGAAGTTCGACAGCTGGGCGCTGGAGACCAGGCCTGGATTGTCGATCTCGAAGCCGGCCGGCAACAGGTCGGTGACCAGCAGGCGCGACGGCCAGCTGTTCCGCTCGGTGACCTTGAGCACGACGACATAGCGTTCGTTCTGGGTTGCCTCCGTCACATTGGCTTCGGTGCCGTCGAGCTTGTAGTAGGTGCGGCTGATGGTGAAACCATCGCCACCGGCCGGCAAAGGCTGGATCGGCGAGGCCACGGTGGTGACGACGGCCTGCAGCGGAGTCTTGCCGGTGTTGGCGATTTCGAGCGGGCTGTCGACCAGGTCGGAGCCGTTGACCTGGTTGGAATAGCCGCCGGAATGCGGCGCGCCATTGACGGTCAACGCGATCGAATCGTTGCCCTCCTTCAGCGCACGCGCCGCCAGCAGCATCCAGGAATCGTCCTGGGTGCTGGTCCAGCGGGCTTCGGCGCGTTTCCTGGTCACCAGCTTGATCAGCTCGGGCACGATCGTCGACACCGGCTTCGATTCCGCCGCCAGCGACAGCATCGCCGCGCCGTCACGCAACGCCGAGCCGTAGTCGGAGCGGTACCAGTCGTAGTCGGTGCTCGACCTGGCGAGCTGCAGCGCGGTCTTGAACGTCGCCTCCGAACGCTGCGTGTCGCCATAGAGCGCCAGGCTCGCCGCCAGCTGGGCGACGGCCATAGGGCTCGAGAAGGCTTCGAGCTGGGTGTCAGCGTAGTAGCGCAGATCGCCGATCGAGGCCTTCTTGTTGCGGGCCAGCACGTAGAGGGCGTAGGCAATCTCGCTGCCGCGGTCCTGTACGCTCTGGTCGTAGCCGAGCGAGTTCTGCAGGTTGTTCAAGGCCTGGTTCATCGCCAGAGCCGGCACGTCGTATTTTTGCTCCCGCGCCCTGGTCAGGAACTCGCTGACATAGGCGTCGAGCCACAGATCGCCGGAGCCTGGTCCCCACAGACCGAAGCTGCCGCTCGAGGACTGGTAGCTCAGGACCTTGTAGATCGCGTCCTGGACGCGGCCGTGCAGGTCAGGGTCGTTTTCCATGCCGACGCCCGATGCCATCTCGTTGACGTAGAGAAGCGGCATGGCACGGCTGGTGGTCTGCTCGGCGCAACCATAGGGGTAGCGATCGAGCGTCATCAGCAGTGAAGGCACGTCGAAGGCCGCCGCCTGCGAAACGCCGACGCTGACCGAAGCGCCCTCAAGCAGGCTGGCCGCCAGCAGTTCCTTGTCGACGCGCAACGCGCCGCCATTGCCCTTGAGGTCGACCACAAGACGCGTGGTGACCGGCAATTGAGCCGGGCGCACCGGCACATAGAGTGTCTGCTCGACCTTGGTGCCGTCGGCGTGCGCCAGCTTGATGGTGAGCGAGGCATTGCCCGCCGTCTTTGCGATCAGCGGCACGGCCAAGGTCTGGCGCTTGCCCTGGGCGAGCGTCAGCTTCTGGGGCAGGGGCTTGTCGCCTGTCGACAGGTCGCCCGTCGTGTCGATCGCCAGCGCGTAGTCGCCGGCGGGGCCGTCGGTGTCGGCTACGTCGAGCCGCATGACGGCGTTGTCGCCAGGCGCCAGGAAGCGCGGCAGGCCGGCGGTGATCACTATGGGATCACGCACGATCACGTCCGACTGGGCATGGCCGACCGCTTCCTTGGTCCAGGCGACAGCCATGACGCGCACGGTGCCGTTGAATTGCGGAATGTCGAAGTCGATCCGTGCCTTGCCGTCGGCATCGAGCTGGACGATGCCGGAGAAGAAGGCAACCAGCTTTTCGGTTGGCGGGCTGCCTTGCGCCTGCATGTTGGCGCCGTCACCACCGGTCCTGAGCTTGCCGGTGGTGCCCAGGGAGCCGTCGATCAGGCGGCCATAGATGTCGCGGATCTCCATGCCTAGCATGCGCTGGCCGAAGAACCAGTTCTCCGGATCCGGCGCCTTGTAGTTGGTCAAGTTGAGGATGCCGACATCGACGGCGGCAACCATGACATAGGCGTTTGTGCCCGGCTGCACGCCGGCCACGGAAACAGGGATCGATAGCTGCTGGCGCGGCACGGTCTTGTCCGGCGGCGTGAGCGTGACGGCAAGCTTCTTGGCGCCCGGATCGACCGTCAGCCATTTCACGCCGATTGCGCGGGCGGGCATGCGCGTCTGCTGCGCATCGCCCGGCCGGAACAGGGTTGCCGTTACATAGGCGCCGGCGCCCCAGTCGTCCCCGACCGGGATGTCGACGGTGCTGCCGCCGGCCGGCACGGTCGCCGTGATGGTCTTCAGCAGCTTGTCGGAGCCGATGTTGATCAGAAGCTCGCCGGCAAAATGCGGCGAGATTTTCAGCTTGGCCACTTCGCCCGCGGCATAGTTATCCTTGTCGAGGGCAATCTCCAGGCCGTCAGGCGTTTCGGTGGTGGTCGAGGCGACATACCAGCCGGCGTCGAACTCATAGCTGGTCGCCGGTCCCTCGGGGTCCGATGTCTCGACTTCGAGCCTGTACTGGCCCCAGTCGACAGGTACCGAGACCGTGGCGTCGCCATCGGCGTTGAGGTCGATCTGGCCGTTGGCGATCGACTTGGTCAAGCTCACCGGCTCGTAGTTCCAGGAGTTGTTGGAGCGGTACCACTGGTAATTGCGTTCGACCTTGACCAGCGTCCACTGCGCGCCTTTCAGCGCCTCGCGCTTGCCGTCGGGATCGACGGCGATCAGGCTGAACTTGGCGGTGCCCCCCTGCGGCACTTCACCGTCGGCGAAATCCGGACGGATGCCGATCATATGGCCTTGCGGACGGATGCCGATGTTGAGCGAGCGCTCGATGGCGCGGCCACCAGTTTCGCGCATGCGCACCGTTATCTTGCCGTTGACCAGCTTGGTGGTCGATGGCAACTGGTCGACGCTAACAGGGAAGGTCGCCTTGCCGTCATCGCCAACCACCGGCAGATCGGTGAGCGGCGTGACCGTCGGCTGCGCCGACTGCTCGTCGGCGAGGCCGAAGGAAAAGTGGGGGAAGCGGTCCCAGTCGCGCGACGTCGACAGCGTCAATTCGCCTTCCAGCGCCAGGCCCGCCGCCGGCGCGCCATAAAGGAAGCGGCCGTCAATGTCGATGTTGGCGGTTTCGCCCCGCGCAATCTCCTGCTTGTCGGCCTTCATGTCGAATTCGATGCGATCCGGCACGAAGTCCTCGACCAGGAACATCTGGCTGGCAACCTCCGGCTGCTTGGGGTCGGTGTATATCGACACCGACCATGTGCCGCGCATGGCGTTGGGTTCGAGCGGCAGGTCGACGGCGTGGCCGCCGGCCGATGCGCCGTCGCTGACGATGCGGCGATCCTCGACGCCATCGGGGCGCGAGAAGATGAAGGTCAGCGGCAGGTTCTCGACCGCCTTGGCCGCGCCGTCGCGGGCAAGGGCGGCGACATGGACGTCCTCGCCGGCGCGGTAGATGCCGCGCTCGGTCCAGGCATAGACGTCGAGCGCGCCCGGTGCGGCGCGTCCGGTGACGCCACGGTCGGACAGGTCGAAGCCGGCCTTGGCCATGTCGAGGAAGACGAAATCATTGTCGCCCTGCTTGGCCATCAGCACGGCCGGCACCATGCCGCCGTCACCGCGCGTTAGGCCGGGGTTGAAGACGGCGTGGCCGTTCGCATCCGATGTCGCGGTTCCGAGAACCTCGTTGTTGCGGGCAACCAGCGTCAGTTCGGCTCCGGCAATCGGCTTGGCGCTGCCCAGCGAACGGGCAAAGACGTTGAGCCCGTCCTGGCCGGTATAGGTCGACAGGCCGATGTCGGAGACGACGAACCACTGCGTGGCCAGCGAGCCGTAGTCGTCGCTCTTGTCGTTGACGGGCTGCGCGGTCAGCACATAGACGCCGGGCTTGCGCTGCGGCAGCGCTTCGTCGACCGGGAAGGAGGTGGTGACTTCCTTGTTGAGGTCATTGACGATGTCGAGCTGGCCCTGCCAGACCGGCGCGCCGATCTGCTCGGAAATGTTGGAGATGTCATAGCCGTCGAGCTGGTGCAGGAACTGGTAACCCGACAGAAGCTGCGCCAGCGAACGGTCGCCGATGCGGTACAGCTTCATCTCGGCGCCATTCATGTTGACGGTGACGATCGGGATGCCGCGGCGCGCGCCTGCCGGCAGCACGAAGCTGTCGCCGGTGAAGCGGGCGGACGGCGCGCGATCCTGCACATAGATCGACAGCACCACGGGGACGGCGGTCACTTCGCCGATCGCGGCCGGCAGGCCGGCGCGGAAGGTCACGTCATAGTGCTGGCCGTGTTCGAGCCCTTCGACGCAGATCTGCTTGTCCTTGGCCTCGACGCCCTTCGGCGGCGCGTTGTCGACGGTGACGAACTGCGCGTAATCGACGCCGGTCTTGACCAGATCCTCGGAGAATTGCGCACAAATGCGCGGTGCGCTGGTGTCGGCATCGACAGAGTGATCGATGACACGGAACCCCTTGCGGGCCTTGAGATCGGCATACTCGGCCTGGACCGCGGGCGAACTTTCCAGAGCAAGGCTGGCTTCATAGGCTTGCAGCGCCGGGCGGTAGAGATCGCGCTTGTCGAGACCATTGCCGAGCAGCGCCAGCACTTCGGCGCGTGTCTTGGTGGTGCGCAGCAGTTTATAGGCGTTGAAGGCGGCCGATGTGCCGTTTGCGGGCAAAGTCGAGGCTTCGGAGGTGTTGGCGGTGGGCTGCACTGCCAGGGTTTCGCGCGCCAGCTTGAGCCAGAGCTGGCCATCGTCCGGCATGACCGAGACCGCGGCCTCATATTTCCGCATGGCGGAGCGATGGTCGCCAGCCAATACGGCCTGTTCGGCGGCATTTGTAAGAGCCGCCATGCCCTCGGTCGGCTTGTCAAAGGCCGGGCCAAGCAGCTTGTTGCGGTATTGCTGGGCCTGGTCGGCCATCCAGTTGGGGAAGAAGGCGAGTTCGGGCGGCGCGCCGATGTCCGGGTCCCCGTCGATGTTGACGACCTTGCCGGCGATCGCGCCGATGAAGGATTTCAACTGGTTATAGTCGGATTTGAGAAAGCACCATTTGGCCTTGGTGTTGTAGGTGAAGGCGCGGCAGGCCGGATCGCCGAGACATGTCGTCTTGCACTGGTCGAGCGTGACGTTCTGGTCCGACCTGAGGTCGAAACCGAAATAGTCGGAATTGTCGGTCGTTGCGATGCGCCGGGCCTCGGCCGCTTGCGCGACGCCGTTCCAGGCTAAGGCGGTGGCCCAGGCGAAGAAGAGAAGGACGAGAATCGACAGACCACGAGCCGCGCGCATTGCCATAACACCCCTCCAGACAATTGCAGACGTCCGGGCATGATCAAGCTTCAGTCGGGCTTGTCAACGCGCGAACGCGGCAGGTGCCGCCCGCCAACGGTTTATTTTCCGGCCAAGGACCGGTATGCGACAGTAACCTCCATAGGACAGGGGATCACGCATTCTTGCGGAAACGCAGAAGGTGTGAATTCCAAGCCCGTCCTATTTCAGACAATTGGATTGTGGCCCCTTTACGAGCGCTTCAGAACTTCATTCCAATTTTAGGTTTACGAATTAGGTTGTCTTAATGCCGGCGCATGAAGAGCAGATGTCAGGAGGGACCGCGCCAGGGCGCGTGCTTCCGCGCGCCCTGCTTTTGGCCATGATGTGCTCGTCGGCGCTGCTTTGCGAATCGAGGCCCGCGGCCGCGTTCGAGATTTTCGGCATCAAGCTGTGGGGGTCGTCTAAAGACGAGGACGCTGACATTGTCGATCCCCTGCGCTACGCGGTGACCATCTCCGCACCCGATGCCGACAAGGATCTCGTCAAGAAGCTCGAAAATGCCTCGGCGCTGAAGGGCGACGAGGACCGGCCGGTTTCGGGCTCGCTCGGGCTGATGACCAAGGCGCGCAGCGATCGCGAACAGCTGGTGGCGGCGCTTTATGCCGATGCCCGGTATGAAGGCGTCGTCACCATCACCATCGACGGCAAACCGCTCGACGAACTGCCGCCGGACGCAGAATTCAAGGGTCCGCAGCCCATTCCGGTGGCGATCACCATTTCGGCCGGCCCCAAATTCACTCTTGGCAACATCCGGCTGGAGGGCGACGCGGCGGGGCTGATGAGCGCCGATTACGGGCTGATATCAGGTGGCGACGCCGGATCGGGCGCGGTGCTCAAGGCCGAGGCGCTGATCGTGCGGACGCTGATGGAGCAGGGCAGGCCCCTGGCCAAGGTGACCGACCGGCAGATCGTCGCCGACCATGCCACATCGACGCTCGACGTGACGCTGACGGTCGCAGCCGGGCCGGTCGCCGGCTATGGCGCGACCACCGTGGAAGGCACCGAGAAGGTCGACCGCGACTTCACCGAATACATGACCGGGCTGAAGCGCGGCAAGCAATACTCGCCGCAGGAGATCAGCGACGCGCGTGACAGGTTGCTGGCGCTCGAGGTCTTCAACAGCGTGACCTTCAAGGAAGCCGACAAGCTCGATGCCGACGGAAACATCCCGATCGGCGTCCAGGTCAGCGAGCGCAAGCCGCGCTATTACGGCCTCGGCGGCACATTTTCCAACACCGAGGGGCTTGGCTTGGAAGGTTACTGGGGCCATCGCAACCTGTTTGGCCGTGCCGAAAAGCTGCGCATCGACGGCGCCATCAGCGGCATCGGCAGCAACAATCTGTCCGAACTGAACTACAATGCCGGCATCATGTTCGAGAAGCCCGGCGTGATCGGGCCGGCGTCGAAGTTCTTCGCCAGCATGAAGACCGTGCTCGAGCATCCGGACGCCTATGACCATTTCTCGGTCAAGGGCAGCGCCGGCCTGTCCTATGAACTCGACAAGAAGCAGACCGTATCGGCCGAGGTCGCGCTCGACTATTCGCGCATCCACGACGCCTTCGGCAAGCACACCTACCTGATCGCCAGCATTCCGCTGCAATATGTCTATGACAACAGGGACAGCAGGTTGAACCCGACCAGGGGCTTCAGGGTGCTTGCCTATGCCGAGCCGAGCTACGACATATTGAGTGGTGCCGCCTTCCTTAAGCTGAAGGGCGAGGGCTCGGCCTATCAGTCGCTGGACACCGCGTCGAAGTTCGTGCTGGCCGAACGTGTCACAGTCGGCTCCATCGTCGGCACCGGGCTGCAGAACGTTCCGGCCGACCGGCGCTTCTATTCCGGCGGCGGCGGTTCGGTGCGCGGCTATGCCTATCAGGGCATAGGTCCGAAGGATTTCACCGGCCAGCCGATCGGCGGCCTCTCCTTCTTCGAAACCTCGGTGGAGATGCGTATCGCCGTCACCGACACGATCGGCATCGTGCCCTTCATCGATGCCGGTACGGTATCGACCAGGTCGGTTCCCAACTTCTCCGACGTCAAGGTCGGCGCCGGCGTCGGGCTGCGCTATGTCACGCCGTTCGGACCGCTACGCATCGACGCGGCCGTGCCGCTCAACCGGGATCCCGGCGACCCGCATTTCGGCATTTATGCCGGCATTGGCCAGGCGTTTTGACGATGAAGACGGTCTGGCGCATCCTTCGCATTGTCCTTTACACCCTGCTGATCGTGGTCGCGGGTGCGATAGGCGCGCTGGTCGTGCTGACCAAGACCGAGCGCGGGCGCGACAACCTCGCCGGCATCATTTCGCGGCTGGCCTCGAGCGACGACCGAAAGGTCACCGTCAGCGGCATCGACGGCATCTGGTCGGGCGCGCTCAGCATCGACCATGTCGTGCTTGAGGATCGCGAGGGCGCCTGGCTGGTGGCGCGCAAGGTGGCCGTCGACTGGTCGCCGACGGCACTTTTGTCGAAAAGCTTCAGCGCCGACCGCATCGCGGCCGAGCGCATCGAGCTTGCACGCCTGCCGGTGGCCGGCACGCAGCCGCCGGCGCAAAGCGGCACGACGACGCTGCCGGTCTCCATCGACATCAAGCAGATCGACCTGCCGGAAATCGCGCTTGGCGAGCAGCTGGCCGGCAGCGGCATCGCCGAGCTCGCGGCCAAGGGAATGCTCAAGGCCGATGCCGCGCCACTGGCGGTCCAGACGGTGCTCAACGTCACCCGCCACGACGGCAAACAGGGCAATGTCGATGCCAAGATCCATTTCGCACCCGCCGACAATAAGCTGGACCTCGACCTCAAGGCGTCGGAACCGGCCGGCGGCATCATTGCCAACCTGCTCAAGCTGCAGGATGCGCCACCGGTCGATATCGTGGTTTCGGGCAGCGGGCCGCTTGCCAACTGGAGTGGAGTCGGCACCTTCCTCGTCGACCATCGGATCGTCACCCAACTCACCGGCCGGCACCAGCTCACCGACAAGGGCAATCATGTCGAGGCGAAGGGCGATGGCGATTTTGCGCGCTTCCTGCCGGAAAACCTGAAGTCGCTGTTCGCCGGCAAGACCAGCTTCGATGTAGCGGGCACCGCCACATCCGCTGGCGGCATCAGCATCGACCGGGCCAGCATCGAGAGCGATGCGGTGCACGGCACCGCCTCCGGCATTGCCGATCCTGCCGGCGCCAGCGACCTGTCGGTCGAACTCGCCGCCAAGGGCCCGCCCGTGGTGATCAGCGTAGGCAGCAAGGCGCAGCCGATCACGCTCGCGATCAAGAACGCCACTGCTCGCGCCTTCGGCGACGGCAAGGCGCCGATCGTCGACATCGGCGCCTCGTTCGTTTCGATCGTCGTCGGCGGCACGCGGCTGGACGATCTGGCGGCGCAGATCCATTCCGATGGTTTCGACATCCAGAATCGCGCCGGCCCGGTTGCCGTCAAGCTGGAGGCGGGCGGCCTGAAAACCGACGTCGCGACGTTGGCGCCGCTGATCACCGGCAAGGTCAACGTCGATCTGGCCGGTTCAATCAGCAAGGACGCCATTGTTGCCATCGATCAAGGTACGCTGCGCTCCGATGCGCTCAATGCGTCGCTGACGGCGACGGTAGCGCTCGCGGACATGTCGATGCAGCTCAAAATGAATGCCGATGCCGTGGCGACCGCGTTCCCGCAGCAGATCGCCTCCGTGCTCGGCGGACGGGTGAAATTCTCGGCCACCGCATCGCGCGATCCGCAAGGTTCCTTCGCCGCGAACTCCATCGAACTCACTTCGGGATCGCTCAGCGCCAGCGGTACGGCCAGCATGCAAGGCACGGACATCCAGGCCGACATCAAGGGCAAATTGGGTGACGTTTCGGTGTTGTCGCCGACGGTCGGCGTGCCGGTTGCCGGCGGGGTCGATTTCGCGCTGTCGGCCACCGGCGCGATCACCGCGCCGGATTTCACTGTCAGCGCCGGCAGCGACAGCCTGACCGCTTCGGGCCGCACGGTGAAGGCCATCAAGCTGACCGCGAGCGGCAAAGCCGACATAACGAACCCTTCCGCCAACGTCTCGCTGACCGGCGCCGTCAACGACCAGCCGCTCGACATCAAGGCGGCGCTGGTGACCAGCGAGGGTAAGCGTTCGATCAACGGCTTCCTTGTTTCGCTGGGCGACAACAAGGTCTCGGGCGACCTGGCGCTCGACGACAAGTTCATGCCCTTGGGCATGCTGACGCTCGCCGCGCCTGCCATCGACCAGTTGGCCGCGCTTGCCGGCCAGGCGGTGACCGGCGACATCAACGGCACCATCTTGTTCGCCAAGGATGGCGACGCGCCTTCCATTGCCATCGATGCCAAGAGCACGTCGGTCGCGCGCGGCGAGGTGACGGCCAAGGCGATCGCCATCAATGCGCTGGTCGCCAATTATCTCAAGGCGCCGGCGATCTCGGGCACCATCAAGGCCGATGCGGTCACTTCGGGGAGCACCGAAATCAGCGGCATCGGCGTCGATCTCAAGCGAGACGGCGACTGGACCGATTTCACCGGCGGCGCCACGATCGCGGGCATTCCGGCGACCGCTGCCGGTCGGGTGAAGATCACCGAGGGCACCACCAGCGTCGAGATCGCCTCGGGCGAAGCCACCATTCGCGGCATCAAGGCGGAGATTGCCGAACCGTCGGCTCTGACCATCGCCGACGGCACGGCCAAGATCGACAAGCTGGCGCTCGATATTGGCGGCGGCAAGGCGGCGCTGTCGGGCAGCGCCGGCGAGACCCTCGATCTTGCGGCACAGGTCTCCGCTTTGCCTGCCGCCCTTGCCAATGCGTTTTCGCCTGGCCTCGATGCCGCGGGAACACTTGACGGTATCGCTGAAGTGAGCGGAGCGCGCGCAGCTCCCGACATCCGGTTCAACGTGAAACTGGCCGGCGCCGAGACCAGCCAGACCCGACAGGCGGGGCTCGGACCGCTCGCCGTCGATGCGGTCGGCAGCTACACGATTGCCGGCGGCGTTGCCGTCGACCACGCCACCCTCTCCGGCGACAAGGTCTCCGGCCAGGCCGCCGGCACCATCAACCCGAACGGGGCCAGCGATTTCGCGATCGATCTGACCTCGTCCGGCCCCAGCCTGCCGCTGACGGTCGGAAGCGCCGAGAGCCCGGTCAAGATCGAGGTCCGATCAGTGTCGGCAAAAATTGCGGGTGACAGCACGCATGCCCGGCTGGACCTTTCCGCGATCCTGCCCTCGGTCGTCACCAACCCTGCGAAGGTGGACGGACTTACCCTGACGCTGCACTCGGATGCGTTCGATCTTAGGAATCGCGCCGGGCCGGTTTCCGGAACGGTGTCGGTGGACAAGGTTGGGCTCGACAATCCAACGATCGCGCCACTCATCGCGGGCAAGGTCACGGCGGCGCTCAACGCCCGGCTGAGCGCCGACGCCGTCGCCATCGACAGCGGCTCGCTGAAAAGCGATGCCCTCAGCAGCCAGGTCGCCGGCCAGGTATCGCTGCGTGACGGTGCCATCGACCTCAACCTGAAGGCGGATGCGCCATCATCGGCCTTGCCAGCGGCGGCACGCGGCATGCTTGGCGACCGCGCCGAGATAAGCGCCACGCTGAAGCGCGAGCCCAACGGCAATCTCAACCTGGGTGGATTGAAACTGACTTCGGGCGCGCTGAGCGCCGACGGGCAGGCAAGCCTTGCCGACAACAAAGTGACCGCCGACATCAGGGGGACGCTAAGCGACATCTCGCCATTGTCGAAGGATGCCAGGGGCGCCATAGCTTTCGCGCTCAGCGCGCAAGGGCCGACCATGGCACCGGACCTGTCGCTTACCGTCAACAGCGACAAGCTCTCGGTGGCATCGCGCGAGATCACCGGATTGAAGCTCACCGCCACCGGCAAGGCCGATGCCGCCAACCCGGCGGCCAATGTGCAGCTCACCGGCATTGTCGCCGGCCAGGCGCTGCAGGGGAGTGCCGTGCTGGCAACCGCCGGCGGCAAGAGCGCCATCAACGGCCTGCTTCTGTCGCTGGGCAAAAACAGGATCTCCGGCGATCTGGCACTGGACGACAAGTTCGTGCCTGAAGGCACCATCTCGCTCGACCTGCCCGATATCGGCCCGCTCGCCGCGCTGGCGCTGGAAAAGGCGGAAGGCGACATGCGCGGCACGATCGCCTTCTCCAGGAAAGGCGCGGCACCCCAAGTCGCCATCAAGGCGGCTACCGCCTCGATCACGCGTGGCGATCTCCAGGCGAAAGCCGTTTCCATCGATGCGCTGATCGCCAACTATCTCGGCGCGCCAGTCATCTCCGGCAAGATCCGCGCCGACACCGTCACATCGGGCGGCACCCTGATCAGCGGCATCGATGTCGATTTGAAGCGCGATGGCGATTGGACCGGCTTCTCCGGCGGCGCGACGGTCAAGGGCATTCCGGCAAGGGCAGCCGGCCGCGTGAAGGTGGCCGGCGGCACCACCACCATCGAGCTCGCTTCGGGGCAGGCGACCGTCCAGGGCATCAAGGCGGCCATCGCCCAGGCCTCGACCGTCAGCATCGCCAACGGCACGACGACGCTGGACAGGCTGGTGCTCAACCTTGGCGGCGGCACCGCGACGGTAACCGGCAAGGTCGGGCAGGCGCTCGACATCAATGCAGTGCTGGCGCGCGTGCCGATGTCGCTCGCCAACAGTTTCTCGCCCGGGCTCGATGCCGCGGGTTCCATCTCCGGCACGGTGAAAGTGACGGGCGCACCAGCGAGCCCCGCCGTTGCCTTCAACATAGACGCGGCCGGCGTGCAGACATCGCAGACCCGTGGCGCGGGCGTCGGCGCGGTGAGTGTTTCCTCGTCCGGCACCTTCGCCGGCAACAAGCTGGCCTTCAATGCCAATATCAGCGATGGGGCTGGCCTTGGCCTCAAGGGCGGCGGCACGGTGACGACAGCGGGCACGCCGGCGCTGGCGCTCGACTTCAACGGTGCCGCGCCATTCGGCCTGCTCAGCGAGAAGCTTGCCGCACAGGGCCTGTCGTTGACCGGCAATGCCAACGTCAATGTTCAGGTGCGCGGTCCGGCGACATCGCCCGTGATCGGCGGCAGCGTCAAAACCTCGGGCGCGCGGCTGGTCGACGCACGCTCGGGCCTTGCCGTCAACGATATCGCGGCCGATGTCTCGATAGGCAACGGCGTCGCCAGGATCAATCGGTTGACCGGGACGCTGTCGACGCGCGGCAGCCTGTCGGCCAGCGGTACGGTCGGCATCAATCCGGCGCAAGGGTTCCCGGCCGACCTGTCGATCAAGCTCACCGATGGCCGCTACACGGATGGACGCGTGGTGACCGCCAACCTTGGCGGCGACCTGACGATCAAGGGGCCGCTCACTTCGGCACCTGCGATTGCCGGCACCGTCAACCTGGCCAAGACCGTCATCACGGTTCCAGACAAACTGCCGGGCTCGCTCTCGGCGCTCGACGTCAAGCACAAGAATGCGCCAGGCCCGGTCAGGGCGCAAGATAAGGCGCTGCGCCCGGCGACGACCAGCGGCAAGAGCGGCGGCAGCGGCCTTGCGCTCGACGTCACGGTCAATGCGCCGAACCAGATCTTCATCCAGGGCAGGGGTGTCGACGCCGAACTCGGCGGCTCGCTCAAACTAACCGGCCCGGCCTCGTCGCCGCAAGCCGTCGGCACCTTCACCTTGCAGCGCGGCCGGCTGTCGATCCTTGGCAAGCGGCTGACCTTCACCGAAGGCACGGTCGGGTTCTCCGGCTCGCTGGTGCCCTATCTCAACCTGACCGCGACGACGACCACGACCGGCGCAACCGTCACCATCGTGGTCTCGGGCGAGGCGACCAATCCGAAATTCACCTTCAGTTCGGTGCCGGCGCTGCCGGAAGATGAAGTGCTGGCGCAGCTGATCTTCGGGCGGTCCATGTCGAACCTGTCGCCGCTGCAGATCGCGCAGCTGGCCCAAGCGGCCGGGCAACTGGCTGGTGTCGGCGGCTCTACGTCGCTGCTGGAGAATCTGCGCAGCGCCATTGGCGTCGACGATCTCGACGTCACCACCGATGAGAAGGGTGGCACGGCGGTCTCGGCCGGCAAGTACCTGAACGACCGCACCTACGTGACGATCCAGAAGGGCGACAAGCCGGGTTCAGGCAAGGCGACCGTCGATCTCAATGTCGGGCGCGGCGTTAAACTGCGCGGTGAGGCTACGGACGCCGGCGAAGCCAAGGGCGGCATCTTCTACGAGAAGGAATATTGAGGGTCTGGCCCTTGTCCTGGCCGCAACTGGCGCTGTCGTAACCGGTGCGAATGTCTCAGTTTAATCGCCAAAAGAGATTTTGGCGAAATCTGGGCGCACTAGCAATTTTGCGCCAAGACTGTCGCTATCGCGCGAACCGCTCCCCTCCCAAAGTTGCACATTCGCTAACATGTTCCCAATCCACGCCGTCTTTGACATCATGGCCCGGATGCGGAATGTTAATCGGCGGAAAGCCAACAATGGGAGTTAGTCATGACAATCTATAAGAGCAACGGCGACAGCGTTCCGGATCACATCCTGGCGATGGCCGAAGAAGCCAAGTCGGGCAAGGTCGATCGCCGCGAATTCCTCGCGCTCGCCAGCGTCTTCGGCGCGTCGACGGCCATGGCCTACGGCCTGCTCGGCCTAGCCGCTCCGACCCCGGCTAAGGCCGAGGACGTCAAGGGCAAGAAGGGCGGCGTGCTGAAGGTGGCGATGTCGATCAAGGATCCCAAGGATCCGCGTACCGCCGACTGGTCCGAGATTTCCAACGCCGAGCGCCAGGCGCTCGAGCCGCTGGTGAAATATACCAAGGAGTACACCTTCGCGCCATATCTGCTGGCAAGCTGGGACATCAACGACGACGCGACCGAATACACGCTGCATGTGCGGCCTGGCGTCGAATGGAACAATGGCGACAAGTTCACCGCCGACGACGTGATCTACAATTTCTCGCGCTGGGCCGACAAATCAGCGGAAGGCAACTCGATGCCGGGACGCCTCGGCAGCCTCGTCGACGAGAAGACCAAGAAGTTGCGCGAAGGGTCCGTGGTCAAGGTCGACGACATGACCGTCAAGTTGAAGCTGTCGAAGCCCGACATCGCCATCATCCCGAACCTGTGCGACTATCCCGGCCTCGTCGTCCACAAGACCTTCGACGAGAAGGGCGCGAACTTCAAGAACTGCCCGATCGGCACCGGTCCGTTCGAGCTCGTCTCCTATGATGTCGGCCAGAAGGTGGTCTACAAGCGCCGCACGACCGGCAAGTGGTGGCAGGGCGAGGCCTTCCTCGATGGCGTCGAGTTCATCGACTATGGCACCGATCCGGCCGCGACGGTTTCGGCCTTCGAATCGGGCGAAGTGCAGACCAACCACGAAACCACGGCCGATTACGTCAAGATCATCGAAGGCGTCGGCGCGCCGGCATCGGAAGTCGTGACCGCGGCAACCGTGGTCTCTCGCTTCAACGTCAATGCCAAGCCCTATGGCGACCAGAAGGTGCGGCAGGCGATGTGTCTTGCCGTGGACAATTCGGTGGTGCTGCAGCTCGGCTACGGCAATGCCGGCACGCCGGCCGAAAACCACCATGTCGCGCCGATCCATCCGGAATATGTCGAACTGCCGAAGATCAAGCGCGACATGGCCAAGGCCAAGCAGATGCTGACGGAAGCCGGCGTGATCGATTTCGAGCACGAGCTGATCAGTAATGACGAGGACTACCACAAGAACACCACCGACGCGATCGCGGCCCAGCTGCGCGAGGCCGGCATCAAGGTGAAGCGCACCGTGCTGCCGAGCTCGACCTTCTGGAACGACTGGACGAAGTACCCCTTCTCGGAGACCAACTGGAACATGCGTCCGCTTGGCATCCAGGTCATCGCCATCGCCTACCGCTCCGGCGAAGCCTGGAACGAGACGGCCTATGCCAATCCGGACTTCGACAAGAAGGTCAACGAGGCACTCGGCATCGCCGATGCGGAGAAGCGCAAGGTGGTGATGAAGGACATCGAGACGATGCTGCAGGAGTCCGGCATCATCATCCAGCCTTACTGGCGCAAGCTCTACATCAACATCAAGCCCGAGGTGAAGAACCACTCGATGCACCCCACCTACGAGCACGACTTCGGCAAGGTCTGGCTCGATCAGGCGTGACCCACAGCTTGACGAATACGAGGGGCCATTGGCCCCTCGTATTCGCAGGATCGTCGCCGTTGCACTGGATGCAGCGGCGGCGTGACGTCACAAGGTTTTCGAAACAGGGTTGACCATATCTGACCCCAACCCGGCCGGCAGGGGGGCACAATGTTCTCATTCATCATCAGACGCATCGGCACTATTCTGCTCACGATGCTGTGCCTGACGCTGGTCGTTTTCTTCCTCGTCAATCTCGAACCCAATCTTAAGAAGCTGGCGATCAGCCAGACCGAAATGCACACATCGGCCGAGCAGCTCGAAAGCTGGCTGGTCAATCACGGCTACCGCCAGAACTTCTTCGTCCGCTACGGCCAGTGGCTCGGCGTCTTGCCCAAGCAGCCGATCACGGATCCGGCGACCGGGAAGACGACGCAGCGTTTCTCCTTCTGCAACGACCCGACGGTGCCGACATTCACCGGCGTCATCGACGGTGATTTTGGCTGTTCGACCAAGTTCAAGACCACGGTTGGGGCCAAGTTGTTCCCGGCGCTCGGCGCCACCGGCATCCTGATGTTCTGGGTGCTGGCGGTGATGGTGCCGGTTTCGCTGCTGATCGGCATTCTTGCCGGTATGCGCGAGGGCTCGCGCACCGACCGCGTGCTGTCGGTCGCCTCGATCGCCTCGACGGCGACACCTGAATATGTGTCGGGCGTCATCTTCACCGTCGTCTTCGCCTCCTGGCTCGGCTGGCTGAACGGTTCCGCCGCCTCGGCAAGCCAGGGCATCACTTTCTACAATTTCACGCTGCCGGTGATCACCCTGGCGATCTACGGCATCGGCTACATCGCGCGCATGACGCGCGCCTCGATGGTCGAGGTGATGACGCAGCAATATATCCGCACGGCACGCCTGAAGGGGCTTTCCTTCAAAAGCGTGGTGGTCAAGCACGCGCTGCGCAACGCGTTGATCGCCCCGTTCACCGTGATCATGCTGCAGTTCCCCTGGCTGCTCACCGGCGTCGTCATCGTCGAGGTGATGTTCCGCTACCAGGGCTTCGGCTATACGCTGGTCGAGGCCGCCGGCAACAACGACATCGATCTTCTGCTCGGCTGTTCGCTGGTCTCGGTGTTCATCGTCTTGATCACCCAGCTCATTTCCGACGTCGGCTACGCGTTCCTCAATCCGCGCATCCGCGTTCAGTAGGGAGAAGGCGCATGCAAGCTCAATATATCGGCGCCTCCACCATCATCCTCGAAGTGCTTTGGCGCTTCTGGCCGGTTTGGGTCGCGCTCGCCATCGTCATGGGCGCGAGCTTTCTCTACAAGAAGAAGCTGGCCCTCTATGGCCAGCTGTTCGACAGCGGCGTCGGCATGGCGGGCGTCTTCATCTGCCTGTTCTGGCTGTTCACGGCGATCTTCGCCTCGACCATCTCGCCTTTCGATCCGCTCGGCCAGATCCCGATCATGAAGGACACGCTGCCCGGCGCCATCGAACCGCAATCGGGGCTCGTCTATCTCTTCGGCGGCGACAAGCTGGCGCGCGACGTGTTCTCGCGCATGGTCTATGGCAGCCAGATCGTGCTGATCATCGCGCCCGCCGCGACCGGTTTCGCGCTGATGGTCGGCATCACGCTTGGCCTGCCGGCCGGCTATTACGGCGGCAAGATCGATTCCGTCCTGTCGTTCCTGGCCAACCTGGTGCTGGCTTTCCCGGTGATTCTGCTGTTCTACCTGCTGGTGACGCCGGGCATCATGGACACGCCAATCCCCTATGCGCTGGCGGGTGTCTTCTTCCTGTTTCCGATCATCTTTTTCAGCGTGCTGTTCTGGACCCGCTACAAGAACCGGCCCGACCGGATCTACATCCTGCTTGGTCTGACGCTGATCATAGGCGGCTGGATCTACCTCGGCCTCGTCTTCGACAGGGATCCGCTGCACATCGTCCACATCGATCCCAATCAGCTCAACATCTTCGTGGCTGTGGTGTTCGCCTCCAGCCCCGGCGTGTTCCGCATCGTGCGCGGCCTGACCATGGATATCAAGACTCGCGACTATGTGGCGGCGGCGCAAACGCGCGGTGAATCACCCTGGTACATCATGCTGTGGGAGATCCTGCCCAATGCACGCGGTCCGCTGATCGTCGATGCCTGCCTGCGCATCGGCTACACCACGATCCTGCTCGGCACGCTGGGCTATTTCGGCCTCGGCCTTGCGCCCGAGAGCCCGGACTGGGGCACCGCGATCAAGGACGCCAGCCGATTGCTGCGCTCCTTCATCCACCCGGCGCTGCCGCCGACGATCGCGCTGATGTCGTTCGTGCTGGGGCTCAACCTGTTGGCCGATTCGCTGCGCGAGCAATCGATGAAAGACTGATTGACGGGTCTTGACCCGCATCTGGTATAATTTGGATTGGAGCGACCCATGAACGAGGCAGTTCGAAATCCCGCCAAGCCGACCAATGGGCCGACCAATGGGCCGATCATCGAGATCGAGAACCTGTCGATCTCCTTCTTCACCCGCAAGGGCGAAATACCGGCCGTGATGGATTTTTCCTGCACGGTCATGCCGGGCGAGGCGATGGGCATCGTCGGTGAATCCGGCTGCGGCAAGTCGACCGTGTCGCTCGGCATCATGCGCGACCTGTCCAACATCGGAAAAATCGTCGGCGGCAAGATCAAGTTCCAGGGCAAGGACATGGGCGAGCTCTCCGACGAGGAGCTGCGCGCCATCCGTGGCAACAAGATCGCCATGATTTACCAGGAGCCGATGGCCAGCCTCAATCCGGCGATGAAGATCGGCCAGCAGCTGATGGAAGTGCCGCTGATCCACGACAAGGTGTCGAAGGAAGAGGCCTATTCCAGGGCGCTCGAAATGGTGCGCTCGGTCAAGCTTCCCGATCCCGAGCGCATGATGCGCTCCTATCCGCACCAACTTTCCGGCGGCCAGCAGCAGCGCATCGTCATCGCCATGGCGCTGCTGTCGAAGCCGGCGCTGCTTCTGCTCGACGAGCCGACCACCGCGCTCGATGTGACCGTGGAGGCGGGCATCGTCGATCTGGTCAAGGGTCTCGGCGAGAAGTTCGGCACCTCGATGATCTTCGTCTCGCACAATCTCGGCCTCATCCTGGAAACCTGCGACCGCATCACGGTGATGTATTCGGGCGAGGCGGTAGAGACCGGCAAGATCAAGGACGTCTTCGACCGGATGCGCCACCCCTATACGCAAGGGCTGTTCCGTTCGATCCCGCTGCCGGGCGCGGACAAGAACTCGCGGCCACTGATCTCTATCCCCGGCCAATTGCCACTGCCGCACGAGCGGCCGAAGGGCTGCAATTTCGGCCCGCGCTGTCACCATTTCGTCGAGGGCGTCTGCAACGCCGCCGAGATCCCGATGATCGAGGTCGCGGGACACGAAGGCCATTTCTCGCGCTGCGTGCGCTTCAACGAGATCGACTGGGAAGCGCTGCCGCCCGGTGCCAAGAAGGTCAATGAACGTGTCGTGCCCGGTGCGCCGGTGCTCAAGATCGAGGACCTCCGGAAATACTACAAGGTCGGCGGCAGCGAGGTGTTCGGCTCGAGCGAGGGCCGTGTCGTCAAGGCCAACGAGACGATCTCGTTCATGGCGCGCGAATCCGAGACGGTCGCCATCGTCGGCGAATCCGGCTGCGGCAAGTCGACCCTGGCCAAGGTGCTGCTCGGGCTGGAGACGGCCAGTTCCGGCAGCGTGACGCTGGGCAACAAGGAAATCCAGTCGACCGGCATCGAGAGCCGCAGCGTCGACACCGTGTCGTCGATCCAGATGGTGTTCCAGAATCCATTCGACACGCTCAACCCCAGCCATTCGGTCGGATCGCAGATCATCCGCACGCTGGAAAAATTCAATGTCGGCAAGACGGTCGCCGACCGGCGCAAACGCATGCTGGAACTGCTCGACCTAGTGAAGCTGCCGCGCGCCTTCGAGACCCGGAAGCCGCGACAGCTCTCAGGTGGCCAGAAGCAGCGTATCGGTGTGGCCCGCGCCTTTGCCGGTGACGCCAAGGTGGTGGTGGCCGACGAGCCGGTTTCGGCGCTCGACGTCTCGGTGCAGGCGGCGGTGACCGAATTGCTGATGGACATCCAGCGCAAGAACAAGACGACGATGCTGTTCATCAGCCACGATCTCTCCGTCGTGCGCTACATCGCCGACCGGGTCGTCGTCATGTATCTCGGCTATATCGTCGAGCAGGGCACGACAGACCAGATCTTCGCACCGCCCTACCACCCCTATACCGAGGCGCTGCTGTCGGCGATCCCGATTGCCGACACCAGCGTGATCAAGAAACATGTCGTGCTGGAGGGCGACATCCCCTCGGCGATGAACCCGCCGTCCGGCTGCCCGTTCCAGACACGCTGCGGCTACAAGAAGCTGGTGCCGGACAATCTGTGCGAGACCAAGGTGCCGCCGGTCAAGAACCTCGGCGACGGCCATATGAGCCTGTGCTGGCTTTCCGACGAAGTGCTCAAGACCATGGAGCCGGTGATCAAATTCGACAAGGAACACGCCGCCAATGAGGGCGTGCCGGATGATGCGCCCCATGGCGACGGTCCGGGCTTTGCCGGAACTCCGCCCGACCGGCCGCATGGCAAGACGGCCAGTGCGGAAGCCGACGCCGTGGGGGAGGCCGCCGAGGAGGCCGAAGCCGTTTCACGGGCCCGCCGGCACGAAGTTCGGGACGACGTCTCCGAGACCGGCGATGCCTCTCCGAAGCCCGCCAACGCCACCTCCGCGCCGTTCACGCCAAGGACGCTTGGAGACGGCCGCCAGGCGGAGAACGCACGCGTGGCACCAATTGCTGAGCCGGCGGCGAGGCAGACCCGTCTGGCCGGCGCAAATGTCGACAAGAACCGCCCGTCCGGCATCGCCAAGCCTGCCAAATCCGATGACCTCAAGCTGATCTCCGGCGTCGGCCCGAAGACGGAGGGCATCCTCAATGGCCTCGGCATCTTCACCTACGCTCAGGTCGCCGCATGGAAGAAAGCAGAGCGCGAGTGGGTTGACGATCATCTGAGATTCCACGGCCGTATCGAGCGCGAGGACTGGGTCAAGCAGGCAAAGGCGCTAGCCAAGGGCGGCGAGGCTGAATACATCAAGGTGTTCGGCAAGAAGCCGCGCTGAAAGCCACGACCGTTGCGGCAACACTTTAGTTGCCGCACTGGCTCAGTTGTTGTGCATAATCGCGGGCCATCTTGTCGGTGGCCCGTGCATAGCCCTGTACCCCGGCATCGCCACGATTGCCTCGGCCATAGGCGGTCCAGCCGAGATAGTAGGCGAGATAGAGGTTGTAGGTGTCGTTGCGCGCGACGCCGTAGCTGTCTGATGTCTTGGAATGATACCAGCCTACGAAGTCGACGGCGTCGGCGAATTTCGTTCGCCGTGCCGCCCAATTGCCGGTCTCGCTCTGATATTGCGACCAGGTGCCGTCCAGCGCCTGCGAGAAGCCGGTGGCCGACGAGACGTGTTTCCAGGGGATGAAGCCGAGCAGCTTTGTGCGCGGCGGCCGGGCGTTGCTCTTGAAGCCGGACTCCTTGCGCACGGTGGCCATCAGCACTGGCACCGGCACGCCGTATTTCTGGGACGCGCGCTCGGCCGCCGACTGCCAATTGTCAAACCAGCCGTCATTCTGGTCGAAGACGGCGCAGACATTGTTGATGTGGCTGGGCGCGGTGGCGCAAGCCGAAAGCGCCAACAGCGCGCAAACTGCTACAATTTTACTAAAACTCGACCTACGCATGTGAGGAGCAATAGGCCGAAATCATAAAGGGAATCTTGCTACCGCCGTTAAGGCTTCGCCGGCACCAGCAGATGGGAAAATGCCGTATCGGTATTCCGACGCCGATTGTCGCTTTTTCTAAACAGACATTGCAGATATGCCGCCTTGGCTAAAATCACGCCGGCAAGCGGCGTATTTCTGACAGACCGGCCGCGCTGCCGAAGCTTTGATGCCGGCATGACCGAACCAAGACGCAAGCGCGGCGCCGAGCGCACCAGCAACAGAGGCCCAGCGCCTATCGCGCAGCTGCCGCCCAGGCGGGTGACGAATCCCTATCCGCCGATGGCGTTGTTGTCATCAGACCAGATCGAGGCGATCCATCAGGCGTCGATGCACATATTGGAGAATTTCGGTATCGAGGTGATGAGCCCGCGTGCGCTATCGCTGTTCGAGAAGGCCGGCGCCAAGGTTGATCACGCCTCGGCCAATGTGCGTGTCGATCGCGGCATGATCGATGAGGCGCTGAAGACCACGCGGTCAGACTATACGCTGACCCCACGCAACCCGGCCAAGTCAATCCATCTCGGCGGCAACACCATCAATTTCACGCTTGTGGCCGGTCCTCCCAATGTGCACGACATGGAGCGCGGCCGCCGCGCTGGCAATCTGCGCGACTATGCCGATCTCACCCGCCTGGCGCAGCATTTCAACTGCGTCCACATGCTTGGCAACCAGGTCTGCGCGCCGGTCGAGCTGCCGGCCAACTCACGCCACCTCGACACCTACTTCACCAATCTGACGCTGACCGACAAGAGTTTCCATGTCTCGGCGATCGGTCGGGGCAGGGCTCTGGACGGCATCGAGATGATGGCGATTTCGCGCGGGCTGACGCTGGATCAGATGCGCGATGATCCCGGCATCGCCACCATCATTTCGGTTAACTCGCCGCGCCGCTTCGACGAGATGATGGCCGAGGGGCTGATGACCATGGCCGAGTACGGTCAGTCGGTGGCGGTGACACCGTTCACGCTGATGGGGGCGATGAGCCCGGTGACGCTGGCCGGCGCCCTGGCGCAGCAGAATGCCGAGGCGCTGTTCGGCGTTGTGCTGACGCAACTCGTGCGTCCGGGCGCGCCTGTGATGTACGGCGCCTTCACGTCCAATGTCGACATGAAGTCGGGCGCGCCGGCCTTCGGCACGCCCGAAAATACCAAGGCCAACATCGCCTCGGGACAGTTGGCGCGGCGCTACGGCCTACCATACCGGACGACACCGGGCTCGGCCTCCAACGCCGCCGACGCACAAGGCGCCTATGAGACGCTGATGGCACTGTGGGGCGCGGTGCTCGGCCACGGCAACCTCGTCTACCACGCCGCCGGTTGGCAGGAGGGCGGGCTGACGGCATCGTTCGAGAAATTCATCATCGACATCGAGATGATCCAGCACATGATGGAGTTTTTGCGCCCGATCGTGGTCGACGAGGCCGAGCTTGCCGTCGAGGCATTGGGCGCGGTGCCGACCGGCGGCCATTTCTTCGGCGAGCCGCACACGCTGGAGCGCTATGTGACCGCCTTCTACCAGCCGATGCTCTCCAACTGGCAGAATTTCGAAGCCTGGCAGGAAGCCGGCGGTCTCGACGCAACCGCGCGCGCGACGCGGCTGTGGAAGAAGGCGCTGGAGGATTATATCGAGCCGGCAATGGACATTGCCGTGCGCGAGGAGCTCGAGGCTTACATGGCCAAGCGGCGCGAGGCGATCGGGCAGGGCGAGCCGTGACTTTAGCGTCGGCGCGAGGCACTTCCCATCCCGATTCACATCACCCATCCAACTCGTTGATATCAGAGAAAAATTCATGAAATCGCATGCAAAGGTCGTGGTCATTGGCGGCGGTGTCGTCGGATGTTCCGTGCTGTTCCACCTCGCCCGCCATGGCTGGACCGACATCGTGCTGCTGGAGCGCGACGAGTTGACCTCCGGCTCGACCTGGCACGCGGCTGGCGGCATGCACACGATCAATGGCGACCCCAACGTCGCCAAGCTGCAGAAATACACCATCAACCTTTACAAGGAGATCGAGGAGCTGTCGGGCCAGGCGACCGGCGTCCACCTGACCGGCGGCGTGCTTTTGGCTGCAACCGAGGCGCGGCTTGACTGGCTGCGCGGGGTGGTCGCCAAGGGCCGTTATCTCGGCATCGAGCTGGAGGAAATCTCGCCCAAAGAGGCGGCCGAACTGATGCCGCTGCTCGACCCCAGCCAGTTCGTCGGCGCCGTCCGCAACAAGGAGGACGGCCACCTCGATCCCTCTGGTGTCACGCATGCCTATGCCAAGGCGGCGCGAAAGCTGGGCGCCGAGATCGAACGGTTCACCAAGGTGGAGGACATCGTGCGCCGTCCCGACGGGATGTGGCGCGTCATCACCAACAAGGGCGAGGTGGTGGCCGAGCATGTCGTCAATGCCGGCGGCCTGTGGGCGCGCGAGGTCGGCCGCATGGTCGGGCTCGAACTGCCGGTGCTCGCCATGGAGCACATGTACCTGATCACCGAGGACATGCCGGAGGTCGCTGCCTGGAACCAGAAAACCGGAACCGAGGTCATCCACGCGGTCGATTTCGACGGCGAGCTCTATCTGCGCCAGGAGCGCGGCGGCATGCTGATGGGCACCTATGAGAAGGCCAACAAGCCGTGGTCAGAATACCAGACGCCCTGGAATTTCGGTCATGAATTGCTGGCGCCGGACATCGATCGCATCGCGCCGTCGCTCGAGGTCGGCTTCCGACATTTCCCGGCCTTCCAGAACACCGGCATCAAGCAGATCATCAACGGACCCTTCACTTTCGCGCCGGACGGCAACCCGCTGGTCGGGCCGGTGCGCGGCCTGCCGGGCTTCTGGGTCGCCTGTGGCGTCATGGCCGGCTTCAGCCAGGGCGGCGGCGTTGGTCTGGCGCTGTCCAACTGGATGATCCAGGGCGATCCGGGCGCCGACATCTGGGCGATGGACGTGGCGCGCTACGGCGACTGGGCGACCATGGCCTACACCAATGCCAAGGTGCGCGAAAACTATTCCCGGCGCTTTTCGATCCGCTTTCCCAACGAGGAACTGCCGGCCGGGCGGCCGCTGAAGACGACGCCCGTCTATGACCTGTTGTCGGCCAGGGGCGCGCAATGGGGCGTCGCCTACGGGCTGGAGGTGCCGCTCTGGTACGCGCCGGAAGGCGTCAAGGACGAGTTCTCATGGCGGCGCTCGAGCGACTTCACCCATGTCGCCGCCGAAGTCGCGGCGGTGCGCTCAGGCGTCGGCCTGTCGGAGATATCGAGCTTCGCCAAATACAAGGTGACGGGCGAGGGGGCGGCGGCCTGGCTCGACCGGATGCTCGCCTGCAAGCTGCCGAAGCCCGGTCGCATGACCCTGGCACCGATGCTCAAGGAAGACGGCAGACTGATCGGCGATTTCACGCTGGCCAATCTGGGCCCTCAAGATCGGGAAGAAGGGGGCTGGTTCCTGGCCGGCTCCGGCATTGCCGAGCAATATCACATGCGCTGGTTCGAGCAGCATCTGCCCGATGATGGCTCGGTCCACATCGAAGCGCTGGGGCAAAGGCTCACCGGCCTGTCGATCGCCGGTCCCAAGGCGAGGGACGTGCTGGCGAAAGCCACGCGCTGCGACATATCGAATGCGGCGTTTCCCTTCATGGCTATCGGCAAGATGGATATCGGCATGGCGCCTTGCCTGGTCGGCCGCGTCAGCTACACCGGTGATCTCGGCTACGAGATCTGGGTGGCGCCGGAATATCAGCGTGCGGCGTTCAACGCCTTGATGGCGGTAGGAGAAGAGTTCGGCATCGGCCTGTTTGGCTCGCGCGCGCTCAACGCGCTGCGTCTGGAGAAGAACTATGGCTCATGGGGGCGCGAATACCGGCCGATCTACGGGCCGCTGGAAGCCGGGCTCGACCGCTTCGTCGCTTATGGCAAGGAGGCGGATTTCATCGGCAAGGCGGCGGCGCTGGCCGAGCGCAAACAGGGTGGCAAGCTGCGGCTGCGCGCCTTCATCGTCGATGCCGATGATGCCGATGTCATCGGCGACGAGCCGATCTGGTTCGGCGGCGCGGTGCGCGGCTGGGTGACGTCGGGCGGCTATGCCCATCATTCGCAAAAGTCGGTCGCGGTCGGCTACGTGCCGAAGGAGATCGCCGACGAGAGCGACGGCTTCGAGATCGAGTTGCTCGGCAAGCGGCATGCTGCGCGCATGCAGGCGACGCCGCTGTTCGATGCGAATTTCGAACGAATGCGGGGGTGAGAGATCACCCCCGCATGGGGGATCACACGTTGCGGCGGTTGTCGAGCGCGAAGGCGCCGGCGCCGGCAAAGACCAGATAGAGGAAGATGAAGCAGAACGAGATCGCCGCGTCGCCGCTGTTGTTGACGGGGAAGAAGTCGCGCGGCATGTGCGCCGAGAAATAGGCGATCGCCATTTCACCGGCCAGGAGGAACGCGACCGGGCGGGTGAGAAGGCCGAGCGCCAGCAAGATGCCACCGGCGAATTCGAGGATGCCGGCGGTCGTGGTCAGCCCGGTAAGGGCGTGGGGTTGGGCGCTTACCGGGAAGTTGAACAGTTTCTGGCTGCCGTGTTCGATGAACTGCAGCGCGGTCATGATGCGCAACACCCCAAGCGCCTGCTGCTGGTACTTGGCAAGGCCTTCAAAACGTTTCATCTGAACTCCATTTTTACCCTCCGGCCCGGCGATAGATTATCGCCCAGTGATGGACCATTCACTTCCCCTGGCATGTCATCAACAATCGGTGATTGAAAACGTTCCCCGGTATGCCTTCCCAATATTATTCTCGCCTGGGTTGCATTTTTGTCGCTATGGTTGTATTGACATGGGCACTCTGAACGTGTGGATTTCCTTGCCATGAAAAAAGTTATCATCAGCCTATTCGCACTCGTTGCAGGCACCAGCTTCGCCATGGCCGAGGATGCCGGCTGCGAGGCCTTCAAATGGCCGGTGACGCGTGAACAGGCGCTGTTTCCCGCTGCACCCTCAACGCCGTCCGGAGCAACGCTGGCAGTCGGTGCCGCCGCGGATCTTGCGTTGGTGCCGGCCGAGAAAGCCGGTTTCGCGGTGCCGCCCGAACACGCCCCAGCAGCGGGCACGTTTGGCGCCGTCGCCAGCGTGGCGGTGCCGCCGGAGGGGGCCATCCAGATCAGCCTGTCGGGCGAGGCCTGGATCGATGTCATCCAGGATGGCCATGCGGTGAAATCGGCGGGCTATAGCGGCGTCAGGACCTGCCCCGGCATCCGCAAGAGCGTGCGCTTCAAGCTGGCGGCCGGCCAAGCCACCGTCCAGTTCAGCGGCGCCAAGAAAGAGACCCTCAAGGTCGCGGTGCTGGCGCCGGAATGAGCCGACGCCAGCAAGCGTGATATCAGCGGTTGACGTAGGCGCTACCGCACCGGTGCCATCAAAGCGAAATGCGCACCTTGCGGATCCTGGCATTGCACGATCCAGCTGCCACCGGGGACGTCCATCGGCCCCATCAGGATCTTGCCGCCATTGTCGGTGACGCGTTTGGCGGCCGCGTCGATGGCCGGGACATTGAAATAGAACTGCCAGACCGGCACCGGAATCTGCTCGGGCTTGTTCATGATGCCGCCACCGGATTCAGGGCCGGCGGTAAAGGTCTGGTAGATGCCCATCGGGCCCATGTCGAATTCGCCGGCATTGACCCAGCCGAACTGGCCGGAATAGAAATCGAACGCGGCCTTCCAGTCGCTCGTGTAGAGTTCGTGCCAGCCGATATGGCCCGGCGTGCTGGCCGGCACGACGGGCTGGTCCGGACCGTTCGGCTGCAGGAACATGAAGGTCGCGCCTTGCGGGTCGGCCACGACGGCGAAGCGGCCGACGCCTGGAATGTCGTCGGGCCGGCGGTGAACGGCGCCACCTGCTTTTTCCAGCGACGCCGTTGCTGCGTCGACATCCCTGGCGTGGATATAGCCCAGCCAGGCGGGCGGCATGCCCATCTTGGCCGCATCCTCGGGTATCGTCATCAGGCCGCCGACGCCGCGCTCGCCGACATTCATGACGATATAGCGCGGCATGCCCGGGGTCTTGTCGAAGGGCTCGGCCCGCCAGCCGACCACGGCGGTGTAAAAAGCCTCGGCGGCGTCGAGGTCCGACGTCATCAGTTCGTACCAGAAGAAGGGCATCGGGGATTTTGGCATGGTCGGTCTCCTCACATTTGTGCACCGATCGTCGTTCGATCCATCCTAGGACGATCTCGACGACAGAAATCCGACATCTGGGCTAGAAATCGGAAACGGCAAGGCGCAGCCTCCAGGCATCTTGCATGCCTTGCGATTTTCGCCTTTGCTTGGCGTCGAGAAGGGGGCCTCGATCCATGCGGCAGATGTCACTCACAGCCGAGCTTGTCGCACTGTGCCATCGCGAGGAGGCCGATCCCGGGCCCAGCGGCAGCTGGACACAACTGAGCGACGAGGATTTCCAGGCTCTCTCCGCGCGGCTGTCCGATGAAGCCGATGCGGGGCCGTTATGGGTGTTCGCCTATGGCTCGCTGATCTGGAAGCCGGCTTTCGAGTCTGTCGAACGCCAGCGCGCCACCGCCCATGGCTGGCACCGCTCCTTCTGCATCGACATGGTTCGCTGGCGCGGCAGCGTCGCGCAGCCTGGACTGATGATGGCGCTCGAACGCGGCGGGCGATGCGATGGCGTGATCTATCGTTTGCCGGAAGGGGAGAAGACTGCTCAGATCGAAAGGCTATTGCGGCGCGAAATCGACGATCATGAGAGCGTCGCTTCGGTCAGGTGGGTTCCGGTGCGTACGGCGCAAGGGCCGTTGCGGGCGCTGGGTTTCTGGGTCGGGGTGACGGGTAGAGGCACTTCGCTCGGGCAGCCGCTGGAGACTGTGGCACGGGTGCTGGCGCGCGCCTGCGGCCATGTCGGCTCCGGGGCGGAATACCTTTACAACACGGTCGGCCACCTCGAGGAATTCGGCATCCGCGACCGCAATCTCTGGAAGTTGCAGCAATTGGTAGCCGATGAGATCAGGTCGATCCATGGCATTGGCATGGGCGGCGGCTCTATGCTCGCCTCACCGTCACCTTAACTTGAATGCTTGTGTCATCTTTTAGTTCAGCCTTTTCAGCAGTTTGCGTCAAAAATTGACCAATTGATAAAAAAATAAAACGTGCTAGCCTTCCCCAAAACGAAAACATGGGGAACTGAAAATGCCAGAGGGCCAGTTCAAAGAGGGTATCGTCGGCGGCCGACTTCTGCCCGACCAATACGCGGACAATTTTTCCGACCTGCATCCGCCGCTCGATCATCACGAGGCGCTGGTCGAATCCGACCGCTGTTATTTCTGCTACGACGCGCCGTGCATGAATGCATGCCCGACCTCGATCGACATTCCGCTGTTCATCCGCCAGATCTCGACCGGCAACCCGATCGGGTCGGCCAAGACCATCTTCGACCAGAACATCCTGGGCGGCATGTGCGCCCGCGTCTGCCCGACCGAGACACTGTGCGAGGAGGTCTGCGTGCGCGAGGTGGCGGAAGGCAAGCCGGTGCAGATCGGCCGCCTGCAGCGCTACGCCACCGATGTCGCGATGAGCGAGAACAAGCAGTTTTATCCACGTGCCGAACCAACAGGGAAGGCGGTCGCCGTGGTCGGCGCCGGCCCGGCCGGCCTTGCCGCGGCGCACCGGCTCGCCCGCCATGGCCATGACGTGACCATCCTGGAGGCGCGCCCGAAGGCCGGCGGCCTCAACGAATACGGCATCGCCGCCTACAAGAGCGTCGACAACTTCGCCCAGGCCGAGGTCGACTATGTCACCGCGATCGGCGGCATCGACATCCAGAACGGCAAGGCGCTCGGCCGCGACTACCAACTCTCCGACCTGATCCGCAATTACGATGCGGTGTTCCTCGGCATGGGGCTGGGCGGCGTCAACGCGCTGCGCGCCGACGGCGAGGACGCGGCCGGCGTCACCAACGCGGTCGAATTCATTGCCGAACTGCGCCAGGCCAGCGATCTTTCAGCCTTGGCGGTCGGCCGCCGCGTCGTCGTCATCGGCGGCGGCATGACGGCGATCGATGCCGCCGTGCAGTCGAAGCTGCTTGGCGCCGAGGAGGTGACGATCTGCTATCGGCGCGGCCAGGAGCATATGAACGCCTCCGAATTCGAGCAGGACCTGGCCGCCGCCAACGGCGTCACCATCCGTCATTGGCTGCAACCGAAGCGCGTGATTGCCGAAGGTGGTAAGGTGTCGGGCATCGAACTCGAATACACCGCGCTCGACGGTGACAAGCTTGCCGGCACCGGCGAGACGCTGACACTGGTTGCCGACCAGGTGTTCAAGGCGATCGGCCAGAGTTTTGTGCCGGTCGCACTCAACGGCAGCGGGGCGTCGATCGACCTCGAAGCCGGCCGCATCAAGGTTGACGAGGAAGGGCGCACCTCGCTGGCCAAGGTCTGGGCCGGCGGCGATTGTATTTTTGGTGGTGATGACCTGACGGTCTCAGCCGTTGCGCAAGGACGCGATGCGGCCGAAAGCATGCATCGGGCTCTAGCTGGAGGAAGCTGGAATGCCTAATGTCGTCAAGTTCGTTGGGGTTTTAGGCACGAGCCTATTGCTGTTCTCTGCCAACGCCTCGGCTCATCGGGTGACCAGATTTTTTGACGAACCGGAAGTTCCGGCAGGGAAGGGTTTCTCTCCTATGCTTGGATGTGGGAACGAGGAGCTCATCTCTGGGGGTTACGTGCTTGATATCCCGCCAGCCAACCCTAATGCGTTGGTTGTGTCGGCAAGTTATCCGTTCAGCGACCATGTATGGCAGGTCGTCGTCCGAAACATTTCGAGCGAGCCTGTCGCAGTTCAGATCACTATTGTTGTCATCTGTGGTTAGCGGAGAGAAACATGGCAGACATCCGCAATAATTTCGTCGGCATAAAATCTCCCAATCCGTTCTGGCTAGCCTCGGCGCCGCCGACGGACAAAGCCTATAATGTCATCCGTGCCTTCAAGGCAGGGTGGGGCGGTGTCGTCTGGAAGACGCTCGGCGAGGAAGGCCCGCCGGTGGTCAACGTCAACGGTCCGCGCTACGGCGCGATCTGGGGCGCCGACCGGCGCCTGCTCGGCCTCAACAATATCGAGCTGATCACCGACCGCGATTTGCAGACCAATCTGCGCGAGATGAAGCAGGTCAAGATGGACTGGCCCGACCGCGCGCTGATCGCTTCGATCATGGTGCCTTGCGTCGAGGAAAGCTGGAAATCCATTCTGCCGCTGGTCGAGGAGACGGGCGCCGACGGCATCGAGCTCAATTTCGGCTGCCCGCATGGCATGTCGGAGCGTGGCATGGGCGCGGCCGTCGGCCAGGTGCCGGAATATATCGAAATGGTGGTGCGCTGGTGCAAGCAGTACACGCGCATGCCCGTCATCACCAAGCTGACGCCCAACATCACCGATATCCGCAAGCCGGCGCGGGCCGCACATGCCGGTGGCACCGACGCGGTATCGCTGATCAACACCATCAACTCGATCACCGGCGTCAATCTCGACAGCTTCGCGCCGGAGCCGACCATCGACGGCAAGGGCTCGCATGGCGGCTATTGCGGGCCGGCGGTGAAGCCGATCGCCATGAACATGGTGGCCGAGATCGCCCGCGACCCCGAAACCCGCGGCCTGCCGATCTCCGGCATCGGCGGTATCACCACGTGGCGCGACGCCGCCGAATTCATGGCGCTGGGCGCCGGCAATGTGCAGGTCTGCACGGCGGCGATGACCTACGGCTTCAAGATCGTGCAGGAGATGATCGCCGGTCTCGAAAACTGGATGGACGAGAAGGGCCACCGCTCGCTCGACGACGTCATCGGCCGTGCCACGCCAAACGTCACGGACTGGCAATATCTCAACCTCAACTATGTCGCCAAGGCGCGTATCGACCAGGACGCCTGCATCAAATGCGGCCGCTGCCACATCGCCTGCGAGGACACTTCCCACCAGGCGATCACCAGCATGGTCAACGGCGTCAGGCATTTCGAGGTGATCGAGGCCGAATGCGTCGGCTGCAATTTGTGCGTCAATGTCTGCCCGGTCGACAATTGCATCACCATGGAGCCGCTGGCGGCGGGCGCGATGGACCAGCGCACCGGCAGACCGGTGTCGCCGGTCTACGCCAACTGGACGACACACCCGAACAACCCGATGGCCAAGGTGGCGGCGGAGTAGGGTTTGCTCCAGCATAAGAAGGGCTGTTTGGCAGAACTTAGGTTCCTCGCCCCACGAAAGTGGGGAGAGCGACTGTCTGGGGTGTCAAGTTGCATTTGCGAATTCGCTTCTCGCGTCGCGTGCTTTTGCATTGAGGATGACGAGCAGTTTTCTGGCGAGTGCGATGCGGATGAGCATTTTGGGTTTCCCCGCCTGTTGCAACCGCTGAGCGAAGGCTTTGAGATGAGGATCGAATTTGGCCACGATGGCTGCGACGATGAAGAGGATGCCACGCGGCCCGGCGCGTCCGCCGCGCACATGCCTGTTGCCGGCGCGCCTGCCGCTGTCGTTGGCGATGGGGGCGAGGCCTGCCAGCTTGGCGATGGCCTTGTTGGAGATGAGACCGATCTCGGGCAGTTCGGCCATCAGGACGGTGCGGCCGGCCACGCCCTTGAGGGAACGGAAGGCCCGCTCCAGCCTGGACCACAGCGGATCGTCGTCGAGCATCGAGGCGATCTCACCCTCCAGGCGCCGCTGCTCGCGCTTGAGGAAGGCCAGCATCGCCTCGATGCTGGCGCATGTCTCGGCATCGCGTGCGGCACTTCTGCGCTGCTTGTTGATGGTCGCATCGCCGACAACCTGGCAAAGCCGCCCAACCAGCGCGGCAAGCCGCTGCTGGGCAGCGCTCGGCGGTGGCGTCGGGACCGTCTTCTTCACCGCGCTGTAATGGGCAATGACAGCAGCGTCGATCCGATCGGTCTTTTCCAGATAGCCCATCGCCTCGGCGAAGCGACGCACGCTCTTGGCATTGACCACGCAGCATGGCATGCCGTGCGCCCACAAAAGCATGAACCCCAGCCGCTCATAACCGCCCGAGGCCTCCATCACCGCGTGGGCTGCACCATGGCTGCGGCAGAACAGCCAAAGAGCTGCGATCCCCGTCGCATCATTGGTGAAGCGCTCTGCCGCCCCTTCCGGCCAGACATGCGCGTCCAGCCAATCCTTCGAAACATCAACTCCACAAATGATCTTGTTCACGGCAACCTGCCTTGTGCGTACGGTTGGAACCAAGCGACTGTTCGGTCGTGCGTGACGAAGGCGAAGATCCCAAGCTCTCCCGCGGCTGTAACCTCAGGTGGTACGGGCGACTTCGCCAAGCCAAGGTCCGGGCGGTCACCCGGGCCTTGGCTCAATCGCTTCATTCCCACAAAATCTCTCTTGTGTAGATACAAGGTGGCCCGGCGAAGCCGGGACGGAGAGGGGACTTCGGGACGACTGGGAACTGCCCAAGGCTCCTGATCGCCTTTACTCGCGCATCCTCCTCACCGGTTGCATCTTCACAAAGGTCGTCCCCCTCTCCGTCCCGGCTTCGCCGGGCCACCTCTCCCCCGCTCCGCGGGGTGCGAGGAACCAAGTCTTGCTAAGCGGCGTGCCGGAACCATCAGAATTAGCGGGCAATCTCCATTTTTCTATTGCAGATAAAAATTATCCACGATAAAATATATCCATGAATTGGAGATTGGCATCATGAAGCTGGGCGAGGGCGTTGAGGCGGCCATCCACTGCGCGGCCACCCTGGCGAGCGTCGACGGCAACAGCACCATGCCGGGCGCTGCGCTGGCGGAATCCTTTGGCCTATCGGCGAGCTATTTGCTGAAGCATCTCAAGATGCTGGCGGCGTCCGGTGTTCTGGAATCGGTGCCGGGTCCGGCCGGTGGCTACCGGCTGGCACGGCCTGCCGAGCGCATAACACTGCTTGACATCGTGCTGGCCATCGAAGGGCGCGAGCCGGCGTTTCGCTGCGGCGAGATCCGTCGCAACGGTCCGGTCAAGCTGGATGCCTCGGCCTATATTAAACCCTGTGGCATCAATGCCGCGATGTTGAAGGCGGAGCGCGCCTACCGGGCAGCGCTGGCCGAGGTGAAGTTGTCTGACATCGTGGCGGATTACGCAGCGGAAGGCGACCCCAGATCGTTTGCCGCGAGCTGCGCCTTTGTCGAGCGTCATCAGCGGCCGCAGAAATCCAGTTCAACCGACCAAGCCTAACCTCCCCAAGGATGCGAAAGGAAAGACAATGAAACAGAGAATGCAGTTTTTCGCCAAGGCGCCGGAAATCATGAAGGCGGTGTCGGCGCTCAACAAGGCGGTCGACGAATGCGGACTGGAGGCGAGCCTGCTGCACCTGATCAAGCTCAGGGCCTCGCAGATCAATGGCTGTTCCTTCTGCGTCGAGATGCACAGCCGCGAGGCCAGGCGCGACGGTGAGACCGAACAGCGGCTCTATCTGATCGCCGCCTGGAAGGAATCGCCGCTCTTCTCCGAGCGGGAACGCGCCGCCCTCGCCTGGACCGAGGCAGTGACGCTGATCGCCAAAAATGGTGTGCCGGACCAGCTTTACATCCGCACGCTGGAGCATTTTTCGGAAGAGGAACTGGTCAAGCTGTCCGTCGCGGTCGGCATGATCAACACCTGGAACCGGCTTTGCATCCCGTTCCATGCCATCCATCCGATGCCGGCCGCCAAGGCGGCCTGATCGTTCCATAATCATGCGGGTCTGTTGAGGGCCCGCCTCGCTTTGATCTCCGGCGGATTCGGCGCATATGATGGCTCTGCGTTAATCGCTCTGTCGCGATTGTCCTGTATTGGCAAATACAGGTTCGCCCGTCGGAGCGTTCATGGAGCAGAGCGGGACTGCATTCTGGGCACGCGTTTCGGAAGCCTTCCATCAGGCGCTGTTTCCGTTCCGAGCTGTTGCGGAAGCCGTTGGCGGGCATCCGAGCGATATTCAGATATGGTGCTTCCTGTGTGGCGTCTTCTTCCTGGTGCTCGTCGCCATACAGACCTATGGTGACATCGTGCTCAGGCGACGCGGCGCCTTTGCCACCGGCAAGGTGGTCAGGATCGACAAATCGAGCGATGGGCCGGATACGCCGGTCATCGAATTCACCGATCGGCTGGGCAAGACGTGGCGTTTCGAGTCGCATCTGCCAGTCAACACAACGACCAGCAATGTCGGCGCGCTGGTCGAGGTAATGTACGATCCCCTTCACCCAAAGCGGGCACGCGAAGTGGGCCGCTCGTTGGCGAAGGCAGTTCACCTCGTTGTCTGGTATGCGGTCGTTGCCGGGCTGATGGTGCTTGCCTTCTCGCCCGGCCTCATTTCCAATTAACTGTTGGCGGTTCAAGCGGCGAACCGCAGGCCGCCGTCGCAGGTCAGGACCTGGCCGGTCATGAAGCTGTTGGAGACGAGGAAGGCTATCGCCGAGGCAACATCCTCGGCGCGTCCGATCCGGCCGACCGGGGTCTTGCCGGCATATTCGCTGAAGACTGCCTGCCGCTGCTCAGCGGGCAGAAAATCCCACCAGGGCGTATCGATGACGCCGGGCGCCACGACATTGACGCGCAGCGGCTTCAGTTCTACCGCCAGGATCGGCGCGACGGTCAGCAGCATGCCGTTGATGGCGCCGATGCCGGCGACGCCCGGCATCGCGACCTGAGCCGACACCGCCGAAATGAAAGTGACCGATCCGCTCTTGCTTAGCGTCGGCAAGGCGGCCTGCAGGCAGGATAGTTGCGGCCGCACCTTCTCGTCGACGCCGCCGCCGATGTCTGCAAGGTCGAGCGTCTCGAACAGGCCAAGACCCTTGCCACCGCTCGCGGCCAGGACGAGGTGGTCGAACGGACCGAGCCGGCCGAAGAACTGGCGCACCTCATCCGGCTTCGAAGCGTCGAAGGCGGCCTTGTCGGCGGCGCCGCCAAGGCTTTTCCAGGCGCTGACGAGCTTGTCCTGGTTGCGTCCGGTGATGGTGACCTTCATGCCCGGGCCGAGCAGTTTGCGCGCTGTCGCCAGGCCGATGCCGGACGAGCCGCCGATGATGACTGTGTGTTCGGTGCTGTTGGTCATGATTGTTCTTCCTTCGATTTTGGCGAAGCCAACCCGACCAGATCGAGGCTCAGGCTTCGCAATTGACGTCTTGCCCTGGCGTCATAGGCCTGGGCGTCGGCGCGGGATTCGCGCAGGCCGTCGAAATAGAGGCCGCTACTCCCTTCGAGCGCGGATGAGGTGGCGAGGTTCAAGATGGCTTCGGCGCCGGTTTCGACCGAGCTCCACGGCGTTACGCCCGCCTGTCGGACCATGGTGGTGTTCATGTAGCTCGCCGGATGCAGCGCGTTGACGGTGACGCCGGTGCCTTTCAACTGCTCTGCCAGATCGATGGTGAACAGGATCTGCGCCAGCTTGCTCTGGCAGTAGGCGCGCACGCCGCTATAGCCGTGGGTCAGCATGACGTCGTCGAAATCGATCGCCTGCTGGCCGGCGGACGCGACGTTGACGATGCGCGCCGGGGCGCTTGCCCTGAGCAGCGGCAGCAGTTCCGAGGCCAGCAGGAAGCCGGCGAGATAATTGACGGCGAAGCGCAGTTCGTAGCCATCGGCGCTTGTCTGTCGATTGTCGCCAGCAGTGCCGACGCCGGCATTGTTGATGAGGATGTCGAGGCGGGTTGTGCTGCTGCGCACGGCCTCGGCGAGGCGTCTTACCTCCGCCAGCGAAGCGAGATCGGCCGCGAAAAACTCGGCCTTGCCGCCGGCGGCTTCGATCTCGGCGACAACAGTCTTGCCGCGTGTGGCATCGCGGCCATGCACCAGCACGCGTGCGCCGGCGGCACCCAGCCTTTGCGCCACGACCCTGCCGACGCCGTCGGTCGAGCCGGTGATGAGGATGGTCTTGTCTTTCAATTCCATGTTCAGAGCCTCCTGTTGTCGCTCTGAACGCAAGATGGGGCGCTTTGCCCGTGGCAAACAGTTCAAACTTTATCCTGGTATCAATACTGCTATAATAGCCGGCATGGACGTTCCCGCTGCCTCCACCCGATCAACCGACGAGAGCCGCCGGCGCGAACTCGGCGCCTTCCTGCGTTCGCGCCGGGAAAGGCTGACGCCATCGGCCACCGGCATCGCGACAGGTCCGCGACGGCGCACGCCGGGTCTGCGGCGTGAGGAAGTGGCGATGATCGCCGGTGTCGGCACCACCTGGTACACCTGGCTCGAACAGGGCAGGGACGTGCGGCCCTCGGTGGAAGTGCTGGTGGCGCTCTGCGAGGCTTTGCGCCTCGACGCCGTCGAGAAGCGGCATCTGTTCATTCTGGCCGGCCGCCAGCAGCCGGAACGTCGTGTGGCGGCGCCCGAGAAGGTCGACGCCACGCTGTTGCATATGCTGCAAAGCCTGGTGCTGCAGCCCGCCTATGTCGTCGGCCGGCGTTGGGACGTTCTTGCCTGGAACGAAGCGGCCGTGGCGGTGTTCGGCGACTATGGCCTGCTGGAGGGCGATAGCAGAAATATCGTCCACATGGTGTTCACCAACCCGCACCACCGCCGCCTGCTGGTCGACTGGGAAGAACTCGCCCGCGTGGTGCTCGCCTCGTTTCGTGCCGAAAGCGCCAAATATGTCGGCGATCCCGATTTCGACAGGCTGATCGCGCTGATGATGAACTCAAGTCCCGAGTTCCGCGACTGGTGGCCCCGGCGCGATGTGGCGCGAAAACTGACCGGCGTGAAGCACGTCCGGCATCCCAAGGCAGGCTTGATGGCTTTCGAGCATATGAGCCTGTCGATCGACGACGGCTCGGACATGCGGCTGATCGTCTACACGCCGCTCGCCGAGCAGAACTCGATCGCCAAGCTGCAACAATTGCTCGACGCGATGCCGGCCGAACGGCGCAGCGCCTGAGACCCCTCAAATGATGAGCGCCTCGGCTAACCTCCACGGTCAGCAGCAACCAAGCAATTGGTAGGTCGACCGCTAGCCCTTAGGCTTCAGCCCATCGAGGAACAATTGCTCCAGAAAGCGGGCAGCGTCCTCGAAGCGGCCGTCGCCGCCGCGGTTTGGTCCCAGCACGGCGCGGACCTGGACGTCGAAATCGGCATAATGCTGCGTCGTCGCCCAGATCGAGAAGATCAGGTGCCAGGGATCGGTCCGGGCGATCTTGCCGGCGCGCATCCAGCCCTTGATGACGGCGGCTTTCTCGTCGACCAATGTCTTCAACTCGCCCACCAGCAGCGGCATGATGCGCGGCGCTCCCTGCAGGATCTCGTTGGCGAACAGCCGACTCTCGCGCGGAAAATCGCGCGCCATTTCCAGCTTGCGCCTGATGTAGCTGCGCAATTCGGTCAGGGGATCGCCGATGTCGTCGAGTTCCCTGAGCGGCGCCAGCCAGGTTTCGAGCAGCCGCTCCATCAATGTCTCGTGAATGTCTTCCTTGCGGCGGAAATAGTAGAGCAGGTTCGGCTTCGACATGCCGGCGGCTTCGGCGATCTGGTCGATGGTCGAGCCGCGGAAGCCGTTGGTGGAGAACACTTCGAGCGCGGCCTCCAGGATCAGTTCGCGCTTTTCCTGCTGGATGCGGGTGCGGCGAGGGGCTTGCGTGCTCGTGGTCACCGTTGCGGCCCCTCGCATAGACGGTCGTCTGGACCAATTCTCTGGACCAGTTTTTCTCCAGCCTGTGGAACGCACTTCAGGAGCCGCATTTCCGCTAGTAATCCATTGACCGCCGACAGGGCGGTGCTAACGTTTGTCCAATCGGTCAAAATTTGCGTAGCATGAATGCGCGGCAAAGACCAAGCGTTGGACGCAGCGAAACAGGTTACAAGGGGAAGTCTTGGTCATGTCCAACCGGCTGAAAGTCACGCCGAACGATCTCAGCGCATTCTGGATGCCGTTCACGGCAAACCGGCAGTTCAAGCAGGCGCCGCGCATGTTCGTGTCCGCCAAGGACATGCATTACACGACCAGCGACGGCCGCAAGGTGCTGGACGGCACCGCCGGCCTGTGGTGCGTCAATGCCGGCCATTGCCGTCCGAAGATCACGGAGGCGATCCAGCAACAGGCCGCCGAACTCGACTACGCCCCGGCCTTCCAGATGGGTCATCCGATCGTGTTCGAGCTGGCCAACCGCCTGGTCGATGTCGCGCCCAAGGGCATGGACCATGTGTTCTTCACCAATTCCGGTTCGGAATCGGTCGAGACGGCGCTGAAGATGGCGATCGCCTATCACCGCGTGAAGGGCGAGGGCTCACGCACCCGCCTCATTGGTCGCGAGCGCGGTTATCACGGTGTCAATTTCGGTGGCATCTCGGTCGGCGGCATCGTCACCAACCGCAAGATGTTCGGCACGCTGCTGGGCGGCGTCGACCACATGCCGCACACGCACCTGCCGGAGAAGAACGCCTTCTCCAAGGGCGTGCCGGAGCATGGCGCGGAGCTCGCCAACGAGCTGGAGCGTATCGTCGCTTTGCATGATGCCTCGACCATCGCCGCCGTCATCGTCGAACCGGTCGCCGGCTCCACCGGCGTCATCCTGCCACCGAAGGGCTATCTCGAGAAGCTGCGCGAAATCTGCACCAAGCACGGCATCCTGTTGATCTTCGACGAGGTCATCACCGGTTTCGGCCGTCTCGGTGCACCGTTCGCCGCCGACTATTTCGGCGTCACGCCCGACATCATGACCACCGCCAAGGGCGTCTCCAACGGCGTCATCCCGATGGGCGCCGTGTTCGTGAAGAAGGAAATCCACGACGCCTTCATGACCGGACCGGAGCACATGATCGAGTTCTTCCACGGCTACACCTATTCGGGCAATCCGATCGCGTGTGCGGCAGCACTCGGAACGCTCGACACCTACAAGGAAGAGGGCCTGCTGACGCGTGGCGAGGAGCTGGCGCCTTATTGGGAAGACGCGCTGCATTCGCTGAAGGGCGAGCCGCATGTCATCGACATCAGGAACATCGGCCTGATCGGCGCGATCGAGCTGGCGCCGATCGCCGGCAGCCCGACCAAGCGGGCCTTCTCGGCCTTCGTCAAGGCGTTCGAGCGCGGCGCGCTGATCCGCACCACCGGCGACATCATCGCGCTGTCGCCGCCGCTGATCATCACCAAGGGCCAGATCAACGAACTGATCGACCATGTGCGTGAAGTGCTGCGGTCTATCGACTGAGGCACCACCGCGGCCACCCTCCCGACGCAGGCGAGAGTAGCCGCAAACCGGCAGGTCAGCGCGGCGCCGCGCTGACCTGAATCTGTTGTGGCAAAGGGCGGCCGCAGTCAGGCGGGCTGTGCGCCGATTCCGGTCAGGATCACCCGTTTGATATTTTCCTTGGCTTCCCGCCATTGCCGGTCGGACAGAGGCTTGCCGCCGTTGAGCGTCTCGATCTGATGGCCGAAATCGGCATAATGCTGGGTCGCCGCCCAAAGCATGTAGAGCAGGTGGCGCGGATCCACCGGGTCCATCTTGCGTTCCTCGATCCAGCGCCGGATGATCTCGACGCGGCCGTCGGTCCATTCGCGCAGCGTCGATTCCATATAGTCCTGAAGCACCGGCGCACCGTGCATCACTTCGGAAGCCCAGACCTTGGAGCCGTCCGGATGGCGGCGCGATATCTCCATCTTGGCGTCGATATAGGCACTGATGCCGTCAATCGGCCCGCGCGCCGCATCGAAGCAATTGGCCGCCTGTAGCCAGATTTCAAAAATATTCTGGACGACGGATCGGTAGAGTTCTTCTTTGGTGGCGAAATAGTAGTGGAGATTTGCCTTTGGCAAACCCGCCAGATCGGCGATCAACTGCATCGTGGCGCCGCCAAACCCCGCCTCGGCGAACACCTTTTCGGCGGCGAGCAGAATGGCTTTTTCGTTCTCCCGGCGGATGTCCTGGCGCCGCATGGGGCGGGTGGCTTCGGTCATGTCTTCCCCAAGATTCTAGTTGACCGCTTGGTCAGGTTGTGTAGTCTGAAAGCTGACCATACGGTCAGGATGCAAATCACTCAAGGGGCGACAAGACTCCTGGTGTAGATGGGAACTTGAGATGGCCGCACCCGGCGAAAATCTGCGAATCAATTCAGACCGCTTGTGGGATTCCATCATGGAGATGGCGAAGATCGGCCCCGGCATTGCCGGCGGCAACAATCGCCAGACCGTGACCGACGAGGACGGCGAGGGCCGGCACCTGTTCAAGCGCTGGTGCGATGCGGCCGGGCTCGAAATGGGCGTCGACGAGATGGGCACCATGTTTGCCCGCCGCGAAGGCACCGACCCCAGCCTGCCGCCGGTCTATGTCGGCAGCCATCTCGATACGCAGCCGACCGGCGGCAAGTATGACGGCGTTCTCGGCGTTCTCGGCGGCCTTGAGATCGTGCGCTCGCTCAACGATCTCGACATCAAGACGAAACATCCGATCGTCGTCACCAACTGGACCAACGAGGAGGGCGCGCGCTTCGCTCCCGCCATGATGGCGTCCGGCGTGTTTGCCGGCGTGCTCGACCAGGCCGATGTCTACAAGCACACGGACAAGAACGGCAAGAAATTCGGCGAGGAACTGGAGCGCATCGGCTGGAAGGGCACCGAGAAGGTCGGCGATCGCAAGATCCATGCTTTCTTCGAACTGCATATCGAACAGGGCCCGATCCTGGAGGACGAAGACATCGACATCGGCGTCGTCACCCACGGCCAGGGCCTGAAATGGCTACAGGTGACGCTGACCGGCAAGGAAGCGCATACCGGCTCGACGCCGATGCCCAAGCGCCGCAATGCCGGGCTCGGCATGGCTCGTGTAATCGAACTGGTGCACGAGATCGCCATGGACTACCAGCCCGATGCCGTCGGCGCGGTCGGCCACATGGAGGTCTATCCCAACTCGCGCAACATCATCGCCGGACGTACCGTCTTCACCATCGACATCCGCTCGCCGGAGAAGGAAGTGCTCGACGCCATGGATGGGCGTATCCGCGAAGGCATAGACACGATCTGCGATGCGCTCGATATCCGATACGAGATCGAGCAGGTCGGTCATTTCGATCCGGTCACTTTCGACAAGGGCTGCGTCAAAGCGATCCGCGATGCCGCCGAGCGGCTTGGCTATACGCACCGCAACATCGTCTCAGGTGCTGGCCACGACGCCTGCTGGATCAATCGCGTCGCGCCGACCGCCATGGTGATGTGCCCTTGCGTGGATGGGTTGAGCCACAACGAGGCGGAAGAGATCACCAAGGAATGGGCCGCGGCCGGAGCCGACGTTCTGTTCCACGCGGTGGTGGAGACGGCCGTCATCGTGGAGTGAGCCAAGAGGATTTACCTTCAAACGTCGCTCACCAAGAAGCGCGAAGAGAAGAACAGGGAACAGCAAAATGACCAAAGTCATCAAGAACGGCACCATCGTCACCGCCGATCGCACGTGGAAGGCCGACGTGCTGATGCAGCACGGCAAGATCGTCGCCATCGGCTCGGGCCTGCATGGCGACCATGAGTATGATGCCACCGGTTGCTATGTGATGCCGGGTGGCATCGATCCGCATACCCATCTCGAAATGCCGTTCATGGGCACCTATTCCGCCGACGATTTCGAATCCGGCACGCGCGCGGCCCTTGCCGGCGGCACCACCATGGTGGTCGATTTCTGCCTGCCGTCCCCACAGCAATCGCTGCTCGAGGCCTTGCAGATGTGGGACAACAAGACCTCGAAGGCTGCCTGCGATTATTCCTTCCACATGGCGATCACCTGGTGGGGCAAGCAGGTGTTCGACGAGATGGCCACCGTCGTCGACAAGGGCATCACTTCGTTCAAGCACTTCATGGCCTACAAGGGCGCGCTGATGGTGGACGACGACGAGATGTACGCGTCGTTCCAGCGCTGCGCCGACCTCGGCGCGCTGCCGCTGGTGCATGCCGAGAATGGCGATGTGGTCGCTGCCCTGTCGCAGAAGCTGCTTACCGCCGGAAACAATGGCCCCGAAGGGCATGCCTATTCTCGCCCGCCGGAAGTGGAGGGCGAGGCGACCAACCGCGCCATCATGATCGCCGACATGGCCGGCGTGCCGCTCTATGTCGTGCACGTCTCCTGCGAGCAGAGCCACGAGGCGATCCGCCGGGCCCGCCAGAAAGGCATGCGCGTGTTCGGCGAGCCGCTGATCCAGCACCTGACGCTGGACGAGAGCGAGTATTTCGACAAGGACTGGGACCATGCCGCGCGCCGCGTGATGAGCCCGCCCTTCCGCAACAAGTTGCACCAGGATTCTCTGTGGGCCGGCTTGCAGGCCGGATCGCTGCAGGTGGTGGCGACAGACCATTGCGCCTTCACCACCGAGCAGAAGCGCTTCGGCGTCGGCAATTTCACCAAGATCCCCAACGGCACGGGCGGTCTCGAGGACCGGCTGCCGGTGCTGTGGACCAAGGGCGTCAACACCGGGCGGCTGACGATGAACGAGTTCGTCGCGGTGACCTCGACCAACATCGCCAAGATCCTCAACATGTATCCGAAAAAGGGAGCCATCGTCGAAGGCGCCGATGCCGACATCATCGTCTGGGATCCCCAGCGCAAAAAGACGATTTCTTCGAAGAAGCAGCAGTCTGTCATCGACTACAACGTCTTCGAAGGCGTCGAGGTGACGGGTCTGCCGCGCTTCGTCTTCTCGCGCGGCGAGTTGTCGATCGAGGAAGCCGAGGTGAAGGCAAAGCCCGGCCATGGCCAGTTCGTCGGCCGCGAGCCGAATGCCGCGGTCAACCGGGCGCTGTCGACCTGGAAAGAGATCACCGCGCCGCGCAAGGTCGAGCGGACCGGCATTCCGGCGACCGGGGTTTGAGGATGCGGACTCTTGCTCCCGCGATGGCGGCAACCGCGATACTGACCTTGGATGGCAACACCCATATGGAAATGTCTCGGTGCCGATGATTGCCGAGGTCGGCGCCGCCCCTCATCTGCCTGCCGGCATCTTCTCCCCGTATAGAGACGGGGAGAAGGACGCCGTCGCGAACGATTTCGCCAATCGCCTGCGTTGCCAGAAAGAGCACCGAGGTCGCACTCATCGCCCTTCTCCCCGTCACTATACGGGGAGAAGTGCCCGGCAGGGCGATGAGGGGCGGCGCCGGCCTGAGGCAATTGTTCTACCTGCATTCCCCATGCGGACTGCCCACCGGCCAATGCCGGTCTCAGGCGACCAGCGCATCCAGTTCCGGCAACAGGACGACGCTTTCCTGTTCGTTGGGGTCGGTGCGGGCGATGACGGCGGAGGAGGGGGCGTTGCTCAGATTGGCAGGCAAATGCGGCACCCCTGCGGGAATGTAGAAGAGGTCACCGGCCTTGACGACGATGTGATGCTCCAGCCGGTCGCCATACCAGGTATGGACCTCGCCGGAGAGCACGTAGATCGCCGTTTCATGGTTCTCGTGCAGATGCGCCTTGGCGCGGGCGCCGGGCGGCATGGTGAGCACGTGCATGCAGATGCCGGAAGAGCCGACCGACTCGGTGGCGATGCCGGCGAAATAGGTCAGACCCTGCTTGCCTTCATAAGTGCTTTCAGGGCGGATAAGATGACAAGTGGGTTTAGGCGACATCGGGAAACTCCGGGCGTCGGTTGAGTGGAACAAAGTCAGCAGGACTGAAGGCCAATGGGACGGGTCGAATGGAAAACAACATCGCGATAAAAGCAATCGGAATCGGGACGGCGCCGCGGGAACAGGCAGGCCGCAACCGATGACGGGAACTTCGCCAGCCGTCGTTTCGGCAAACAAACTTGGCCTCACCTTCCAGACCAATGACGGGCCGGTGCAGGCGCTGTCCAATGTCGACCTGACCATCGGCAAGGGTGAGTTCGTCTCCTTCATCGGGCCGTCGGGCTGCGGCAAGACCACTTTGCTGCGCGTCATCGCCGATCTGGAAAAGCCGACCTCGGGGGCGATTTCGGTCAACGGCATGACGCCGGAACAGGCGCGCGAGAAACGCGCCTATGGCTATGTCTTCCAGGCAGCCGCCCTGTTTCCCTGGCGCACCATCGAACGCAATGTCGCGCTGCCGCTGGAGATCATGGGCCTGTCCAGGGCCGAGCAGGCGGAGCGCATCAAGCGCACGCTCGACCTCGTCAATCTCAGTGGCTTCGAGAAGAAGTATCCCTGGCAGCTTTCCGGCGGCATGCAGCAGCGCGCCTCGATCGCGCGTGCGCTTGCCTTCGACGCCGACCTCCTGCTGATGGACGAGCCGTTCGGCGCGCTGGACGAGATCGTGCGCGACCACCTCAACGAGCAATTGCTTGAACTGTGGGGACGGACGAACAAGACCATCTGCTTCGTCACCCATTCCATTCCGGAAGCCGTCTACCTGTCGACGCGCATCGTCGTCATGTCGCCGCGTCCGGGCCGGGTCAGCGATGTCATCGAATCGACGCTGCCGAAGGAGCGGCCGCTCGACATCCGCGAGACGCCGGAGTTCCTGGCGATCGCCGCGCGCGTGCGCGATGGCTTGAGGGCAGGGCATAGTTATGATGATTGAGTGGGGGCAGGATGAGCTTCCTCCTCTCCCCCACGGGGAGAGGGTGGCCGGAGCGAAGCGGAGGTCGGGTGAGGGGGCAGCGCCGACAGATCCGACCAAAAGGAAGGTCGGGGCAACCGAACGCGCCCGAAGGCTGCGGGTTGACGAGACCGAGGCTGAATACAGACTTTGGGGCGAACTGAGAGGCCGTCATCTCAACGGTTACAAATTTGTGAGGCAAGTGCCTCTCGGACCCTTCATCGCCGATTTCGTTTGCCGCGAGAACGGCCTGATTGTCGAACTTGACGGCAGCCAGCACGCGGATTCCCCAGCCGATGCCGTGAGAACCGCTTGGCTGAACGGCCAAGGGTATTCCGTTCTGAGATTCTGGAACCACGAAGTGTTGGCCGAGCGCCGAGCGGTCCTTGATACGATCTTGGCTTGCCTTGACGGAAAGATTTCTACCCCCTCACCCGACCTCCGCTTCGCTCCGGCCACCCTCTCCCCGTTGGGGAGAGGAGGGCGCCAGCCCGGCGAGGATCGCTAGATGGACACCTTCCGCGACAAACTCATCCCGGTCACCTCGATCCTCGCCGGCGTCATCGTGCTCTGGTACGTTTTCGCCGTCATCCTCAACGCGCCGTTCCAGCGCGATCTCGATACCCGCGCAAACGAAACGCCAGGCACCGTCGAATTCATCGGCAAGACGCTGTCGCAGCCGAAGCCGACGCTGCCGGCACCGCATCAGGTGGCGGTGAATTTCTTCGAGAACACTTTTCTGCGGCCCATCACCTCGAATCGCAGCCTGGTCTACAACGCCTGGGTAACGCTGTCGTCGACGCTGCTCGGCTTTGCCTTCGGCACCGCGCTCGGCATCGTCATCGCCGTCGGCATCGTCCATGTGGCGACGCTCGACCGCAGCCTGATGCCGTGGATCATCGCCTCGCAGACCATTCCGATCCTGGCGGTGGCACCGATGATCATCGTCGTGCTGGCGGCCATCGGCATCACCGGTCTGATCCCGAAGGCGATGATCTCGACCTATTTGTCGTTCTTCCCGGTCACCGTCGGCATGGTGAAGGGGCTGCGCTCGCCCGAACTTATGCATCTCGACCTGATGCACACCTACAATGCCAGCCGCGCGCAGACCTTCTGGAAATTGCGCGTGCCGGCCTCGGTGCCGTTCCTGTTCACCTCGATGAAGGTGGCAGTGGCGGCGAGCCTGGTCGGCGCCATCGTCGGCGAACTGCCGACCGGCGCGGTCGCCGGCATCGGCGCCAAGCTGTTGGCCGGCGCCTATTACAGCCAGTCCATCGACATCTGGTCGGCGCTGGTCGCTGGTTCGATCGTGGCGGCACTGCTTGTGATGGTGGTTGGCATGGCCGGGCGCCTCGTCGACCGCGCCATGGGCGGGAGGCCGGCATGAATTCGCTGAAACTCTCCTGGCAAGCGGTGCTCGCTATCGTACTTTGCCTGATCGCCGTTGCGCTCGGAACGATCGCAGCGCCAAAAGTGGATCCGCTGGCGCAGCCTGCCGGGACGTTGATCTATCCCTATGGAGCGACGAGCTGGCTGATCTTCGGCGCGCTGCTTCTCGCCGCTTTGATCTCCATGGCCAAATTACCGCCCATGGTCGAGGCTTTCGTGCTTTTCATCGGTGCGCATCTGGCGGCCTGGCTGCTCATCGGCGGCATTGCCGGCTTCGAAGGTCTGGCGCGGGCGCCATATTTCCTACTGCTCGCGGCCGCCTGGCTGCTTGGCTGGCGTTGTGTCGCGGTCTTGTCTGGACTGCGCCCTACGGCAAGCTGGGCACGGACCGCGCTGCGCCTGATCATCCCGGCGATCTTCGGCGCCTGGATCCTGATCATCTGGGAAGCGGTCACGCGCGGCGCCGGCATCCCTTTCATCCTGCTGCCGCCGCCGAGCGCCATCGGCGCGCGCATCGCCGGTTCGCTACCCGTGCTCGGTGCCGATGTCCGGCAGACCATCTTCAAGGCGGTGCTCTTCGGTTATGTCGTGGGCAGCGGCGCGGGCTTCATCACCGCTGTTCTCGCCGACCGCGTGGCGTTCCTGCGGCGCGGGCTCTTGCCGATCGGCAACATGGTCTCGGCGCTGCCGATAATCGGCGTGGCGCCGATCATGGTCATGTGGTTCGGTTTCGACTGGCAGTCCAAGGCGGCTGTGGTCATCATCATGACCTTCTTTCCTATGCTGGTGAACACCGTCGCCGGGCTCGCCGCGTCCGGCCATATGGAGCGCGACCTGATGCGCACCTATGCGTCCGGCTATTGGCCGACGCTCGTCAAGCTGCGGCTGCCGGCGGCGGCGCCGTTCATCTTCAACGCGCTGAAGATCAACTCGACGCTGGCGCTGATCGGCGCCATCGTCGCCGAGTTCTTCGGCACGCCAGTCGTCGGCATGGGATTCCGCATTTCGACCGAGGTCGGGCGGATGAACATCGACATGGTCTGGGCCGAAATCGCAGTTGCAGCACTTGCGGGTTCGGTCTTTTATGGCGTGGTAGCCCTTGTCGAAAGGGCCGTCACGTTTTGGCATCCCTCTGTCCGTGGTGGATAGGGGCGGTGGGTTTAGGGCACTAACTTCAGAGGGTAAAAAAATGAAAAGACTTATTATTCCAGTTCTGGCCGGCGCGATGTCGCTGGCCGCTTTCCCGGCAATGGCCGCCGACAAGGTGACCTTGCAGCTGAAATGGGTCACGCAGGCGCAGTTTGCCGGCTACTATGTCGCCAAGGCCAAGGGTTTCTATGACGCCGAAGGCCTCGACGTCGACATCAAGCCGGGTGGCCCCGATATCGCGCCAGAGCAGGTGATCGCCGGCGGCGGCGCCGATGTGATCGTCGACTGGATGGGCGGCGCGCTCGCCGCGCGCGAAAAGGGCGTGCCACTGGTCAACATCGCCCAGCCGTTCAAGAAGGCTGGCATGGAGCTGGTCTGCCCGAAGGATGGTCCGATCAAGAGCGAAGCCGACTTCAAGGGTCATACGCTGGGCGTCTGGTTCTTCGGCAATGAATATCCGTTCTACGCCTGGATGAACAAGCTTGGCCTAAAGACCGATGGCGGCCCCGATGGCGTCACCGTTCTCAAGCAGAGTTTCGACGTGCAGCCGCTCATCCAGAAGCAGGCGGACTGCATCTCGGTCATGACCTACAATGAGTACTGGCAGCTGATCGACGCCGGCTACAAGCCCGAACAGCTCACCGTGTTCAACTACTCGGCCATGGGCAACGACCTGCTCGAGGACGGGCTCTATGCGTCGGAAGACAAGCTCAAGGATCCAGCCTTCGAGGACAAGATGGTGCGTTTCGTGCGCGCTTCGATGAAGGGCTGGAAATACGCCATCGACAACAATGACGAGGCTGCTGGCATCGTCATGGATGGCGGCGGCCAGGACGAGAACCACCAGAAGCGGATGATGAGCGAAGTCGCCAAGCTGATCGACAATGCCGACGGCAAGCTCGATCCGGCGACCTACGAGCGCACCGCCAAGGCGCTGCTCGACCAGAAGATCATCACCAAGGAGCCGACCGGCGCCTACACCACCGCCATCACCGACAAGGCGGTCAAATAAGCCCGGCAGGCGCGATCAACAGCGCCTGCGACCGTTTTGACGGCTGACACCAAAAGGGGGCGGGCGACCGCCCCTTTCCATTCGCTCCGATCACAAAACCGTGTGCGGGGATACATTATGCCAACCAGCCGTTGCATTGAAGCATGCGCGCGTCGGGGGACCGTGACGGATGCTTGTTGCAATCGGAGGTTCTTCATGCGCGCACACTCCTTCTTGCCGGCGCTATCGGCGCTCGCCATTTCCACCGCTTTCCTGTTCGCATCACCGGCCATGGCCGAGATGGTAAAATACAAGGCGACCCTGGATGGCGGCCAGCAGAGCCCGCCCGTCACCACGAAGGGCAAGGGGACGGCCACTCTCACCTTCGACACCACGAAGAAGAAGCTCAGCTGGAACGTGAAGTATTCCGGCCTCAGCGGCCCGGCGGTGGCCGCGCATATCCACGGCCCGGCGGCAATGGGTGAAAACGCGGACCCCGTGATCCCGTTCAAAGGCAAGCTCAAGAGCCCGATCAAGGGGTCGGCGACGCTGACGGATGCGCAGGCCGCTGATCTGGAGGCCGGCAAATATTACGTCAACGTGCATACGGCGGCCCACAAGGACGGCGAGATCCGCGGTCAGATCGAAAAGGCGATGTAGGAGGAGCCGAAGGAGCCGAAGCCCAGCGGGACAGACGGGCGCGCCAGGGAATTCAGCCTGGCGGCCCTTAAACCTTGTCGCGTATCTGGGTCATCGTCCGGGTCGGCGTGATTGCCTCGGGATCGAGCCTGATCTCGACGATCGCCGGCTTGCCGCTGGTTCGCGCGCGCTCGAAGGCAGGCGCGAAATCAGCTGTCTTCTCCACCGTCTCGCCATGGCCGCCATAGGCGCGGGCAAGTGCCGCGAAATCGGGGTTCTTCAGATCGGTGCCGACGACACGCCCGGGATATTCGCGCTCCTGGTGCATGCGGATGGTGCCGTAAATGCCGTTGTTGACGACAATCACGATGATCGGCAGGTCGTACTGTACGGCGGTGGCGAATTCCTGGCCGTTCATCAGGAAGCAGCCGTCGCCGGCAAACGCAACCACGGTGCGCTCCGGATAAAGCACCTTGGCGGCGACCGCCGCCGGCGTGCCGTAACCCATCGAGCCCGACGTCGGCGCGGCCTGCGTGCCGAAGCGGCGGGAACGGTGGAAGCGATGAACCCAAGTCGCATAATTGCCGGCGCCATTGGTCAGGATGGTATCGTCGGGCAACACTTTTTCCAGATAGTCCATGATCGGACCCATCTGCACCGCGCCGGGGCCGGTCTGTGGTGGCGTCGACCATTCGAGATAGGCAGCGTGATGCCTGGGTGTCTCGGCCGCCCATGATGGCGTTCCGGCCGGCTTGCGCTTGGCGAAGGCCTCGACGAAAGCCGCTGGCGAGGCATTGATCGCCAGCGTCGGACGGTAGACCCGGCCGAGTTCGCTGGCGTCCGCATGGACGTGCACCAGCGTCTGGTCGGGGTAGGGGCTTTTCAGCAGCGTGTAGTCGGAAGAGGGCATCTCGCCCATGCGGCCTCCGATCAGCAGCACGAGGTCCGCCTGCTTGATCGCTGTCGCCAGCTTCGGATTGATGCCGATGCCGACATCGCCGGCATAGTTCGGATGAAGGTGGTCGAACAGCATCTGGCGCCGGAAAGAGCATCCGACCGGCAACGACCAAGCCTCTGATATCGCCTGCATCCTCGCCACGGCCTCGGCATCCCAGCGTGTTCCGCCGAGAATGACGAAAGGCCTGGTGGACTTGGCCAGAAGCTTCTCCAGTGCGTCGAGTTCGGCTTCGCCGGGCCGCGTTTCGACGGGCGTGTGCGGCAAGGCTTTCGGCGCTTCGACGACGCTGGTCAGCATATCCTCCGGCAGCGAGACGACGACCGGGCCGGGGCGGCCCGACGTCGCTATCGCGAAGGCGCGGGTAACGAATTCGGGGATGCGCGAGGCGTCGTCGATCTCGACCACCCATTTGGCGATGTCGCCGAAGAACCTGACGTAATCAACCTCCTGGAACGCCTCGCGCTCCTTGGCGTGGCTGGCGACCTGGCCGATGAACAGGATGAGCGGAACCGAATCCTGCATGGCGATGTGGATGCCTGCCGAAGCGTTGGTGGCGCCGGGGCCGCGGGTGACGAAGCAGATGCCGGGCTTGCCGGTCAGCCGGCCCTGACAATCGGCCATCATGGCGGCGCCACCTTCCTGGCGGCAGACGATGGTGCGGATCGAGGAGTCATGCAGCGCGTCGAGCACCGCAAGGTAGGATTCGCCAGGCACGCAGAAGATGCGGTCGGTGCCGTTGGCTTCGAGGGCGTCGACGATCAGTTGTCCACCGGTCTTCATTTCCCAGAGTTCTCCAGTTCGGCAAGGATTTCGTCAGTGTGCTCGCCAAGGCGCGGCGAGGGACGCTCGTAGACGAGCGGCGTTTCGGACATCACCATCGGCGCGCGCACCGACGGCAGGCGATTGCCATGGCCGTCGTCGAGATCGAGCCGCATGCCGCGGGCAATGGTCTGCGGATCGGCGAACATCTGGCCGATCGTGTTGATCGGGCTTGCCGGCACGCTGGCGGCTTCGAGCTTCGCCAGCAGCGGATCGCGATCAAAAATCTTCAGCGCCTCGATGATGCGTGCGCGAAGTTCCACGCGGTTGGCGACGCGGGCCGGATTGGTGGTGAAATCGGGATTGGCCGGCAAATCGTCCAGCCCGACCGCAGCGCAGAACTTGGCGAACTGGCCGTCGTTGCCGACAGCCAGGATGATGTGGCCGTCCCTGACCGGGAGCACTTCGTAGGGGGCAATGTTCATATGCGCATTGCCCATCTGCACCGGCGACTTGCCGGAAACGAGATAGTTGAGGTTCTGGTTGCCGAGCGCTGAGATTTGCGTGTCGAACAGCGCCATGTCGATGCGCTGGCCTTCGCCGGTCTGTTCGGCATGACGCAAGGCGGCCTGGATGGCGATGACCGAATAAAGGCCGGTGAAGATATCCGAGATGGCGACGCCGGCCTTCTGCGGCTCGCGGCCGGCTTCGCCGGTGATCGACATCATGCCGGCCATGGCCTGGATGATGAAGTCGTAGCCCGCGCGTGGCGCATAGGGCCCGTCCTGACCGAAGCCGGTGATGGAGCAGTAGACCAGGCGAGGGTTGATCTTGCGAAGGCTGTCATGGTCGAGCCCGTATTTCTTCAGGCCGCCGAGCTTGAAGTTCTCGATCAGCACATCCGCCGTCGCGACCAGTCGGCGCACGGTCTCGGCGCCTTCCGGCGTCGAGAAATCGATGGCGATGGAGCGCTTGCCGCGATTGCAGGAATGGTAATAGGCGGCCGACAGGTTCTCGCCGTCATGGCTCATGACGAAGGGCGGACCCCATTTGCGGGTGTCGTCGCCGCCATCGGGGCTCTCGACCTTGATGACATCAGCGCCGAGATCGGCAAGCAACTGCCCGGCCCAGGGCCCGGCAAGAATGCGGGCGAGTTCGACGACGCGGATGCCTTTCAGCGGGGGTTCGGCCATAAATCACCGTGTTTGCCGCAATCATCCTGATTGCTGCGAAAGCAGAGCCTCTATCAAGCCCGGTAGCGGCTGTCACGGTCCTTGCAATGGGCCAACCCGTCACCCCTTCAAGACAGTGTCCGCCCAGGTGGCGAAATCGTCCATGATGACGTCCCGGTTCACGTCGTTCAGGCTTTCGTGGCGGGTGTCGGCGTAAACCTTTGAAACCAGATTCGAAAAGCCCATCGTGCGCATGCGGCTGGCGAGATGGGTGATGCCCTTGCCGTAGTCCGAGGCCGGGTCCTTTTCGCCGCCGACGATGGCGACAGGGATGTCGCGGCGAATGGCGGCAAAGCCTGCATCCTTGCCGCCGTTCAGCGCCATGGCGATCACATCGCGCCACATCGAAATGGAGGCATCCCAGCCGCAGAGTGGATCGGCGATGTATTTCGCCACCTCCGCCTCGTCGCGCGACAGCCAGTCGAACAGCGTGCGATGGTTGGGCACCGCCTTGCCCCAGGCCTGGAAAGTCAGTTTCGGCAGCAGGCGCGACGGGACATCGGAGCCCAGCCGCATCCGTTCCCAGGCGAGAATACCGAGCGCCACCTGGCCGAGCAGGCCATGCGAGAAATTGCCGTTCCAGATCGCCGCCGCACGAACGCGCCCGGAGTGTCGTAACAGGTAGTTCAGCGCCACGGACGCGCCCATCGAGTGGCCGAGAAGGATCACCGGCAGGTTAGGCTGCTCGCCGGCGATGAGATCGTGGACGGCGTCGACATCGGCGATCACCTTGGCCGGGCCGTCCTTGTCGGCGAATCTGCCGAGCGGCGCGTCGGGTGCCTTGGTCGCGCCATGGCCACGGTGGTCGTGGACATAGACATGGAAGCCCCGGGCGGCCAGGAAACCGGCGAAGCGATCGTAGCGCGAGGCATGTTCGGCCAGGCCATGATTGATCTGGACCACCGCGCGTGGAGAGCTGTCGGCCTGCCGGACGAACAGATTGAGGTCGGCGCCGGTCGGCGAGCGGACCACGCGCTGCTGGCTGAATGGCATGCCCGCTGGTCTCCCCCTGGCTCCGCCCTCGTGATGTCCAACCTGTGCGCCGGTGCCAGATTTGCGTCAATCCGGCCTGCCGGCTTTTCCGCGACGATCTTTCTTGCCAGGGGCCTGCAAAATATCGCAATTCTGACATGGAGACAGCTTCAGTCTGTCGCCCACTTTCCAGCAGGGGATTCTCCATGCGCGTTGCTGTTGTTTTCGGATTGGCCTTGCTGGCGGGATCGCTGGCAGGCGCGGCGCATGCCGACGTCAAGATGAGCGGCACCTTCGTGGCCGACGCTGCCTGTCCGGCGACGCAGGCGATCAAGAACGGCAAGAACCCCGGCAGTGTCTCGACCGATGCGGGCAAGACCTACCAATTGCTGGCCGGCAACAAGGACGCTCCGACCCACTACCTCATCCTGGTGCCGGGCGCCGATCCCGAGCGCCGCTGGGTGAAGGTGAGCTGCGGTCATCTCTCGGGCAGCAGTGCCGCGACCGTGCCGGCGGCACCGAGCGGGCAAGGCAAGCCCGCGCCCGCGGGAAAGCCCGAATATGTCTTCGCGTTGAGCTGGCAGCCGGCCTTCTGCGAGACCAAGTCGAACAAGACCGAATGCAAGGCGCAAAATCCCAGCGAGTTTGATGCCACCAATTTCACACTGCACGGCCTGTGGCCGCAGCCGAACGGCAATTTCTATTGCCAGGCTTCGGCCAGCGACAAGGCCAATGACAGTCCGGCCCACTGGCAGGACCTGCCACCGGTCAACCTCGATGCGGACACCCGCACCGAGCTCGACAAGGTGATGCCGGGCACCGCCTCGAAGCTGGAACGACATGAATGGATCAAGCACGGCACCTGCTACGGCAAAAGCCAGCAGGAGTATTTTTCCGACGCCCTCCATTTGATGCGTGAGGTCAACCGCTCGCCCGTGCGCGACCTCTTCGCCAAGAACATCGGTGGCAAGCTGACGGCGGACCAGATCCGCGGTGCCTTCGACCAGGCCTTCGGCGCAGGGGCGGGGGACCGGGTGCGTGTGTCCTGCCTTATCGATCCGTCGAGTGGCCGGCGGCTGATCGGCGAACTGACGCTCGGCCTTGCCGGTCCGATCGGCCCCAACAGCTCGCTCAAGGACCTGCTGCTGGCCTCGGTGCCGACCAACAAGGCCGGTTGCCCGACGGGCACGGTCGATCCGATCGGCTTCCAGTAAGTGCGGGATCGCCGCTTCCGGTAGGCCGGAGCGGCCGTCGCGGAGAGAGCTAGACCTGGGCTGACCTGGTCCAGGCAATTGCGGCGTCGGCCTCATGCCCGCCCGGTTCACCGACGACTCGGTCGCGTCCGGTAGATTTCGCCTTGTAGAGGCGCTGGTCGGCGAGCGCGAACAGGTCGGCCAGGCACTGCGTCGTTTCGCTGACGGTGGAAACACCGGCGCTGACGGTCAGTTCGAAGCGGCTGGTGGCGGCCGATGCCTTGAGCGCGGTGCGGACGCTTTCGCCAAACAGCCTGGCGACGGAATGCGGACGCGAACTCAGGATGGCGAATTCCTCGCCGCCGATCCGGAACACCTGGTCCTCGGCGCCTGCCGCCTCGCAAAGTACGGTCGCGACCGCCTTCAGCACCTTGTCGCCCTCGGCATGGCCGAAACGGTCGTTGATCGACTTGAAGTGGTCGACATCGACGACGAGCAGGCTGAGCGGCCTCGCCGTGCGCAGGCTGGACTGGACGGCGGCCTCACCGTCGGCGTCGAAGCGTCCGCGGTGCAGCAGGCCGGTGAGGCCGTCGCGGCCGACATGCTCGACCAGCGCCTCGTAGCGTTCGCGATAGGTCAGCGTCTCGAAAATGTCGGTCAGGCCGCGTGGCGTCTGGACGTCCCGGACCTCGAACCATTTGAGATAGGCGACCAGCATGGCGCTGAAAGTCAGTGCCGCCGCCAACTTGGCGAACCAGCCGCCGAAGAAGACCGCGATCGGTGCTCCGGCAACGAAATGCAGCGCGGTGAAGAAGCCGGCCTGGTCGAAGGTGAGCACGCAGGCAACCGAAATCAGGATGCGCGCGAACCGCGCCTTGCGCAAAGTGCGCCCAAGTTTTTCGTAGAGCAGGATGATCAGGATGGCGTCGATGACCAGCAGCGTCGTGCCCCACACCATCAGCCAGCCCATCTCGTCGATGAAGCCGATGTCGGGGAGCCGGCCATCGGGAAGTGGTGCGACGGCGTGCAGGCGAAGCAGCAGCACCAGCCCGATCATCAGCACATTGCCGAGCAGCAGGCCGTAGATCGGTTGGCGCACGGTGGCGGCGTCTTCCTTGATGTAAAGCAGAAGCAGCATGACCAGCTTTCCCGAAAACATGACCGCTGAGCCTGGCGAGACTAGGCCGAACGGCAGGGCGACGTAAAAGACGCTGGCGAGATAGGTTTCCAGGAAATGCATGACGCCGAGGGCGCAGACGAAGACGCCAAGGCCGATGCGCTTACGGAACCGGAAAAGCGTCACCATGACGCTGAAGTAGACGACCGCTTCGGCAAGGAGCAGGAAACTGTTCAGCAATGCCGTCGATCCGATCTCTCTCTCGAAATCGCGGCAAGCCGGCGATTCCAAACCCGATCCTGTTTTGACTTGGAAGGGTTAACCGGAGATTTCAGCGCGTCTCGTGACCGGTTGAAAACTTCGGCGGTAGCGCACACATGTCCGTGTGGTTGGCTCGACGTGGCAAAAGCGATTGCCGTTCGGCGCCGCATCGCCTACATAGCGGCCAACCTCCATTCAATTCGGCAAATCCAGTCAGTTTTTCAGGGAAAGCGCGCGTGGCACGCCAGTTCATCTATCACATGTCCGGCCTGTCGAAGGCCTACGGCACCAAGAAGGTGCTCGATAACGTTCATCTGTCCTTCTATCCGGACGCCAAGATCGGCATCCTCGGCCCCAACGGCTCGGGCAAGTCCACGATCCTGCGCATCATGGCCGGGCTTGACAAGGAGTTCCAGGGCGAGGCCTGGCTGGCTGAGGGCGCGACCGTGGGCTACTTGGCGCAGGAACCGCAGCTCGACAACAGCAAGACCGTGATGGAAAACGTCATGGACGGCGTTGCCAGGAAGACCGCCATCATCGAGCGCTACAACGAGCTGATGATGAACTATTCCGACGAGACGGCCGACGAGTCCGCCAAGCTCCAGGATGAGATGGACCGGCTCAATTTGTGGGATCTCGAGCAGCAGGTCGAGATGGCTATGGACGCGCTGCAGTGCCCGCCGCCGGATTCCGAGGTGACCAACCTGTCCGGCGGCGAGCGTCGCCGCGTGGCGCTGTGCCGGCTGCTTCTGCAACAGCCCGATCTGCTTCTGCTCGACGAACCGACCAACCATCTCGACGCCGAGACCACGGCGTGGCTGGAAAAGCACCTGCGCGACTATCCGGGCTCGGTGCTGATCATCACCCACGACCGCTACTTCCTCGACAACGTCACCGGCTGGATTCTCGAACTCGATCGTGGCCGCGGCATCCCGTACGAGGGCAACTACACCAGATATCTCGACGCCAAGGCCAAGCGCCTGATCCAGGAAGGCCGCGAGGACGACGCCCGCCAGAAGTCGATCTGGCGCGAGCGCGAGTGGATCCAGTCCTCGCCGAAGGCTCGGCAGACCAAGTCCAAGGCGCGTATCAAGGCCTATGAGGAACTGGTCGAGCAGTCACAGAACCGCAAGCCGACCGACACGCAGATAGTCATTCCGTCGAGCGAGCGTCTCGGCAATGTCGTCATCGAGGTCGAAGGCCTCAATAAGGGCTTTGGCGACGAGCTCCTGATCGAGGATCTGTCGTTCAGGTTGCCGCCGGGCGGCATTGTCGGCGTCATCGGCCCGAACGGCGCCGGCAAGACGACGCTGTTCAAGACGTTCACCGGCCAGGAGAAGCCGGACGCGGGCACCGTCCGCATCGGCGAGACGGTCAGGCTCGGCTATGTCGACCAGAGCCGCGACGCACTCGATGCCAACAAGACGGTGTGGGAAGAGATATCCGGCGGCGCCGAGATCATCAAGCTCGGCAAGCACGAGGTCAACAGCCGCGCCTACTGCTCCTCCTTCAACTTCCGTGGCGGCGACCAGCAGCAGAAGGTCGGTAATCTCTCGGGCGGCCAGCGCAATCGCGTGCACCTGGCCAAGATGCTGAAGACCGGCGGCAATGTGCTGCTGCTCGACGAACCGACCAACGACCTTGATACGGAAACGCTGAGCGCGCTGGAAGACGCGCTGGAAGCCTATGCCGGCTGCGCGGTCATCATCAGCCACGATCGCATGTTCCTCGACCGCATGGCCACCCACATGCTTGCCTTCGAGGGCGACGCGCATGTCGAATGGTTCGAAGGCAATTTCGAGGAATACGAGAAGGACAAGCTGCGCCGCATGGGCGCGGAAGCGGCGGCTCCGCACCGTATGACGCACAAGCGGCTGACGCGGTAAGGCCTTCATTGGGCGGCGAATTTCTCAGGGATACGAGGAGAGCTCAAATGGCTGATTGGTCCGCCGCCCAATATCTGAAATTCGAGGACGAACGCACACGGCCGGCGCGTGACCTCGCGGCCCAGGTGCCGGTGGATTTTCCGCGCCGCGTCGTCGACATCGGCTGCGGGCCGGGCAATTCGACCGAACTTCTGGTCGAGCGTTGGCCGGATGCGCAAGTGAGCGGCTTCGACACGTCGCCTGACATGATCGAAAAGGCGAGGGCACGCCTGCCCGATGTCAGCTTCGACCTCGCCGATGCGTCGACATGGCAGCCGGCCGAGCCCGTCAACGTCATCTTCGCCAATGCCGTGTTCCAGTGGCTGCCCACGCATCCAGCGGTGTTCCAGCGGCTGATGGGTTTTCTGGCGCCTGGTGGCGCGCTGGCGATCCAGATGCCCGACAATATGGGCGAGGATTCGCATCGCCTGATGCGGGAGACCGCGGTGCAAATGCCTTTCGCGGCGAAGATAAAGGGCGCGGCCCGTGCGCCGCTGCCGCCGGTATCGTTCTACTACGACCTTCTGTCGCCGCTCTCCGCTCGGCTCGACATCTGGCACACCATCTACAATCATCCGCTGGCCGACGCCGAGGCGATCGTCGAATGGGTGAAGTCGACCGGACTGAAGCCGTTTCTCGATCCGCTGGAAGCCGACGAGCGCAAGCTGTTCCTCGACAGCTACACGGCCAAGATCGCCAAGGCCTATCCGAAGACCGCTGATGGCAAGGTGCTGCTGCGTTTCCCCCGCATTTTCATTGTCGCCAAGCGGGCGGGGTAGGCTGGCGTAAACCTTGGTTTAAGCCGGTGTAAACCGGCCGAGTGAGAAAAGTGTTGCGCCGAAGCGTTTCGGCGCCCACATGAAGCCGCAATGCCCGCGGACGGGACGGACTGGAAACATGCATCGCGTCATCATCAGCGGCATCGGCGCTGAAATTCCCAAGCCTGTCATCACGAATGAGGAACTGGTCGCCAGCTTCAATGCCTGGGTCGATACGGAGAACGCGCGACGCCAGGATACCGGCGAGACCCTGCTGCAAAAATCGGATTCCGACTTCATCGTCCATGCCTCGGGCGTGCGCGCCCGCCATGTGATCGAACGGGAAGGTATTCTCGACCCGACCCGCATGGCGCCGCGCATTCCGGCGCGTTCGGACGACGCGCTCTCGCTGCAGGCGGAATTCGGCGTCGCTTCGGCCAGGAAGGCGATCGAGCACGCCGGCATCGCGGCGTCGGACATCGATCTGGTGATCTGCTCGTCCTCGCATCAGCAGAGGCCGTATCCGGCGATCGCAATCGAAATGCAGCAGGCGCTGGGCACAAGGGGTGCCGGCTTCGATATGGGACTTGGCTGTTCGTCCGCGGCGGCTGCGCTGCACATGGCGGTCAATCTGGTGCGCTCGGGCGCGCACAAGCGCATCCTGGTGACCACGCCCGAAATCATCACCGGCCATCTCAATTTCCGCGATCGGCAGACGCATTTCATCTTCGGCGACGCTTCGGTGTCGATGGTCGTGGAGGGGCTCGCCCAGGGTGAGAAGCGGCCGGGCCGCTTCGAGGTGCTGGACACGCGCATCTGGACGCAGATGTCGAACAACATCCGCACCAATCTCGGCTACCACACGCGGACCGCGCAGGACGATCCCTACATGATCAACCTGGAAGGCAACCTCATCAAGCAGGTCGGCAACAAGGTGTTCAAGGAAGTCACCGTCGCCGGGCATAAATTCATCGTCGAATTCCTGGCCGAGCATGGGCTGACGCCACAGGCGGTCCGGCGCTTCTGGCTGCACCAGGCCAATGCGCGCATGAATGCGATGATCCTGAAGCTGGCATTCGGCCACGATGTCGGCCATGACCGCGCGCCCATGGTGCTGGAGCGGCTCGGCAATACGGCGGGCGCCGGCGCCATCGTCGCTCTGTCGGAAAACCATGCCGACATGAAGCCAGCCGATTTCGGCCTGATCTGCGCCTTCGGTGCGGGGTATTCGATCGGCGGCGCGCTGCTGAAAATGCTCTGATCGAGCGTCGCGCCGCGTCAGGCAGGTGCGAAGGGGACCAGCATCGGCACCCGCTTGGCGTAGTCGTCATAGGCGGGGCCGAGTTCGCCGCGCAGGAAACGCTCCTCCAGCCTCGCCTTCACGACGACGCCGATGATGAGCAGGGCCGTACCGACAATGCCCCAGACCGTGCCCTTCGCCACCATGGTGGCGAGCACGGACAGCAGCAGCCCGGTGTAGATCGGATGCCGGACCAGGCGATAGGGTCCGGTGTCGACCACGCGATGATCCGCCTTGGCGGTGACCGTGGCGGACCACAACCGCCCGAGATGGATGCGCGCCCACCACGCGAAGCCGATGCCGAGCGCGATCAGGGCAACGCAGGCCCAAGCTTCCGCAAGGGTCGGCGTCCACAATCTCAGCCTGCCTTCATAGCCGTGCGCTGGCACGAACAGCAGGACGGTGCCGGCCAGCCAGAAGACGCGATAGCGGGCCTCGGCCCCGATGGTGGCGCGTTTTTGCACTGGATCGGCCCATAGGGCCGCCGCCATCCATGTGACCACCCAGATCAACCAAAGCGCTGCGATCGCCGCTCCGGGACGCATGAGAACCTCCGTCGACGGTCTGGTCTTCACCATGAAGCCGACGCAGCGCGGCGGCAATGCGGCGCGGCGCCGTTTTTCGGTAAGAAGGTTGTGATCGAGCGGTCAGCGACTGGCCTCTATTCATTGGAGCAACTGAACATCCACTGCACGCCGAAGGCGTCGACCAGCATGCCGAAGCTGGTCCCCCAATATTGCCGGGCAAACGGCACGGTGATCCGGCCGCCTGCGGCCATGCGTGCGAAAAGTTCCTCGCGGGCGAAAACCTCTGGCGCTGCTGCGGGCCCGTCGAATTCCAGCATCATGGCGGACCCCTTCATCGGCTCCGCGTCGTCATTGTCCGAGGCGTGGAACAGCACACCCGGACCTTCGAAGCGGGCATGCAGGACTTTTCCGCGCATGGCTTCGGTGCGCACCGGCATATTGTTGTCACCCCAGCGCAGCAGGACCGTTGCCCGGCCAAGACCACATTGTTCGTAGAAGGCCAGCGCAGCCTCGCAGTTGGTGGTGAAGAACAGCGACGGGGAGAGCCGCATCATCCTGTTCGTCACTGCGCGGCGGCGGTGGCGGCCGCGATGAGCGCGTCGCCGGTATATTGCCTGTCACCGATGCCCCAGCCGCCGTCGGGCGCATTGACGATGTTGATCCAGGTGTTTTCCGGCTTGTGCTCTGGGATACAGAGATCGGCGACGATGCCGGCGGCGGCGGTGACGAAATCCTTGCGGGCTTCGATCGAGCCAAGGGCGATATTGGGCAGCTTCAACTCGACCATAACGACCGGCCGGTTGGCGCCACCCGCGTAAATGTCGCGCGGCGGCAGGATATGGACGGTGCCGCCGACGATCGCGGTGAAGAACGAATTGCCGGTGGCGCCGGAGGCTTCGATGAGGGCAGCGCTCAGGCGCGGCAGGATTTCGCGCTCTCCCGCTGGGGTCAGTACGCCCTCCGGCGCGGTCACGGTGATCGGCATTGCTTTTCTCCTTGGGTTGCACGGCCCTCGCCGGGAGGTCATCTTCCGGTTTGCCTGGTTACATATCGATTGATATGTTATGAGGGAAAGGTGAGTCAATAGGTTTCGTATCGATCACTATGGAAAACTTGGACAAACCACGCGGCGGCCGGCCGCGCGCATTCGACCCGGACCGGGCGCTCGATGCCGCGATGCATCTCTTCTGGGAGCACGGCTATGAAGCGACGTCGCTGGCCATGCTGCGCGAAGCGATGGGGCTGACGCCGCCACAGATCTACAACGCCTTCACCGACAAAGAGACTTTGTTTCGCGGGGCGTTGACGCGCTACCACGAGACCGAGATAGGCTTCGCGCTGGAAGCGCTGAGCGCGCCGGTGTCGACGGGGGAGGCGATCCGGCGCTTGCTGCTGGGCGCGGCGGCGGCCTATTCCAGGCCCGGCAAGCCGGGTGGCTGTCTTTTCGTCAGCGGCGCGCTGGCGGCCTCGCCGCAGGCGCAAGCCATTGCCGATGAGCTCAAGGCCTATCGCAAGGCGAGCGAGGCGGCGATCGCGGCGCGGCTGGCCAAAGGCAAGGCAGAAGGCGACGTGCCGGAAAACCTCTCCGTCGAAGGCTTCGCTAAATATATTGCGGGCGTCATGAACGGCATGTCGATCCAGGCACGGGACGGCGCGTCGACCGAAGAGTTGCGCATTTTGGCCCGAACCGCTCTTGCGGCCTTGCCGGCCGAAGGGCAAAACCAGGGCACGTCATCCAAGGAATGAAGCCATGCTGGATCTCTTTCCCGAGGCTGAAAAGCCGACCGAAATCATTCCGTCGAAGAAGCTTACCGCCCGCGCGGCGGCGCTGTATGTCGCGCCAGCGGACGATTTCCAGACGCGTCCGGTGGACGAATTGCGGCTCGACTTCGACGGCATTTCAGGCGACTTCCATGCCGGACCGACGCGGCGTTCCGGCGGGCGTGAACCCTGGTATCCGCGCGGCACCGAGATGCGCAACGAACGGCAGATATCGATCGTGGCAGCGGACGAATTGGCCATCGTCGCCGAACGGATGGGGCTGGCCGAAATCAAGCCTGAGTGGATCGGTGCCAATCTGGTGATCGAAGGCGTGCCGCATCTGTCGATGCTGCCGGCCGGCACTTTGCTGTTCTTCAAGGGTGGCGTGACCCTCAAGGTCGACGCCCAGAACGGGCCATGCCGCATCGCCGGGCGATCGATCGCCGAAAATGCTGGAATGGCCGACGTTGAAGCCGGCGCGCTGTTGTTTCCGAAGGCGGCGAAAAGGTTGCGCGGCGTGGTCGCCTGGGTTGAAAAGCCCGGCATCGTCAGGGCCGGCGAGCAGATTTCGGTGCGGGTGCCGGAACAATGGATTTATCAGGCATAGCCGCGCGCTCGCGTCGTGGCCGAGGTGGGAGCTACGCCGCCTGTGAGGCGGCGTAGCAGAAGTCGCCGGGCTTTAGCCCTTGCGGTTCTTGTTGGCGCCTTGCGCCATGACGGAAACGTGGTCCCATTTGTCCCAAGTGGCGAGGCGGTTGGCGTATTCCTGGCGTATCATCGGCAGGCCGCCATCGCCGAAGAAGACCCGCAGCGGCGGCTCGGCCGCATCGACGATGGCCAGCATGGCCGGACCGGTCGCCTCGGGATCGCCGGCGACCGAGTTGGCGCGGCGCTCGGCCATCCTGGCGCGGGCAGGCGCATAGGCCTCGATCGGCTTGGAGACCTTGGCCGATGCTCCCGACCAGTCGGTGGAGAAGCCGCCCGGCTCGACCAGCGTGACATGAATGCCGAATTCCGCGACCTCGATGCTGAGTGACTGGCTGAAGGCTTCCAGCGCCCATTTCGAGGCATGATAGAGGCCGAGCGAGGCAAAGGCGTTGACGCCGCCGATCGACGAGATCTGGATGATGTGGCCCGACCGCTGCGCGCGCATGATCGGCAGGGCGGCCTGGGTGACCCAGAGAGAGCCGAAGACATTGGTCTCGATCTGATCGCGGGCTTCCTGCTCGCTGACTTCCTCGATGGCGCCGAAATGGCCGTAACCGGCATTGTTGATGACGACGTCGAGCCGGCCAAAGCGCTTGTGTGCTTCGGCGATTGCGGCATCGACGGCTTTCTTGGCGGTGACGTCGAGCTGAATCGCAGCGACGTTATCGCCATATTTTGCCACGAGATCGGCGAGCGTGCCGACGTCACGGGCGGTCGCGGCAACGCGGTCGCCGCGCGCCAATGCGGCCTCGGTCCAGACGCGGCCAAAGCCTTTCGACGATCCGGTGATGAACCAAACCTTTGATGTCATGATGTGGAATCCTTGCCCCTGCGGGCACAATTTCTGGATGAAAGCGGAGGCTTCTCCGCTTTCGGGCATATACGGCCTGTCCCGTGATTTTCCAGAGGCGGGGGGAAATCTTTTTGAACCTGGGGCTTTCCCGTAGAACAAGAAATCGTGTGGATCAGGGGTAATTCAGCAAACTCGACCATGCCGGGTCGTCGTGCTTTTGCCAGTAGAGCGCCATCAGCCGGCTGGTGACCGGCCCGACCTTGCCGTCGGCGATGTCGGCACCGTCGATCTCCGTCACCGGCATGATGCCGCCGGCGGTCGAGGTGATGAAGACTTCGTCGGCGCCGCGCAACATGGCCACGCTGACGTCCCTGGCCGTCGCCGAGAGTCCGGCCTCGCCACAGAGATCGAAGACGGTGCGGCGGGTGATGCCTGGCAGCACGCCGATGGCCGGTGTCGACAGTCTGCCGTCCTTGACGCAGAAGACGTTGAAGCCAGGACCTTCGGCGATATTGCCGTTGAAGTCGAGAATGAGGGCCGTCTCGGCGCCGCGATCATAGGCATCGTAGAGGCCGCGCACCAAGTCGAGCCAGTGGTAGTTCTTGATCGCCGGATCGATCGAGGCCGGCGGAATGCGCACCTTGTCGCTGATCGCGACACGCAGGCCGCGCTGCAACTGCTCGGCATTGGCGACCGAGCCGAACGGCACGGCAAATGCCATGAAGCGGTTGATCGCCTGGCGCGGGTCGCGGCTGAAGGTCGGCGAGGCGCCGCGCGTGCACAGCATCTCGACATAGGCGGCGCGATGGCCAGACAGTGCGACGCAATTGTGCAGGATGTCGGCCACGCCGTCGCGATCGAACGGGATCGTCATGCGCAACTTGTCGAGCCCGCCGAAGAAACGGTCGAGATGCAGGTCGAGGCGGAAGAAGCGGCCGTTCCAGACATGCACGGTATCGTAGGTGGCGTCGGAGTGCAGAAAACCCCAATCCAGCACCGAGACCTTGGCTTGCGACATCGGCAGGTACTGGCCGTCGAGGAAGGCAATGCCTTCGGGATAGGCGTTGGGGTCGACATGGCGGTCGCTCACCACAGGCAGCGGCGGTGTATCCTGTGCGATTTGGCTCATAGGGCAACTCCTTGCCATTGCGTCACAAGCTATCGGCGGCAGGCCGAGCGCATAGAGCCAGTAGCCCGACTTCAGTCATCCTCGAGATGAAGATCCGGCCTGGCAATAGCTTCATTCCTCCTCGTCATCGGCGTCGAGCAGGCGGGTGGCGCGCCAGCGCGTGAGCACGATGTTGGTCCGCTCGATGACGAAGAAGCGCGCCGAGTCGCGGTCATAGCCCTCGGCCAGCAGCTTTTCGTAGTCGGTGTGCATGTGACGGATATGGGCGATCGTTGCCAGCCACACCGCGATCGTCGGCGGCAAGGTCTTCATATGCACCGAGCCGGCGTCGGCGCGGATCTTCTCCATGTCGGCATAGGGTGCCAGCGGCAGGAGTGTTGTCAGCGCCTTGGCGATGGCGCGGCGGCGACCGGTCGGCGCGGTCATCGCTCCTCGCGCCCCTCAACGGTCGCCTCGGCAATGGCGTCGGTCGAGGCGAAATAAGGTTTGATGTCGATGACCGGCGTGCCGTCGAGCACGTCGATGGCGTCGAGGTCGATGCGCCCGGTGGCAATGTCCAATCCGAGGACTTTGGCTACATGCAGGCCGATTGGATTCGGCCGGGCAGGGGAGCGCAACCCGAACACGCCTTTTGCTTCAGCCGCATGGCGGGGTTTTTGCACGATCAGATCCCGCGGCGCGTGATGCAGCCAGGACAGGATGACGATGTGGCTGGCGCGCTCGAGGCCTTGCAGGCCGCTGCGATAGGGCGCGTCGATGGTGAGCGCCGCCGGCTGTCCCGTCTCGCGTGCGGCGCGCATGTTCTTCGGGCAGCTTTCCCGGGTGGTCCAGGGCGAGGCGATGCGGCCGATGAAGACGATGCCGCCGTCAGGAGGCATCGTTGCCGGATCCTGGTCCAACCTCTGCTCGCCTTCACGTGCCTCGAACATCTCACGCGGTCCGGTCATTGCCTGTCTCTTTGCTGGTGCATGCCATTGTCTCAAACCGCTAGACGTTTCGAGGTGACCTGGACCGGGAAATCACGCATGCGGCATTTTCTGGTCCGGAAGCGACATAGCGCTTGCAAGACTGCCAAAATCGACATAAACATATGTTTATATCTTTTTCAAAGAGAATACGCTGATGCATGTCTCGCTCGACACCATGGTGGATACGCTGAAGGCGGCGGCCGAATCCAGCCGCCTGCGCATATTGGCATTGTTGTCGCGCGGCGACCTCACCGTTTCCGACCTTACCGAAATTCTCGGCCAGTCGCAGCCGCGTGTCTCGCGACACCTGAAGCTGCTGCTTGAGGCCGGGCTGATCGGTCGCTACCAGGAAGGGTCGTGGGCCTTCTTCCGACTGTCGGACGCCGATTCGGCACGAGACTTCGTGATGGGGCTGGTTTCCGGCATTCGCGGAGCCGACCCGCGGGTCGAGCGCGATCTGGAGCGGCTGACCTCGGTCAAGCGCAAGCGCCAGGACCGCGCGACCGAGTATTTTTCGCAGAACGCGGCGAGTTGGGATCACATCCGCTCGCTGCATGTGCCCGACCGCGCCGTAGAGGCCGCGATGCTGAAGCTGGTCGGCAAACGGCCGTTCCAGTCCATGCTCGACCTTGGCACCGGCACCGGGCGGCTGCTCGAAATCTTCTCGCCACTCTACCGGCGCGGGATCGGCATCGACATGTCGCGCGAGATGCTGACCGTGGCGCGCGCCAATCTCGACAAGGCCGGCGTTTCGAATGCGCAGGTGCGGCAAGGCGATATCTTTTCGCCGCCGGTCGAGCGCGATGCTTTCGATCTCGTCACCATCCACCAGGTGCTGCACTATCTCGACGATCCGGCCCGCGCCATCCATGAGGCGGCGCGGCTGCTGCGCCCGGCGGGCCGTCTGGTCATCGTCGATTTCGCGCCGCACGCGCTGGAGTTCCTGCGCGACGAGCATGCGCATATGCGCCTCGGCTTTTCCGACCGGCAGATCGGGGAGTGGTTCTCCGAAGCCGGCCTCGATCTGGAGGATGCCCAGGAATTCGAACCGCGCGGCGGCAACGAGGCCAGGCTCACCGTAAAACTTTGGCTTGGCCGCGACCGGCGCCTGCTGATCGCCGATCCTGCCAATGCCAGCCAGCAGACCAGAGTGAGCTCGATAGGGGAAATCGCCTGATGAACCAGTTTCGTTTTTCCCGCCGTCCCGATATCGGCGACAAGGTCAGGGTTTCGTTCGAGTTCTTCCCGCCGAAGAACGACGAGATGGAGGCAAGGCTGTGGGATACGGTCACGCGGCTGGAGCCGCTGCGGCCGAAATTCGTCTCGGTGACCTATGGCGCGGGCGGTTCGACGCGTGAGCGCACGGCGCGCACCATCGGCCGCATCCTGAAGGAAACCAGCCTGACGCCAGCCGCCCACATGACCTGCGTCGATGCCGCTCGCCATCAGGTCGACGCGGTGATCCAGGAATTCACCGACATGGGCGTGAAGCGCTTCGTCGCCTTGCGCGGCGATCCGGCGGAAGGCGTCGGCGCCGCTTACCGGCCGCATCCGGACGGCTATGCCAATGGCGCCGAGCTGGTCGGGGCGCTGAAGGACGCCGGCGATTTCGACATCTCGGTTTCGGCCTACCCGGAAAAGCATCCGGAAAGCCCTGACTTCGCCACCGACATCGACATGCTGAAGCGCAAGGTCGACAATGGCGCGACGCGGGCGATCACCCAGTTCTTCTTCGACAATGATCTCTACGAGCGTTACGTCGAGCGCGCCCGCCGCGCCGGCATCTACATCCCGATCGTTCCCGGCATTCTGCCGGTGCACAATTTCACCCAGGTCGCCAATTTCTCGGCGCGCTGCGGCGCGCTGGTGCCGGCTTGGCTGGCCGAGCGCTTCGAGGGACTCCAGAACGATCCGCAAACGCATGCGCTGGTGGCATCCGCCGTGGCGGCCGAACAGGTGCTGGACCTCGTCGAGCGCGGCGTCGGCGATTTTCACTTCTACACGATGAACCGGGCCGATCTGGTGTTCGCCGTCTGCCACATGATCGGCATCCGCTCGCATGAGGCGGAGGTGGCTGGTTCCGCTGCTGCATAAGGGTCGGCTGGAAAAGCAAAAGGCCGGGTAAAAACCCGGCCTTTCGAATTGGTTAGACTATTTGGTGCTGGTCTTCCCCGTCTTGGCGGGTTCAGGGAAGGACGCCGATAATGAGGGCGCCGATGAAAGCAAACGCAGCACAAATCATCAATGCGTTGATTGGCCTCGTAAGTCCCATGACATAGCCTCCTCTTAAAGAGCTATGCCCTGGAGTCTAGGTTCATTTGTGCCACAGGCAAGCGGAAAATATGCTGCATTGCGACGTGATTGTGAAATTCGCGACCTCGGTTTTGCCGTTAGCCGTTGAAACTCTTCGGCAAAAACCCGCTTCAGACCTGTGAATAAATTATGGCGGTGGCGTGTCGATGCTGTGTCATGGCAGCGCTACCCCTGCGAAAGTCGGCTTCGACTTTCGCGATTGCACATGCCGTGCCTAACGGCGACCGAACACTCGTCCGTCGATTGTGAGAAGACCGAGTCCGATCAGCACCACGCCGCCGATCTCGAACGCTTCCAGCCGCTCGCCCAGGAAAAGAAAGCCGAGCAGCATGGCACTGGCCGGCACGATCAGCGTGACCAGCGAGGCGTTGGTGGCGCCGGCCGAGGCGACGAGGTTGAAGTAGAGGATGTAGGCGAAGGCCGTGGACAGAAGCGCCAGCGCCAGCACCGCCGCCCATACCGGCGGCGAGGCCGAGAACAGGCCGGCCGGGCCATGAGCGAAGAGCACGATCGGGATCATGATGATGGTCGAGGCCGTCAATTGTCCGGTGGCGACGACCGGCGAGGGCACGCCCTTGAAGCGGCGGGCGACCATCAGCGCAATGCCATAGGACAGCGAGGCGCCGATCAGCGCGAATTTGGCCCAGACAGGGCCGCCGAGCCCGGCGAGCAGGCCGGGACCGATCATGATAGCGGTGCCGGCGACACCGAGCGCGATGCCGGCGAGCTTGTTCCAGGACAACTTTTCGTACGATGTCAGCGCGTTGGCGAGGATCAGCGTCCAGAACGGCGTCGTCGCGTTGAGCACCGAGGCGACGCCAGCGCCAAGCTGGGTCTGGCCGGCGAAGATCAGCGAGAAGGGGACGACGTTGTTGGTGAAGGCCAGCAGGAAGAACAGGCCGGCATGCGGCAGGGCGAGGCGGAAGGAGGGGCCGCGCAAGCCGAGATAGAGCTGCAGCGCGATCGCGGCGATGGCGACGCGAAACAGAACCAGCACCAATGGGTGAAGTTCCGCCACCGCGATGCGCGCGAAAAAGAACGAGCCGCCCCAGATGGCGCCGAGCAGAAGCAACTGCCCCCAGTCCCTGAGCGCCATCGGTCCACGTGCTGCGGATGAACCGGTCACTGTCACGTGAATTCTCCCCCAGACGCCGGATGCCAGCGATCAGGCAGAAGCCATATCGGATCCGGTGGCAAGGGCCACCCGAAACCGGATCGATGGACTGCTGGTAAAGGCTAATGCCGCAAAGGACGCTGCAAGATTCATTCCTGGCGCATGATCCTGTTCCGAAGGTCGAAATTGACTTTCGGGGTCATGCGCTAGCCGCTAGCTTGGATTAATTGTGCGCAGCTGAAGTCGGGGATTCGTCCATGCAGCGATTCGAGAATGCAAGCGAGGCGGCACTGGCGCTTCGTCCGGACGACCCCGTCTACTGCTTCCGCCCACAGGTGCTCAAGGCCGACGCCTTGCAGTTCATGGGCATGTTTCCCGGCAAGACCGCCTATGCGGTCAAGACCAATGGCGAGCAGATCGTGCTGAAGACGCTGATCGAGGCTGGCGTCACCGCCTTCGACGTCGCTTCACCAGGCGAGTTCGCCGCCGTGCGCGCCGTCTCGCCCGACGCCGAGATGCTCTACATGCACCCGGTCAAGGCGCAGTCGGACATCAAGCTGGCGCTGGAAAAATACGGCATCCGCGTCATCTCGCTCGACCACGAAGACGAGATCACCAAGCTGACCCGGGTGGTGCGGGCGCTCGATATCGACCCGGGCGCGGTCAGCGTTTTCGTGCGTGTGCAGACCAAGGGGCATGCCGCCTACGAACTGTCGAAGAAATTCGGCGCCGGGCCGGCCTATGCGGTCGAACTCGCGGAGCGGCTGAACCGCACCGGCTACAAGGTCGGCCTCTGTTTCCATGTCGGCAGCCAGATCGAGGATCCCGACACTTATGAGCGGGCACTGGCCTCGGCCGACTGGGTGCGCAACCGGCTGACCTTCGACATTGCCGGGCTCGATGTCGGCGGCGGCTTTCCGGCCGAATACGGCCATGATCCCAACCGCAAGCTGATCCAGATGCCGTCGCTCGGCCAGATCATGTCGCGGCTTTCCGGCGACCTGAAGGAATACCAGTTCGACCAGATACCGCTGGTGGCGGAGCCGGGCAGGGTGATCGTGGCGCGCTGCCTGTCGCTGATCGTGCGCGTGCTCCTGCGCAAGGGCAAGCGGCTCTACATCAATGACGGTATCTGGGCGTCGCTGTCGGATTCATGGACCGGCAAGATCACGCTGCCGGCACGCTTCATCCCCGATCCGGCGATCCGTACGCGCAATGGCGACGAGACCAAGATCGTGCCGTTCAAGGTGTGCGGCGCGACCTGCGATTCCGTCGACATCCTGTCGCGGCCGTTCTGGCTGCCGGAAACCGTCGACACCGGCGACTGGATCGAGATCGGCCATATCGGCGCCTACTCGCTGTCGCTCAGGACCCGCTTCAACGGCTTTTATCCCGACACCTTCGTCGAGGTGACGACGCCCTTCGACGAGGGCGACGCGCCGCAGGGGTTTGCGAGCCTGGAGACGATGGCGGATTAGGAAAAAGAAGTGAGTAGTGAGTAGTCAGTAGGGAATTTCCTCTATTCCACTACTCGCTACTCACTCTCTTCACAGCTTCGTCAGCAACTCCGGCGTCGGCCAGCCATCCACCGGCAGGCCTAGCCGCATCTGTTCCTTGCGGATGGCTTCGCGGGTGTTGGTGCCCAGAATGCCGTCGACCGTGCCGACGTCGTAGCCCCTGGCCTCGAGCTTGGTCTGCAGCGCCTTCATCTGCTCGTTGTCGAGACCCGGCTCGGGATCGCGCGGATCGAGCGGCGGCGCGCCCGCCAGCCGCGCGGCGAGATTGGCCGCGGTCAGCGCGTAGGTGAAGGACTGGTTCCATTCGAGATAGACGTCGAAATTCTCGTAGGTGAGGAAGGCCGGACCCTTGCGGCCCATGGGCAGCGCCAGGCCGGCCTTCAGGCCCTTATCGATCAGCGGCGAGCCGTCGGGGTTGGTGACGCCCCACTGCGTCCACTGTGTCAGCGGCAATTTGTTGGTGCGCCCGGTCTGGTCCCACGGCATCTCGTCGGGCACGCGCACTTCCTGGATCCAGGGTTCGTCGCGCTTCCAGCCGCGCGACAGCACCTTGTTGCCCGTGGTCATGATCACGTCCGGCGCGCTGTTTCTAAGATCGATCTTGCCGTCGCCATCGCCATCGACGCCGCGCGCGAGATAGTCGGACGGCAGGATCTGCGTCTGGCCGATCTCGCCGGCCCAGGCACCCGTGACATCTGCCGGCAGCACGCCGCGATCGATCAGTTCCAGCAGCGGCACCAGTTGCTGGCGGAAAAGCTGCGGACGGCGGCAGTCATGCGACAGCGTCACCAGTGCGCTCAGCGTATGGAAATCGCCCTGCACGGCGCCGAAATCCGTTTCAAGCGCCCAGAAGGCGGTGATGACAGGCGCCTGGACGCCGAACTGCTGGTCGGCGCGGGCGAAGATATCGGCGTATTTCTTCATGTTCGCCGCACCTTGCTTCAGCCGGTAGGCTGAGATCATGCGGTTGGAAAATTGGATGAAGGTTTGTGTGAAAACGCCCTGTGCGCGGTCGCGCGCCAGAGCCCTATCGTCGATCCTGGCGTCCTCGAGCGCGTCGAGGCCGACGGCGCCGACACCGGCCGCCTTGGCTTCCGCCGCCACGCCCTGTTTCCAGGTTTCGAAATCGCCGCCGCATTCCTGCGCCATCGCCGGCAAGGCCGTGGCGCACAAGAATAGCGCCGCGAGGGCTTGGGAACGCAGTCGCATCAGCTTCCTTTCGAAACGAAGAGGGCAATGTCGTGCCTGGCTGGAAGCCCAACGCCCTGAATTACCAGCGGTTGCACTCTACCGCTGGCAGTGTCGAAAAGCAGGCGGCAGGCCCGGTGTCAACGGGTCTTCTGCTTCAGCCGCTATTCCAGACGGCTTCGCTGCCGTTGCCACGGTGTCGACGGGTCTTCTGCCGGAGCCGCTATTCCAGGCGGCTTCGCTGCCGTTGCCACGGCATCAGCGTGTGTTCTGCCGCAGCCACTTATTCCAGGCGGCTTCCGAGCCGTTGAAGACGTTGATGTCGGACTTGCCGGTCATGCCGGGAACGATGCCGGTTCCGGTGTACTGCCAGAAGGTGAAGGGGTGGCTGCCATATTTCTCGCGCGGGTGGCCGGCGACGGAGCGCAGCCAGTAGGGGTAGCCGCGGAAGCTCGACAGGTCGTTGTCCTCGAAGAAATCGACCGAGGTGTAGATGATCGGTTTCTTGCCGTAATGGCGCTCGACGATCTCGAGGAAGGCGGTCATCTCAGCGCGCACCGTGGCCGCGTCGGGGCGCAGGCGGCAGGTCGGCGAGTTCGGGTTCCATTCCATGTCGAGAACCGGCGGCAATGCGGAGCGGTCGACGGGGACATTCTGGATGAACCAGCGCGCCTGCACGGCGGCGGGCGTGCAGAAATAGAAGAAGTGATAGGCCGCGCGTGGAATCCCGTTGGCTTTGGTGCGCGCCCAGTGCTCGCTGAAATATTCATCGAAACGGTCGCCGCCTTCGGTCGCCTTGATGAAGGCGAAGGAGATGCCGCTGGCCTTGGCCATCGGCCAGTCGATCGATGTCTGGTATTTGGAGACATCGGTGCCGTGGACGGCATAGTTCCACGGTGCGCCGCTGTCCCACTCATGCGGCTTGGAATCGGCAAAGCGCGGCGCGCGCACGGCCACTATCGGACTGCTCGACGCGGACGGCGACAGCGGTGAGAGATCGTCCACGGTCGAGCAGGCGCCGAGCAGCGTCAGCATGAAAAGGACCGCAAGACGGCGCATCGCAACTTCCAAGCCGGAATCAGCCGGTCGCTGATGGGTCTGTGCACTGATGGCCGAAGTTGGTCTGGCCCCCTCCAGGCGATCGCCCCACGCATCGCCCGGTCTATTCGTTTTCAGTGCATGTCATTGTCGCAAAACCGCTGCGCACTTTTGGGCGACATGCATCCCTGTGATCGCCGATCATGGTTGATATCTGGTTTATGCGCTCGACAAGAAGCCCGATTTTGCGGAAGCAATGGCGGCAATTCGATGACATAAAGATCGGGCGAGTGCCTGGGAGGCAATGGATGCGGATCGTCGTCAGGATCATCAAATGGCTGCTTGGCCTGATCGTGCTGGCGGTCGCCGCGCTGTTGGCCTGGCTCTATATCGCGCCGCCGGAACTCATCCGCGTCGGCTCGGGCTATTCGGCCAAGATCGTCTGTTCCAACGTCTTCATCGCCGGGCGCGACCCCAACGAGGTGCTGGCTGTCGATGTGCAGGCGCCCGGCCACCCGCTGCTGCGGCTGATGCGGGTCTCGGTCGACAAGAACCGCGGTACGGTTTCCGCCGACCTGCTCGGCTTCCTCGGCAAGAGCGAGGCGGTGGCCCGCGACGGGCTGGGCTGTGCCTCGGTTCCCGACGGCGATGTCGGCAAGGCGCGGCGCACGGCCGTCCATGCCGAACCGGCCGCGACAAGCCAGGATGCGCTGTGGCCCGAGGGCGAACGGGTGGATGCCTCGCAGAACCCCGAAGTCTCGAAGGTCGTCGCGGACGACGCGATGGCCGGCACCGGCATGCGCGCGATCGTCGTGGTCAAGAACGGCCGCGTCGTCGCGGAACGCTATGGCGACGGCTTTTCGGCCAAGACGCCTCTGCTCGGCTGGTCGATGACCAAGACGGTCAACGCCGCCATCGTCGGCACACTGGTCAAGGACGGCAAGCTGGCGGTCGACAACAAGGGCCTGTTCGCGCCTTGGAAGGTCGACGGCCGCGCTGCGATCAGCCTTGCCGACATGATGGCGATGTCGAGCGGGCTGGAGTTCAACGAAGACTATGGCGACGTCGCCGATGTCACGCGCATGCTCTATCTCGAACCCGACATGGCGGGCTTTGCCGACTCCAAACCGCTCACCGGCGAGGTCGGCAAGGTGTTTTCCTATTCCAGCGGCACGGCGGTGATGCTGTCGCGCCTCTGGCAGGACGCGATCGGCGACAAGGCCAAGGCATTGACGTGGCCGCGCACGGCATTGTTCGAACCGCTCGGCATGCACAGCGCGGTGTTGGAGACCGACGAGCAGGGCACGTTCGTCGGCTCGTCCTATCTCTACGCCACGGCGCATGACTGGGCTCGCTTCGGCCAGTTCCTGCTGCAGGGCGGGGTATGGAACGGCAACCAGGTCCTGCCTTCCGGCTTCGTCGACTGGATGCGCGAGCCGGCATCCGCCTCGAAAGTCTACGGCAAGGGCCAGCTGTGGATCGAGGCGCCGGGCGACGAGGAAAATCCCGGCGCCGGCGTTGCTGCCGGCCTGCCCAAGGACACTTACTGGATGGAAGGCCATGACGGACAGACGGTTGCCATCATTCCATCCGAGCAATTGGTGGTGGTGCGGCTGGGGCTAACGCCGGCCAAGCTCAATTATCGTCCGCAAGCAATGGTGGGCGCGCTGGTGAAGGCGCTGCATTAAGCGGCAGTCGATTGCTGCAAGTTTCTTCTATGCCGCAGTCGCCAAAGGCTTGGCGCGATCGACGCGCGCGCGCTCGTCGGGCGAGTTCATGACCGACCAGAGATCGCTACGGCGCTGCACGTTCAGCCAGAAATCCGGGCTGTTGCCGAAGACCCGCGCCAGAATAAGCGCGGTCGCAGCCGTCACGTTACGGCGGTCGTTGCACAATTCGTTCACATGCTTGCGCTGGACCCCCATCGCTTCGGCCAAAGCCGCCTGTGTCAGGCCAAGCGGTTGCATGAATTCTTCCGTGAGGATTTCGCCAACTGTTGCAGGCTTGCGTGTGGTCATCAACATGTGTCACCTCATCTGTAACTATGGTCGTCGAGATAAATACCCGACGCTTCACCGCGTCCGCCGTCCCACCGGAAGATCAGCCGCCATTGGCTGTTGACGCGGATCGAATGGAAGCCATCGAGATTGCCGCGCAACTTCTCGAAATGGTTGCTGGGTGGCACACGCAAATCCAGATCGGTCATCGCGTCATCGATCATCTGGAGCTTGCGAAATAACCGGCTTTCAAGGTCGGACGGAATGTTGCGGGAGTGAATGTCTTCGACGAAGAAGGCCCGTAGCCATCCGTCCCGAAACCCGACGATCACTTTCGACCTCCAGCGTGGAGGTAATGTACCACCCCTTGGGCCTTTCGGCAAACCGTGATTGGCTAACCAGTCGATCCATCCGCGGGATCGTCCGTGGGACCTGAAACGTTGCTCGCCGATCATGTCTCCGATGTCAGATGCCGAGCTTGATGACCGCCAGCCATGCATAGCCCCGATAAAGCGTGCGAAACCGGAAGGTTGCGCCGGTTCGCTTAGCTTCCGATTCCAGGACTCCACGCAGGGATGCACGTGGCGTGACGTGGAATTTATTCAGCCATCCGCGTAGCAAGGTGCGGAACCAGCCCGGCAGACCTTCCTGCTGCCCGAAATCGACTATGTGCAGCGAGCCCGTGGGGGCGAGCGCGGCAAGTGCTGCCGAGACCGTCTTCTCCCAGCCCGGGATCATCGACAGCGAATAGGATACGAAGATGCGGTCGAACCGTTCGATGCCATAAAGCGCGCCCGCGTCGAAATCGGTGGCGTCGCCCCTTGCCAGTGTTACGCGATCCGACAGGCCTTCGCGGTCGATCGCCTTGCCGGCCGTCTCCAGCATTTCGGCCGAAATATCGAGCCCGAAGAACCGCGCATCGGGATAGCCGCGGGCGGCCAGGATGATGTTGCGGCCGGTGCCACAGCCAAGTTCCAACACGGTACCGCCCGGCGGCAGGTCCAGTCCCGCGATCAGCCGGTCGCGGCCGAGCAGGTAGTATTTGCGGGTCAGGTCATAGATGTGGCGCTGCCAGCGGTAGACGCCGTCCATCAGTTCGGCGTGGCTGGCCGGCAGCTCCGTCGTGCTCATGCCGCGCGCTTCACATAGAGGTGGAAGCCGCCATAGATGGCCGAGCGGTCGCGGGCCGAGAATTCGCGCGATGCTTCATCCTGATAGTCCCACTGATCGAGCAGCGAGGTCGAGACGCGCCCCGGCAGCAGACTGGGCTCGGCGGCGGTGCGGAAGATGACGCGGGCCCCGGCGGAGGCGGTGCGGGTGATCTCCGACCACAGCGCGTTGAGCTGGTCGTCGGTCATCCAGTCCTGTGCGTCGAGCAGGATGAAGCGGTCGACGGCGCCTGCATCCTTGCCGGCGAGGAATTCGATCAGGTTGGCGTGATGGATGGCGACGCGGTCGATATTGCCGCGGATGGTCTCGTAGTTGCGCTTTTCCAGATAGGCGGGCAAGGCGGCCTCGCCGGGCTCGGGATAGCGGCGCGCAAAGGCTTGCCAGGCGAAATAATTGTTTTCCAAGGGGAAATCACAGGCGAGTTTTTCCAACCGGGCCTTCAGAACGCTGGCCATGGTGCCGTCACCGGAAGTGATCAGCGAATCATACTGCGCCGGCGGGATGCCGAGACCGAACAGGGAAGCTTTTCGCGAGGTCGCCCATTTCAGAAGCTTCTTGTCGAAAACCGGCGCCAGCTCCTCGTTGAAGAAGCGGCGCTGTTCGCCGATGTTCCTGGCTTCCATCATGCGGGCCGGGTTGACGCCGAAGAATTTCGCCGTGCGGTGGCCCATGGCGATGAACAGGCCGAGCAGGCCGGTCTGGTAGAAATTGCGGTCGAAAACGCCGATGCGCCTGTTGCCACGCCAGTTGCGGCGCTCCCAATAGTGGCGGCTGACCGGATCGAGATGCGGGGCGATGAAGCGGTCGTAGGCCTCGGAATTGTGGCTTGTGTCCGCTGCACCGAAGAAGCGGAAGAGATCGCCCTGCGAAGGCAGATGGCGCACCGCCTCCAGCTTCATGCGGTTCAGCGCGATGTGGGCAGCGTTGAGGTCGACGGCGTCGATCCGTCCCGGCGAGCGGGTGAGGTATGCCAGGATGTTGCAGCCGCCCGAGGCGATGGTGACGACGCGGTGACCCTGGCCAAGCTGCATCGCGTCCATGTCGACGTCGGGGTCTTCCCAGATCTGCGGATAGACGAGGCCGGAAAACAGGAAGGCGAACAATCGCTCGGAGATCCCGGCTTTCGAAAGCGGGCGGTTCTGGTAGACGGCTTTTCCAACTTCCTTGCCGCGGCGAAAAACCAGATCCGAGGAGACGTCCGTCATAGCAATGTGATTCCCCATTTGCTTTGGCGCAAGCGGGTAACGCAGGCTGATGACAGGCCGGTGACAGCCTGTTGACGCCTTCTTTACAGTCTACCAAATCCCCCCGGCGTCGGCGTGGTCACAATGACAGCCTCGCCAGCATCGAGCACGGTCTGGTCGCAAGCCTTCAGCATGTCGACCGTGCCGTCGTTGCGGCGCACCTTGGTCGAGCCGACCTCGCCGTCGCCGCCGCCGTCCAGTCCTTGCGGCGGGCGGTTGCGGTGCGAGGACAGGATCGCGCATTCCATCTTCTCGAGGAAGCGGATGGCGCGTTTGGTGCCGTCGCCGGCATTCCATTTGCCCTTGCCGCCGGATCCCTGGCGGATGTGAAAATCCTCCAACACCACCGGAAAGCGCAGCTCCAGCACTTCCGGGTCGGTGAGGCGCGAATTGGTCATGTGGGTGTGCACACCCGAGGTGCCGGCAAAGCCGCGGCCGGAGTTCATATGGCCGGCCGGCGAGCCGGAGCAGATCGTCTCGTAGTACTGGTACTTCTTGTTGCCGAAGGTCAGATTGTTCATCGTTCCCTGCGCATTGGCCATCGCACCCATGGCGCCAAACAGCGCGTTGGTGACGTGCTGCGAAGTCTCGACATTGCCGGCGACGACGGCGGCAGGGTAGGTGGGCTTGAGCATGCAGCCATCAGGAATGACGATGTTGATTGGTCTGAGGCACCCGGCATTCATCGGGATCATGTCCTCGACCATGACGCGGAAGGCGTAGAGCACGGCGGCACGAGCGACCGGCTCGGGCGCGTTGAAATTGTTCTTCTCCACCTTCGACGTGCCGGTGAAGTCGACGGTCGCTTCGCGCTTTTGCCTGTCGACCGATATCTTGACCTTGATCATCTGGCCGGTATCGGTCGGATATTCATACTCCGACGTGTCCGGCAGCCGCTCCAGCACGCGGCGCACGCTTTCGGCGGCATTGTCCTGGACATGGCCCATATAGGCTTCGACGACATCAAGGCCGAAATGCCCCACCATCTTGCGAAGTTCCGCCACACCCTTCTCGTTGGCGGCAATCTGCGCCTTCAGGTCGGCAATGTTCTGGTGCGGGTTGCGGGCGGGGTAGCGGTGGTCGGTGAGCAGCGTATGCAGCTCCGTCTCGCGGAATTTTCCGCGGTCGACGATGCGGAAATTGTCGAACAACACGCCTTCCTCGTCGACCGTGGTGGCGAGCGGCGTCATCGAGCCCGGAGCGGTGCCGCCAATGTCGGCATGGTGGCCGCGCGAGGCTGCCCAGAAGAGGATGTTTTTCTGGGCATCGTCGAAGACCGGCGTCACCACGGTGATGTCTGGCAGATGCGTGCCGCCATTATAGGGGGCGTTCAAGGCAAAGACGTCGCCGGGGTGGATGTCGCCGGAGTTCAGCCGGATGATGGTTTCGACCGACCGATCCATGGAGCCGAGATGCACCGGCATGTGCGGCGCATTGGCGACCAGCGCCCCGGTATGGTCGAAGACGGCGCAGGAAAAATCCAGCCTTTCCTTGATGTTGACGGAATAGGCGGTGTTCTGCAGCGTCACGCCCATTTGCTCGGCGATGGACATGAAGAGATTGTTGAAGACTTCGAGCATCACCGGATCGGCTTGCGTGCCAAGGGCAGCGGCGCGCGCTTTCTTTTCCGTGCGGCGTATGACGACGTGATTGAGGTTGGTGATTTCGGCCTGCCAGCCCGGCTCGACGACGATGGTCTGGTTCGGCTCGATGATCAGAGCGGGGCCGGCGACCAGATTGGACGGTCCGAGGTTCTCGCGACGGTAGACGCCGGCTTCATGCCACTGGCCCTCCGTGTAGATACGCCGGGTCTCGGAAGAGGCTGACTTGACCCTTCCCGGTCCGGCGGGCGCATAGGCTTCGGCGGTCGTCTGGCCGGCTTCGGTGCCTTCGACGCCGACCGTCTCGACGATCATCGGTTTGTCGTCATAGACGAAACCGAATTGCGCCTTGTGGGCGATTTCGAAATCGCGCCTGGCCTGGAAGATCGAGTCTGCCTCGAAATTCACCGGCAGTGCCGTGTCGGTGCCGTCATAGCGAATGTGCAGTACCGGCCTGGTGGCGACCGAGTCCTCGGCGATGCCTTGCGCCCCCAACTCCGCGATCACGGCCTTTTTCAAGGTGGCGATGAGGCCGCCGATTTCCGTTCTGGATTCCTCGGCAAGCGGCTTCAGCAGCGCCTGCTGGCGCGAGGCAAAGACCGAGGCCAGGCCGATGCCATAGGCCGACAGCAGGCCGGAGAAGGGATGGATCAGCACCGCCTCCATGCCGAGCGCGTCGGCGACCAGGCAGGCGTGCTGGCCGCCGGCGCCGCCGAAACAGTTCAGGAGATATTCGGTGACATCGTAGCCGCGCTGCACGGAAATCTTCTTGATCGCATTGGCCATGTTCTCGACCGCGATGGTGACGAAGCCTTCGGCGACCGCTTCCGGCGAGCGGCCGTCACCGATCCCGGCGGCAAGAGCCGCGAATTTCGCGCGCACGGTTTCGGCATCGAGCGGCGCGTCCTGGCCGGGACCGAAGATCGACGGGAAGAAATCGGGCCGCAGCTTGCCCAGCATGACGTTGGCATCGGTGACGGCCAGCGGACCGCCGCGCCGGTAGGCGGCGGGGCCGGGATTGGCGCCCGCGGAGTCCGGTCCGACACGGAAACGGCCGGCCTCGTAATGCAGGATCGAGCCGCCGCCGGCGGCGACGGTGTGGATTCGCATCATCGGCGCGCGGACGCGCACGCCGGCGACTTCGGTATCGAAGGCACGTTCATACTCGCCGTCATAGTGGGCGACGTCCGTTGACGTGCCGCCCATGTCGAAGCCGATGACCTTGTCGAAACCGGCGAGCCTCGCCGTCTCGACCATGCCGACGACGCCGCCGGCCGGGCCCGACAGCAGCGCGTCCTTGCCCTGGAACATGTCGGCGGCGGTGAGGCCGCCGGAAGACATCATGAACATCAGGCGAGGGGATTCGTCGTTTTCTCCCGCCGCGCCCAGGTCTCCCGCCACCCTTTGTACGTAGCGTGAGAGGATGGGCGACAGATAGGCGTCGACCACGGCAGTGTCGCCGCGGCCGACCAGCTTGATCAGCGGCGAGACCTCGTGGCTGACCGAGACCTGGCCGAAGCCAAGCTTGCGGCAGACCTTGGCCACCGCCTTCTCGTGATCGGGATATTTCCAGGCATGCATGAAGACGATTGCAACGGCGTCGATGCCATCGGCCTTCGCTTGTTCTATGGCCGGCCGGCAAGCCGATATGTCGAGCAGCCGTTCGACGCAGCCATCGGCGAGCACGCGCTCGTCGATCTCGATGACGCGCTCGTAGAGTTGCTCGGGAAGAATGATCTCCTTGGCGAAGATGTCGGGTCGCGCCTGATAGGCGATCCTGAGCGCGTCGCGAAACCCCTTGGTGATGAGCAACAACACACGGTCGCCCTTGCGCTCCAGAAGGGCGTTCGTGGCCACCGTGGTTCCCATCTTGATGTCGCCGATCAGGCCGGACGGGATCGTGGCGTCCGTTTCAAGGTCGAGCAGGTCGCGAATGCCCTGGATCGCGGCATCGGCATAGGCTTCGGGATTCTCAGACAGCAGCTTGCGCGGATGCAGCCCGCCTTGCGGGTCACGGCCGATAACATCGGTGAAAGTGCCGCCGCGATCGATCCAGAAATCCCATTTCGCGGTCATGCGGCTGTCTCCGGTATTCCGTTTCTGGTGTCGTTGTTAAAGCGCCGAAGCGCCGGCAGCAACGTCGCCTGCATGCTATTGATGTTACAGGTGGAAACGCAACGTTACGAAACCCATGGCCACTTAGGGCATTTCCTCTTCGACCGTTCACCGCAATGTGAGCGTGTGTTGAAGGAGAGATGTTATGAAAAAGCTCATTCTTGCGTCGGTATCGGCGCTTACATTGTTTGGCGTCGCGGCCTGCAGCGACAGCGGCACCGACAAGACCACGACCCAGAGCACCAATCCGCCGCCTGCCGAGCAGCCGATGAAGCCCGCGGCCCCGGCTGACAAGTCGACCAAGCCTGCCGAGCCGGCTCCGGCAACGCCAGCTCCTGCGCCCGCGCAGTAGTTTGTAGCCAGTACGTGTCTTGGGAGAAAGGCCGGCTTTATGCCGGCCTTTTCTCGTGGAGACCACCATCGGGACCGGCAATCGCCTTTTCGTGCACTTGCCCGGCAGCGGCCGTTATTGGCTTGATAGCGGGGACCGGTTGGCTTTATGAAGCTGGCCATGTCGATTTGGGACCGCCTCGGCGACTTCATCACGCGGGTTTCATCTTCGACCACGTCTGGCGTCGCCGACGTGGTCGAGGCTGTGCGCACGGTTTTTTCCGGCGACGCCGACTTGCGCCGCCGCGTCGCCTTCTCGGTTGCGATGATCGCGCTTTCGGCCAAGATGGCCAAGGCCGACGGCATCGTCACCCAGGATGAGGTGCGAGCCTTCCAGGAAATCTTCGAAGTGCCGCCGAAAGAGACGCGCAACGTTGCGCGGCTGTTCCATCTCGCCCAGCGGGACGTGGCCGGTTTCGAAACCTATGCTGAGCGCATGGCGCAACTCTGCGGCTCCGGGCACTCCAATTGCGTGATGCTGGAAGACATACTCGACGGCCTGTTCCATATCGCCAAGGCCGATGGGCTGGTGCATGAGCGCGAAGGCATCTTCCTGCACCGTATAGCAGAGATCTTCCGCATCGATGAGACGCACTACGAATCGATCATGGCACGGCACGTCAACCTTGGCGCCGGCGACCCCTATGTCGTGCTCGGCATAGAGCGCGGCAAGCCGTTCGAAGAGGTCAGAAAACGCTATCGCAAGCTGGTGTCGGACAACCATCCGGACCGGCTGATCGCGCGAGGCCTGCCGCAGGAATTCATCAAGATCGCGACGACCAGGGTCGCGGCGATCAACGCCGCTTACGAGATGATCGAGCGGGGCCTGCGGCACGCATGAGACTTCCTGTGTCAACCTGTTGTGAGCAAGAAGCTAGCGGCGGGGTGTTTGTTGGGGTCGTAGGATGTGCCGTCCTGCCATGCGCGCCAGAGGATTCTGAGCCAGGCTCTGGCGAGGATGCGAACGGCATGAGGGTGTCTGCATCCTCGCTCTCTGGCGTCGTGATAGACCTTGGCAGCCCAGGGGCTGGCATGGCGGGAGTTGTCGGCGAAGCAGGTGAGCGCCGCGCGCAGTCGCTTGTTGCAGGCCCATCGCCATGTAACGGCGCGGGATTTACCGCTCTGGTAGGTGACTGGTGCGACGCCGGCCTCGGCGGCCAGGTGTTCCTGGCTCTGGAAGCGGTCCCGCACGTCGCCCAGCTCGGCGGTGATCTGTGCAGCGCAGATCTTTCCGGCGCGCGGAAAGGACATGACGATCTTTCCTTCGGGCAGTTCGGCAACGGCATGTTCGATGCGGCTGGAGAGCTTGCCGATCTGGGCGACGAGGCTTTCGAGAGTAACGGCGATGGCACGTACGAGTTCACCCTTGGCGTCGGCCTCAGCTTCAGCGGCCATTGTGGCGGGAGCCGCGCGCAGCCGGCCGAGCACATCGGCAACACTACGCCGGCCGCAATACTGGTTCTGGGCAAGGAAGGCAGCCATGCGCTTCTCACCCAAGCGGCTGGCGCTTTCGGGTGTGGGATAGCGCTGGAGGAAGGCCAGTGCGATCGGGCTTGCGATGTCGGCGAACAAACCGGCGGCGCCAGGCCAGAAGCTTTCGAGCAAGGCGCGCAGCTGGTTGGCGAGGACGAGTCTTGTGGCGACGAGATCGTCACGGCCACGCACCAGCGCGCGCAGTGCCTTGATGGCATCGGATTGCGGCTTGAGCGGGGTCAGCCGGTGCCCGTCGGTGCGCAGGATGTCGGCAAGGATGTAGGCGTCACCAGGATCGCTCTTGGCGGCGACGGCGCGATAGCGCGGCCGGCACGCCTTGACGACATTGGGATGGACCGGCGTGACGACGAAGCCGGCATCGACCAGCGCGTCGACGAGCAACCCGCTAGGCCGTTCGATGGCGATCGGCGTCTCGCCGGGTGGCCCATGCCGTCGCAAACGCGCGACGAGATCGGCAAGCCCATCGCGGTCATGGGCCACGACAAAATGGTCGAGGACCTTACCGGCGGCGTCGACGACACAGACGGCATGGCTCGAGCCGCCCCAGTCGAGTCCGACGAAAATGGTCATGGATGCACCTCACTGAACTGGAGTATGGTGCCCGGTGCCGGGAGCCCTCACGGGTTGCTCATCAATCGGCGCTCTGGACCCATCTTGGTCGAAGTGTCTGTGGCGCATCTTCCTGTAGCCCGTCTGTGGCTCTCGGCCACCGAAACGCTGCAAGTCTCATGCGGGCCCTCATCGGGCAAGCGACATAGGCAGTCGTCACGGTGGCGCGGGACCAACGCCCAATCAGCTCCTAAACTGATTCAACGCAATCGTGAGGTTGCCTGATGAGCGGCTTCCTGCCCGACGAGCCGAGCGCCGAGGTCAGGGTATCGCCGAATTTCGGGCCAAGGCGCGACGCGCAGAAACCCGACATGATCGTGCTGCACTATACGGGCATGGCAACCGGTGCCGGGGCCGAAGCCTGGCTGTGTGATCCGGCGAGTGAAGTCTCGTCGCACTATCTCGTCCATGAGAATGGCCACATCGTGCAGATGGTCCGGGAAAGCGACCGCGCCTGGCACGCCGGCCAGAGTTCCTGGTTCGGACGCACCGACATCAATTCCTGCTCGGTCGGCATCGAAATAGTCAATCCGGGCCACTCACTGGGCTATCCCAGCTTTCCGAAACGTCAGATCACGGCGGTCATCGAGCTGTGCAAGGGGATTGCCGCGCGGCATGCGATCGTCGCCGAGCGGGTGCTGGCTCACTCCGACGTGGCGCCCGGTCGCAAGATCGACCCAGGCGAGAAGTTTCCATGGGCCGCGCTGTTCAAGGCCGGTGTCGGCCATCTCGTGCCAGCCGCTCCCCTCAGGCGCGGAACCGCGCTGAAGCCTGGCGACCGCGGCGCCGATGTCGAGACACTGCAGTCGATGCTGTCGCTCTATGGCTATGGTGTCGAGATATCGGGCCTTTTCGATGATCGGACACGGGTCGTCGTAGAGGCCTTCCAGCGGCATTTCCGGCCGCGCCGGATCGACGGAGTTGCCGACGGCTCGACGATGCGCACGCTGCAGAAGCTGCTTGCTTCCATCCGGAATTGACCCTGGGGCAATTCCTGATCCAAGTAATCCTCCCTGGTCATAAAGTTACAAACTGTCACTTAAAGTGACTTGCCTCGCCTTCATTGGCGCCAAATCGGGCCTCAAAGGGCTTTTCGTACAGTTTGTCGGACGTCCAGCCCCCCGGGTGTTCCGATATTGATCAAGCGATGCCACGCGAAAATCTTCGCGCGGTCCCAACAGAACAGGATCACATGCAGAAATTGACCGTTTTAACGGCAGCTCTTGCTGCCGGGGTAATGAGTTTTGCCTTCAGTGCAGCCGACGCCGCGCCATTCAGCCCACGGGCCGACCAGGGCTTCGTCGCGGCATCCGCCAAAGGCAAGGTCATTTCGGCCAAAAGCAGCAAGAGTGCGAAGGCGACGACGAAGCAGGCTTCCGCGAAAGTGGAAAAGGCAAGCTGGACCAAGGCAAGGAAATCCTCTGCCAAGAGGCAGAGGAAGCGCGGCCGCAAAACCGTGGACATGACGACGACGGCATCGATCGGCCTCGGCAACGTCGCCGCGGCGACGGCGGCAGTGACGAGCGGCGGCCAGTATTCCGCGATTGTCGCCCGCTATGCGGCGAGCTACGGGGTTCCGGTGTCGCTGGCCGATGCCGTCATCAAGATCGAGAGCAACTACCGGCCGAACCTGGTCGGTGGCGCCGGCGAGATCGGCCTGATGCAGATCAAGCCGGCAACCGCGCGCATGATGGGTTACAGCGGCTCGGCCAAGGGCCTGTTCGATCCCGACACCAACATCAAATATGGCATGAAGTACCTCGCCATGGCACGCGACCTCGGGGGCGGCACGACCTGCGGCACGATCCTGAAATACAATGCCGGCCATGGCGCCACCCGGATGAACCCGGTTTCGGCGGCTTACTGCAGCAAGGTCAAGGTTCAGTTGGCGGCTGTCGGCGCGCCGGCTTGACAAGAACCGGTTACTGCCGGCTTTTTCGGTTGCGTTTTGTGGTGTGAACCCCTTTATACGCCCTGCCAGCTGGCCGGGCGGCCGCACCCGCAAACGCCGAAAGGCCGCGGGTGAGGAAAGTCCGGGCTCCATGGAGACACGGTGCCGGTTAATGGCCGGCGGGGGCGACCCCAGGGAAAGTGCCACAGAAAGCAAACCGCCCCGACTTTGTCGGGGTAAGGGTGAAAGGGTGGGGTAAGAGCCCACCGCGCGACTGGCAACAGGAGCGGCACGGTAAACCCCACCGGGAGCAAGACCGAATAGGGGCGGTGCGAGGGGAAACCCTCGAGGGCTGTTTCCGGCTCACCGTCCGGGTAGGTTGCGTGAGGCGCATGGCAACATGCGCCCAAGATGAATGGCCGCCACGTTCTCGCCTCGCAAGGGGCGAGGGCCATACAAAACCCGGCTTACAGGCTGGCTGGCAATTTTCTCCACGATATATGGATTGAGTCTTTCGATATCAGAAGGTTACGCCCTTGGGCGCAACTTCTGATTCAAGGGCGCGGCGCTATTTTGCATCGCCACGTGACAGAGTTCTCCACCGACTTTCTTGAAGCTGGTGCGATTAAATCGTACCATCATGGCTCATACATCGGGAGCGTATCATGGGTCAGGTCGACAAACGCAGCATCACGCTTTCGCCAGAACTGGCGCGGGCGGTCGACGATGTGGTCGCGGCAGGAGAATACGCCTCGGCGAGCGAGGTGATCCGCGACGCATTGAGGCAATGGAAAGACCGCCGCGACCTGATGGGCTACACGGTCGAGGAACTGCGCAAGCTGGTGCAGGAGGGGATCGACAGCGGGCTTGCGCAAGACGGCCAGCCAATCATGGAACGATTGCGCGCGAAATACCTGAAGATGGCCGAGGCCAAAGGCTTTCAGGAGTGAAATACCGACTGCTTCCTCAAGCCACCGTCGATCTCGAAAGCATTGGCGACTACATTGCCAGCCATGACCCGCGCGCTGCTGTTCGCCTCGTAGATGCGCTGGAAAGACGTTGGGATTTGCTGACCTTGCATCCTTTTTCAGGTGCGCCACGCGACGACATAGCGCCGGGTATCCGCCATCTGATTGTCGGCGAATATGTCACCTTGTACCGGGTCGGCGGTGATGCGATCGAAATTCTTCGCGTGCTGCATGGTCGCCGCAACATCGAAGCCGATGACCTCGGCTCGTAATCGATTTGTCAGCCACTGATCCTGTCCAGCGAGGCCTCGATCGCGTTCCAGAGTTCTTCCACGGGCTCACAGCCGACCGACAGGCGCACGAAGCCAGCCGGAACCGCGTCGCCTCGCTTAAGCCGCCGCTCGGCCGAGGTGTGGACGCCACCGAAGGAGGTCGCGGCCTGCATCAGGCTGCAATTGTTGATGAAATCCTCGGCTTTCTGCTCGGAAGCGAGTTCGAAGGAGATGAGGAAGCCGAAGCGCTCCATCTGGGCGCGGGCCAGATTGTGCGAGGGATCTCCTTCCAGTCCGGGATAGCGCAGGCCGGTGATCGCGCGATGCCCCTGCAGCCGCCTTGCGATCACCTCGGCTGACGAACACATGCGGTCGAAGCGCACGTCCAATGTTTCCAGGCCGCGATGCACCAGCCAGGCTTCGAACGGCCCGGGGATGCTGCCCGAGACCTCGCGCCAGCCGGTCACGGCGGCGATGATATCCGCATTGCGGCTGGCGACATGGCCGAACAACACGTCGGAATGGCCGTTGGGCGCCTTGGTGTCGGCAGCGACAACGATATCGGCGCCGTGATCGAGAGGGCGCTGGCCGAAGGGCGTCATCGTCGTGTTGTCGACCACCAGCAGCGCGCCGGCCTTGTGAACGGCTTCGGCGACAGCGGCGATGTCGCAGATGTCCAGCCCCGGATTAGCGGGCGTTTCGACGAAGGCCAGGCGGTAACCAGCGAAGCCGCCATCGAGGAAGGTCGATGTCGGCCTGACATCGTGGGTGACGCCGAGCGGCTTCAGGAAACGATCGGCCAGCGCCCTGGTGGTGTGATAGCCGTCCGAAGGCAGCAGGATATGGTCGCCGGCCTTGAGTACGGCAAAAAATGCCGCCGAGATCGCCGCCATCCCCGAGGGAAAACCGACGCAAGGCGCGTCTTCCAAATGGGACAACATGTGTTCGACGGCATCCCAGGTCGGGTTGCTGAAGCGACCGTACTGGTTGAAGCCGGTGGCATCGCCCGGTGCATGGAAGATGGCGGCCATGGTCAGGGGCAGGGGAATGGAATCGCCCACGGCAAACCCGCTGCGACGCAAATGGGGCAGGGCTGCAGCGCGCGACTTCGCAGTTTCAGGCATCGATTTCAAATCCCTTGGCGATCGGTGAGATAGACGAGACGCTATGCCCGGCCGCGGCTCGCGGCAAGGCGCCTCAAGTTGGGCCAGGCAGGCTCTAAACGGTTCGTTAGGCTTAATAGACCATAAAGACGAGACGTGCTGTCAAAGCCCCTCCAGTCGGCGTGATGCGCGTGTTTGAGAAGCCTATTCCCGTTGACGCCCATAGTGCCCCATGATATCCCATCCAGACATCAAAGCCTTCGTTCCGCGTCAGGGTAAAGCGTACGCCAATCGGGCAGCCGCGGCGGCTGCGCGTTTGCCGGTTTTCGCCCGTGTGGACGAGGTGGGTGCGGGGCAGGCAACGCGCGGCGGTGGCGCGTGCGACACGACGAAGAGGGGTGCGGCGGCGCAAGCGGCTGCAACGTGTGATGGACCGGTTTCTGTCGAACACGGTGAGCAGGATCGATGCGAAGGGGCGGGTGTCCGTTCCTGCGCATTTTCGTGCCGTGGTGCAGAAGCGCGGCTATTCGGAACTCTATGCGCTGCGCTGCCTGGACCTGCCGGCGATGGATGTCGGCGGGCTAGACCTGCTCGACCGCTACGAGCAGCGCATCGCGCGGGAAGACCCGTTCCTGCAGACGGCGGACGACATGTCGTTCTTCTGCCATGGCGACGGCGCATTCCTGAAACTCGACCAGGACGGCCGTATCACCATGACCGACTTCATTCGCGAGCATGCCGGCATCTCTGCGGAAGTGGCCTTTGTCGGGCGCGGCAATTTCTTTCAGATCTGGGAGCCGGGGCGGCTTGCGGCCTATGGGGCGCAGGCGCGGGCCAGGCTTTTGCAGCTTCGGCAGGGGACGAAGGCTCACGAGGCCAAGGCTGGGGAGCGACCGGAATGACGGTGGGCCACGGCGATGATATCAACGCCGTTGGCGGATCGGTCCGCCACATTCCGGTCCTCCTTGGCGAAGTGCTGGAAGCGCTGGCGCCGGTGGAAGGCGACATCATCATCGACGGTACGTTCGGCGCCGGCGGCTACACCAAGGCCATCCTGGCCGCGGGCGCGTCCGTGGTTGCCATCGACCGTGATCCCGATGCCATAGCGGCCGGCCGCGACCTCGAGGCGCGGTCCGGGGGCCGGCTGAAGCTCGTGCAGGTGCCGTTCTCGACGCTCGACGAACACATCGAAAGCGCCGATGGCATCGTGCTCGACATCGGCGTCTCCTCGATGCAGCTCGACCAGGCCGAGCGCGGCTTTTCCTTCCGCAACGACGGACCGCTCGACATGCGCATGGCGCAAGCGGGACTGAGCGCCGCCGATGTCGTCAACAGTTTCAAGCCGGGCGACCTTGCCCGCATCTTCGGCTTCCTTGGCGAGGAGCGCCATGCCGGACGCATCGCCCGCATGATCGAGGCGCGCCGGGAAAAACGGCCGTTCGAGCGCACGCTGGAGCTTGCCGACGCGATCGAGACGCATATCGGCCGCGCGCCGAAGGACAAGATCCATCCGGCGACGCGAGTCTTCCAGGCGCTGCGCATCCTCGTCAATGACGAGCTCGGCGAATTGGCCAAGGCGCTGTTCGCGGCCGAACGCGCGCTGAAGCCAGGCGGACGCCTTGTCGTGGTGACGTTCCATTCGCTGGAAGACCGCATCGTCAAGCGCTTCATCGCCGACCGCTCCGACGCCATGACCGGCTCGCGCCACATGCCGGAGGCGCAGGCCCGCACCGCGACCTTCCGCAAGGCTGGTGGCGGTGTGACGGCAGGCGATGCCGAGGTCGCGGCCAACCCGCGCGCCCGTTCGGCCAGGCTGCGTGCCGCGATCCGCACCGAGGCGCCGGCGCGCAGCGGCGATTTTTCGATCTTCGGCCTTCCAAAACTTCCCGGCATCGACCGGCCGGGGGAGAGGTAAGCACGTGTTTCGTACCAGCGATATCATCCTGATCGCCGTCATGGTTTCGGCCGCCGCCCTGACCTACAAGGCCAAGCGCGAGGCCGAGGACCAGTTGACGGCCGTGCAGAAAATCCATGCCGAGATACGCTACGAGGAAGACACGATCGACCTGCTCAAGGCCGACTGGAGCCTGCTCACCCAGCCGTCGCGGCTGCAAAAGCTGGCAGAGCTCTACAAATCGCAGCTCGCACTGGAGCCGGTCAGTGCCCGGCAGATCGTGGGCCTGGGCGACCTGCCGGCCAAGGCGCTCGACATCCAGGACATCCTGAATGGGCGCCAGGGCGCCATGGCCGACAATTCCGACAAGGCGCCCTCGGGCGACAAGGATCCCGTCGTGACCGGAGACATCGCCCAATGATCGGCAAACTGCTGAAGCGCTTCGCCGCGGTAGGCCGCGCCAGGACTGGCGGGGACGGGTCGATCGTGGTCGAAGGCGCCCGCAAGGCGACCGGCGGCAAGGGCAAGGCGCGCATCGTGATGACGATGGCGGTGTTCTTCGGCATCTTCTCTACCATATCGGGGCGGCTGGTCTATCTCGGTTTCCAGACACCGGACCTGTCGGGCGGCCCGCAGAGCCGGGTGACCGCGTCACGCCCGGATATTGTCGATCGCAACGGCGAGGTGCTGGCCACCGACATCAAGACGGCGTCGCTGTTCGCCGAGCCGCGCCGCATCGTCGATGCCGACGAGGCGATCGAGAAGCTGTCGACGGTGCTGCCCGAAATCGACTACGAGCAGACCTATCACAAGCTGAAGAGCGGCGCAGGCTTCGTCTGGCTGCAGCGGCAGCTGACGCCCAAGCAGCAGGCCGACATCATGCAGCTCGGCATTCCCGGCTTCGGCTTCCGCACCGAAAAGCGCCGTTTCTATCCGAGCGGCGAAACCTCATCCTACGTTGTCGGCCTGACCAACATCGACAACCAGGGCATCTCCGGCATGGAGAAATATATCGATGAGCAGGGACTGAGCGACCTGCAGGCATCGGGCCTGGCGGTGGCGAAGGATCTCAGGCCGGTGAAGCTTTCGATCGATCTGCGCGTCCAGCATGTGGTGCGCGACGAGATCGCCGCCGGCCTGGAGCGCTATCGCGCCATCGGCGCCGGCGCAGTCGTGCTCAACGTCAAGACCGGCGAAGTGGTGGCCATGGCCTCGGTGCCGGATTTTGATCCGAACAACCCCTATAATGCACAGGAAAAGGACCGGCTGAACCGGATGTCGGCGGGCCTTTATGAGATGGGGTCGACCTTCAAGAGCTTCACCTCGGCCATGGCGCTCGATTCCGGCAAGGCGACGATGTCAAGCCGCTTCGACGCTTCGCATCCAATCCGGGTCGGTCATCAGGCCATTCACGATTTCCACGGCAAGAACCGTGTGCTGTCGTTGCCGGAGGTGTTCCTCTATTCGTCCAACATCGGGTCGGCCAGGGAGGCCGAACTGGTCGGCATCGAGGCGCACCGTGAATTCCTGCATCGTCTGGGTATTCTGGAAAGGATGCAGACCGAGTTGCCGGAAGTCGCGCGTCCGACTGAACCGAAGGTCTGGAAACAGGTGAATTCGTTCACGATCGCCTTCGGCCATGGCGTGTCGACGACACCGCTGCAGGCGGCTGTCGGCTGCGCGGCGTTGATGAATGGCGGCTTCCTGATGAACCCTACCTTCCTAGTACGTACTCAGCAGGAAGCCATGGCCACCGCCAAGAGGGTTGTGAGCGAAAAGACCGTCGAGGGCATGCGCTACCTCTATTCGCTCAATGCCGAGAAGGGGTCGGCCAGAAACGCCCGGGTTCCCGGCTACCGCGTCGGCGGCAAGACCGGAACGGCCGAGAAGGTCATCAACGGCCGTTACTCGAAGGAGTTGAATTTCAACACGTTTGTCGCCGCATTCCCGATGGACGATCCGCAATATCTGGTGTTCACGATCGCCGACGCCCCGCATCCCGAAAAGCCCGGGATGACGGACGTCGCGGCCAACAATGCGGGGGTGATGGCCGGCAATATTATCAGGCGTGCAGCGGCCATGCTTGGCGTGAAGCCAGATTTCAGCCATGAAAATGGTGCAACGCTGGTTTCCTATCAGTGATTCTTGGGGCGCGCCGGCAACTGCGCGCTATTTTGTTGCGGTGAACGGGACTCGATGAAGCTCAAAGATCTAGCCGGTATCCTGCCAGTCGAAGGAACAGCTTCCGCCGATCTGGAGGTTACCGGCATCTCGTCGGATTCCCGCCAGGTAAAACCCGGCGTCGTCTTTTTCGCGCTTGCCGGAACCAAGGCCGATGGCGCGAGCTACGCCGCCGATGCGGCCCGGCGTGGCGCTGCCGCGATCGTCGCGGACAAAGCCCTTGCCGATCTGCCGGTTCCGGTGCTGGCGGTCGATGATCCGCGCCTGGCACTGGCGTTGAGTGCCGCCCGCTATTTCGGCAGACAGCCGCAAACCATGGTCGCCGTGACCGGTACCAGCGGCAAGACGTCGGTCGCCGCCTTCACCAGGCAGATATGGGAGCAGGCGGGATACGCAGCCGCCTCGATCGGCACCACCGGCGTGGTCGCGCCCGGCCGCAACGAATATGGTTCGCTGACGACACCCGATCCGGTCGCCCTGCACCAGTTGCTGAGGGAATTGGCCGATGCCGGCGTCACCCACGCCTCGATGGAGGCCTCCAGCCACGGGCTCGACCAGCGCCGCCTCGACGGGGTGAAGCTCTCGGCTGGCGGCTTCACCAATCTCGGCCGCGACCACATGGATTACCATCCGACGATCGAGAATTATCATCGCGCCAAATTGCGCCTGTTCGATACGCTGCTGCCGAAGGGTGCACCCGCTGTCGTCTTCGCCGACGACCCGTGGTCGGAACCGACGATAAAGGCGGCGCGGGCCGCCGGGCTGGACGTGCTGACGGTCGGCCGCCATGGCGACTTCCTCAGGCTGAAGCGGGTCGAGCATGAGCGTCATCGCCAGCGCGCCGAGGTCGAGGCCAACGGTGTGATCCACGAGATCGACCTGCCGCTCGCCGGCGATTTCCAGATCGCGAATGCGCTGGTTTCGGCGGGGCTTGCCATTTCCACCGGAACATCTGTCGCAAAGGCCTTGGCTGCATTGGAGAAATTGAAAGGCGCGCCGGGCCGGCTCGACCTGGTCGGAACCACGGCGAGCGGCGCGCCGGTCTATGTCGATTACGCCCACAAGCCCGATGCGCTGGAGAATGTTCTGGCCTCGGTGCGTCCGTTCACCACCGGGCGCGTGATGGTCGTGTTCGGCTGCGGCGGCGACCGTGACCGGGGGAAGCGAGCGATCATGGGCGAGATCGCGACACGTCTTGCCGATGTCGTCATCGTCACCGACGACAATCCGCGCTCCGAAGTGCCCGAAACCATCCGCGCTGCCATTCTTGCCGCCGCGCCCGGCGCCATCGAGATCGGCGACCGGCGCAAGGCAATCCACGAGGCTGTCGGCATGCTGCATGCCGGCGACACGCTGATCGTGGCCGGCAAGGGCCATGAGGAAGGCCAGACGATCGGCTCGGAAACCCTGCATTTCTCCGACCACGAGGAAGTGCGCGCCGCGCTCAGGGAGCGTGCCGCATGAGTTTGCTGTGGACTTCGGAAGCGCTGGTTGCCGCCACGGACGGGCGGCCGCTCGGCCCCATGCCCGCAGGCATATCGGGCATTTCGATCGACAGCCGCAGCCTGCAGCCGGGCGAGGCTTTCTTTGCCATCAAGGGCGAGGCGATGGACGGCCATGATTTCGTCACCGCGGCCATCAAGGCCGGCGCCGGCGTGCTGGTGGTGGCGGAAGGCAAGCTGCCGTCTCTCGGCCGGTTGACCGCGCCGATCATCGTCGTCGAGGACGTGCTGGTTGCGCTGGAAAAGCTCGGTGTCGCGGCGCGCGCCCGCTCGCAGGCCAAGATTATCGCGGTGACCGGCTCCGCGGGCAAGACCACGACCAAGGAGGCGCTTCGCCACGTGCTTTCGGCCGTCGGCAAGGTGCATGCCTCGGCGCAGTCCTTCAACAATCATTGGGGCGTGCCATTGACCCTGGCGCGCATGCCCGCCGATTGCGACTATGCCGTGTTCGAGATCGGCATGAACCATCCCGACGAGATCCGGCCGCTGGTGAAGATGGTGCGGCCGCATGTCGCCATCGTCACCATGATCGCGGCCGCGCACCTTGGTTTCTTTCGCAATCTGGACGAGATCGCCAAGGCCAAGGCCGAGATTTTCGAAGGGCTGGAGCCTGGCGGTGCCGCGGTCCTCAACCGCGACGATGCGCGTTTCAAGCTGCTGGACAAGATGGCACAGGCTGCCGGCGTCGAGCATGTCTATGGCTTCGGCGAGAATGCGCGCTCGACCTTCAAGCTGGCCAAGTGCGAGTTGCATGCCGACCATTCCGACATCGCCGCCAGGATCGGCGGTCACGATATGATCGCTCGTATCGGAGCTCCCGGCCGGCACATGGTGCAGAACGTGTTGGCGGTGCTTGGTGCCGCGCATCTGGTCGGCGCCGATCTCGACAAGGTGGCATTGGCGCTGGCCGATCTGTCGGCCGAGCGCGGGCGCGGCAAACGCCATGTGCTGCGGCACCTCGGTGGCTCGACTTCGAGCCAACCCGGTGGCTCGATCACGCTGATCGACGAAAGCTACAACGCCAATCCGGCCTCGATGGCGGCCGCCATGGCGCTGCTCAACGCGACGCCGGTGACGGGCGAGGGCCGACGCATCGCCGTGCTTGGCGACATGCTCGAACTCGGCGACCATTCGGCCAAGCTGCATGCCGCTCTTGCCGATCTCATCGTCGGCACGGGCACGCGGACAGTCTTTCTAGGCGGGCCGGAAATGCGGGCGCTGGCGGAAGCGCTGCCGGGCGACATCAGCACGGAGTACCGCGCCGGCGTCGAGGAGTTGAAGCCGGTGCTGCTCGCCGCGCTGAAGCCGGGCGACGTGGTGATGATCAAATCGTCGAAGGGCATCGGTTTTGCAAAACTGGTCGATGCGCTGCTGGGCAAATTCCCGGCCGAGACGACAACAAGCAACCAGACCTAGTCGGGGACGAAAAGCGCATGTTCACACTGCTGGTCGATTTCGCGGACAAGGTCTCCGTCTTCAACGTCTTCCGCTACATCACGTTCCGCACCGGCGGGGCGCTGATCACCTCGGCGCTGATCGTTTTCATCTTCGGGCCGACCATCATCAATTCGCTGCGGCTCAGGCAAGGCAAGGGCCAACCGATCCGCGCCGACGGGCCGCAGACGCATTTCAAGAAGGCGGGCACGCCGACGATGGGCGGACTGATGATCCTGTCCGGCATCATCGGCTCGTCGCTTTTATGGGCGAACCTGTCGAGCATCTATGTCTGGGTGGTGCTTTTGGTGACAATCGGCTTCGGTTCGATCGGCTTTTATGACGACTATCTGAAGGTGACCAAGCAGTCGCATCTCGGCTTCTCCGGCAAGGCGCGGCTTGCGTTGGAATTCGTTATCGCCGGCATCGCCGCCTGGGTGATCATGCACAATGGCCAGGCGCCGTTCTCGTCGTCGCTGACATTCCCCTTCGCCAAGGAATTCATCATCAACCTCGGCTGGTTCTTCGTTCCGTTCTCCTGCTTCGTCATCGTCGGTGCCGGCAATGCGGTGAACCTGACCGACGGCCTCGACGGCCTGGCGATCGTGCCGATCATGATCGCGGCGGCGTCCTTCGGCGTCATCGCCTATCTCTCGGGCAATGCGGTGTTCGCCGAATACCTGCAGATCCATTTCGTGCCCGGCACCGGTGAACTGGCGGTCGTGCTTGGCGCGGTCATCGGCGCCGGCCTCGGCTTCCTCTGGTTCAACGCGCCGCCGGCGGCGATCTTCATGGGCGACACCGGGTCACTGGCCATGGGCGGCCTGATCGGCACGGTCGCGGTCGCCACCAAGCACGAGATCGTGCTGGTCATCGTCGGTGGCCTGTTCGTGGTCGAGATCTTCTCGGTCATCATCCAGGTCGGCTACTTCAAGATGACCGGAAAGCGCGTTTTCCTGATGGCGCCGATCCATCATCATTTCGAAAAGCTCGGCTGGACCGAAAGCCAGGTGGTGATCCGCTTCTGGATCATCGCCGTCATCCTGGCGCTGGTCGGCCTCTCCACTCTCAAACTGAGATAGGCCGCCATTTGATCCCCGCCGCATCCTTCGCAGGCAAGCGTGTTTCGCTCTTCGGGCTCGGCGGCTCGGGGATCGCCACGGCGCGCGCGCTGATCGAGGGCGGCGCCGAGGTGCTGGCCTGGGACGACAATCCCGACAGCGTCGCAAAGGCGGCCGCCACCGGTATCGCCACCGGCGATCTGCGTGGCGCCGACTGGGCCGGCTTTTCCGCCTTCGTGCTGTCGCCCGGCGTGCCGCTGACCCATCCCAAGCCGCACTGGACCGTGGAACTGGCGCGTGGGGCGGGCGTCGAGGTCATCGGCGATATCGAGCTGTTCTGCAGGGAGCGGACGCAGCGTGCGCCGGATGCTCCCTTCATCGCCATCACCGGCACCAACGGCAAGTCGACGACGACCGCACTGACGGCGCATATCCTTCAAGCTTCCGGGCGCGACATGCAGATGGGCGGCAATATCGGCCGCGCGGTGATGACGCTCGATCCGCCGAAGCCCGACCGGCACTATGTGGTCGAATGCTCGTCCTACCAGATCGACCTTGCGCCCTCGATCAATCCGACGGCCGGCATCCTGCTCAATCTGACGCCGGACCATCTCGACCGCCACGGCACCATGCAGCACTACGCTTCGATCAAGGAGCGGCTGGTGGCGGGCAGCGACACGGCGATCATCGGCATCGACGATTCCTGGTGCGCGCAGATCGCCGAGCGGCTGGAGCGGGCGGGGCGGCAGGTCATCCGCATTTCCAAGCGCCTGCCGCTGACCGACGGCTATTTCGCCGACGGTACCGATCTGATGGAGGCGGTGCATGGCCGCTACAGCCGGGTCGCCTTCCTCGAAGGCATCGGCTCGCTGCGCGGCCAGCACAATGCGCAGAACGCGCTGGCCGCCGTCGCCGCCTGCCTCAAGGTCGGGCTCGACCTCGGCGAGATACAGTCCGGACTGGAAAGCTTCCCGGGTCTCGCCCATCGCATGGAGCAGGTCGGCCGCAAGGACCATGTGCTGTTCGTCAACGATTCCAAGGCGACCAATGCCGATGCCGCGGCACCCGCGCTGTCCAGCTTCAGCCGCATTTACTGGATCGCCGGCGGCCTGCCCAAGGAAGGCGGCATCGAGCCGCTGCGCGGCTTCTTCCCGCGCATCGCCAAGGCCTATCTGATCGGCGAAGCCGCACCCGCCTTTTCGGCGACGCTCGGCGAGGCCGTGCCCTACGAGATTTCGGGCACCCTGGCGGCCGCTGTCGAGCATGCCGCGCATGACGCGGCCAAAGACGACGGCGGCGAGGCGGTGGTGCTGTTGTCGCCGGCCTGCGCCAGTTTCGACCAGTTCAAGAATTTCGAGGTCCGTGGCGAAGCCTTCAGGCAAGCTGCGAGCGCTATAGATGGTGTCAAACCCATCGGAGGGGCACGATAATGCAGAGCCGTCTCGACAAAAGTCCGGTCGCAACCTGGTGGTGGACCATCGATCGCTGGTTCCTGGCGGCGTTCCTGTCGCTGATGGGGCTCGGCATCGTATTATCCTTCGCGGCAAGCCCCGCGGTCGCCGAACGCATCGGCCTCGACAGTTTCCATTTCGCCACCCGGCAGATCATCTTCACCGTCCCGGCACTCGGCGTGATGCTGGCGGTCTCCTTCCTCGATTCCAGGCAGATCCGGCGCATGTCGCTGATCATGCTGTGCCTCATGCTGGTGCTGATGGTGGCGGTGCTCTATGTCGGCGTCGAGGTGAAGGGCGCGCGCCGCTGGGTGTCGCTCGCCGGCCTGTCGATCCAGCCTTCGGAATTCCTCAAACCGGCCTTCGTCATCATGTGCGCCTGGCTGTTCGCCGAACACAAGCGCCAGCCCGACATTCCCGGCAATCTGTTCGCCATGCTGCTGCTGGTGCTGGTCGTGTCGTTGCTGGTGGCGCAGCCGGACCTCGGCCAGACCATGCTGACCACCGGCACCTGGGGCATCATGTTCTTCATGGCGGGGCTGCCATGGCTTTGGATCATCGTTCTGGGCGCCGCCGGCGTCGGCGGCGTCTTCGCAGCCTATACGGTGTTTCCGCACGTCGCGCTGCGTATCGACAAGTTCCTCACCGGTGAAGGCGACACGTTCCAGGTCGATATGGGCCGCGATGCGCTGATCAATGGCGGCTGGTTCGGCGTCGGGCCCGGCGAGGGCACCGTCAAGCGGGTCATCCCCGACAGCCATGCCGACTTCGTCTTCTCGGTCGCGGGCGAGGAATTCGGGCTGATCATGTGCTTCTTCATCATGTCGATCTTCGCCTTCATCGTGCTGCGCGGCCTCAATACGGCGCTGAAGGAACATGACGACTTCACCCGTTACGCGGTCGGCGGTCTGGTCACCGTGTTCGGCCTGCAAGCCGTCATCAACATGTGCGTCAACCTGCAGCTTGTGCCGGCCAAGGGCATGACGCTGCCCTTCATCTCCTACGGCGGCTCCTCGCAGATCGCCATCGCCATCTCGATGGGGATGGTGCTGGCGCTGACGCGCAAGCGGCCGGAAAAGCGCAAGCAGATGGGCTTTACCCTGCCGCAGCGCGCCATGCCGGCGGAGTGACATGGCCAGAGGCGTTATCCTTCTCGCGGCGGGTGGAACCGGCGGACATCTGTTTCCAGCCGAAGCGCTGGCGCATGAACTGATCGAGCGCGGCTGGGCGGTGCATCTGGCGACCGACACCCGGGCCGAGCGGTTTGCCGCCCATTTCCCGGCAGCGGCCGTCCACCCGATCCAGTCGGCGACGTTGGGCTCGAAAAATCCCTTCACCCTGCTTGGCGCCTTCTGGAAAATCTGGAGCGGCGTGCGTCAGGCCTCCGCCATCATCGGCAGGATCAAGCCGGAGGCCGTCGTGGGCTTTGGCGGCTATCCGACCTTGCCGCCCCTCTACGCGGCGACGCGGCGCAAGGTGCCGACGCTGATCCATGAGCAGAACGCGGTGATGGGGCGCGCCAACCGGGCTTTGGCCGGCCGTGTGGACGCCATTGCCGGCGGCTTCCTGCCGCTGGATGAGAGTGCCGCCGGCGCCAAGACGGTGACGACCGGCAATCCGGTCAGGCCGGCTGTGCTCGAAGCAGCCAGGACACCGTACGTGGCTTCAACCGGGGACGAGCCTTTCCGCCTGCTGGTGTTCGGCGGCAGCCAGGGCGCGCAATTCTTTTCCGATGCGATGCCGGGGGCAGTCGCGCTGCTTTCGGATGCACAGCGCAGACGCCTTGTCATTACCCAACAAGCTCGCGCGGACGACGTGGCGCGGGTGAAGGCGGCCTACGCCGCGCTCGGCGTCGCCGTCGAGGTCTCGCCGTTTTTTACCGACATGGCGGCGCGCATAGCGGCGGCGCATCTGGTGATCTCGCGTTCCGGCGCCTCGACCGTGTCGGAGATCGCCGTCGTCGGCCGGCCGGCGCTGCTGGTGCCCTATCCCTTCGCGCTCGACCACGACCAGGCGGCGAATGCAGCAGCGCTTGCCGCCGCCGGCGGCGGCGAAGTGCACGTGCAATCGTCGCTCTCGCCCGAGCGTATCGCGGCACTGCTCGGCGCCCTGATGGACCACCCGGAGCGGCTGGCGACGATGGCCGCAGCGGCCAAATCGGTCGGCAGGCCGGACGCGGCACGGTTGCTCGCCGACCTCACAGAGGCTATTGCGTCCCGCAAAACAGTATCGGATTTCAGGAAGGGGACGCACCCATGAAGATGCCGCAGACCATTGGCCTCGTGCATTTCATCGGCATTGGCGGCATCGGCATGAGCGGCATCGCCGAGGTGCTGCACAATCTCGGCTACAAGGTGCAAGGGTCCGACCAGGCCGACAGCGCCAATGTGCAGCGGCTGCGCGACAAGGGCATCGAATGCTTCGTCGGCCACAAGGCCGAGAATCTCGGTGACGCCGAGGTCATCGTCGTCTCGACGGCGATCAAGAAGTCGAATCCGGAACTGAAGGCAGCACGTGAAAAGCTGTTGCCGATCGTGCGCCGCGCCGAGATGCTGGCCGAGTTGATGCGTTTCCGTCAGGCTGTCGCCATCGGCGGCACGCATGGCAAGACGACGACGACCTCGATGGTGGCGGCGCTGCTGGAAGCCGGTGGGCTCGACCCGACCGTCATCAATGGCGGCATCATCAATGCCTATGGCACCAATGCGCGCATGGGCGACGGCGAGTGGATGGTGGTCGAAGCCGACGAAAGCGACGGTACCTTCCTCAAGCTGCCGGCCGAGATCGCCGTCGTCACCAACATCGATCCCGAGCATCTCGATCATTATGGCAACTTCGACAATGTGCGCGAGGCGTTCCGCCAGTTCGTCGAGAACGTGCCTTTCTATGGCTTCGGCGTGATGTGCACGGATCACCCGGAAGTGCAGGCGCTGGTCGGGCGCATCGAAGACCGGCGCGTCATCACCTATGGCGAGAACGCACAGGCCGATGTGCGCTTCACCAACCATCGCATGGCGGGTGCGACCTCGGAGTTCGATGTGATGATCCGCGACCGCAAGGGGCGCGGCCAGACGACGATAGCGGGCCTGCGCCTGCCGATGCCTGGCCACCACAATGTGTCCAACGCGACGGCCGCGATCGCGGTCGCGCACGAACTCGGCCTATCGGCCGAGGCGATCAGGAAGGGCCTGTCGTCCTTCGCCGGTGTCAAACGCCGCTTCACCCACACCGGTTCCTGGAACGGCGTCGACGTGTTCGACGACTACGGCCACCACCCGGTCGAGATCTCGGCGGTGCTGAAGGCGGCGCGCAGCGCCACCAATGGGCGTGTCATCGCCATTGCCCAGCCGCACCGCTTCACCAGGCTGCACGATCTGTTCAACGAGTTCTCCACCTGTTTCAACGATGCCGACACGGTGATGGTCGCCCCGGTCTACGCCGCCGGCGAAGAGCCGATCGACGGCGTGACCTCGGATGCGCTGGTGTCGCGCATCCGCGCCGGCGGCCATCGCGATGCCCGCTATATCGAAGGGCCGGCCGATATCGCGCCTGTCATCCGCGACATCGCCAAGCCCGGCGACTTCGTCGTCTTCCTGGGCGCCGGCAATATCACCCAATGGGCCTATGCGCTGCCGAAGGAGCTCGCCGCCTCATGATGAACGGCCAGGCCCTGATCGACAGACTTGGCGACCGGCTGGCCGGCCTGCGCGGCCGGATCACGCCGAATGCCGAGATGGACAAGATCACCTGGTTCCGGGCAGGCGGCCTTGCCGAGGCGCTGTTCCAGCCGGCCGACGAGGAGGACCTTGCCGCGTTCCTCAAGGCGGTTCCCGAAGAGATCCCCCTGACGATTGTCGGCGTCGGCTCGAACCTTCTGGTCCGCGACGGCGGCATTCCGGGTTTCGTCGTCAGGCTTTCCGCCAAGGGCTTTGGCGAGGCCGAAGTCATTTCCCCGATCAGGATCAAGGCCGGTGCCGCCACGCCCGACAAGCGTGTGGCGGCGGTGGCGCTGGAGGCCGGCATTGGCGGCTTCCATTTCTACCACGGCATTCCAGGCGCCGTCGGCGGCGCGCTCAGGATGAACGCCGGCGCCAATGGCATCGAGACGCGCGAGCGCGTCGTCGAGGTGCGGGCGCTTGACCGCGCGGGCAATGCCCAGACGCTGAGCAATGCCGAGATGGGCTATGCCTACCGCCATTCGGCGGCACCATCCGGTCTGATCTTCACCTCGGCCATTTTCGAGGGCTTTGCCGAGGACAAAGCGGCGATCAAGACGGCGATGGACGCGGTGCAGAACCACCGCGAAACCGTACAGCCGATCCGCGAGAAGACCGGCGGCTCGACCTTCAAGAACCCGGAAGGCACCTCGGCCTGGAAGGAAATCGACAAGGCGGGTTGCCGCGGCCTGATGATCGGCGGCGCGCAGATGTCGCCGATGCATTGCAACTTCATGATCAACACCGGAACCGCGACCGGCTACGACCTCGAATATCTCGGCGAGACGGTACGCGCGCGGGTGCTCGAGCATTCCGGCATCCGCTTGCAGTGGGAGATCAAGCGCATCGGCAATTTCCGCTCCGGACATGCCGTGCAGGAGTTCCTTGGTCAGCTTCTTTAGCGCATCTTGAAGTTCACGTGATGCGTGAACTTCAGCGGGATCGAAATGCCGTGAAACCGTTGCTCCGGGGACTCGGCGACTCGGTTTTCGCATCCATTTTCTCAGAAAGTGAATCTCTCGGAATCATAAGTACTTGCCAGTGAATCAACTCTCTGATTCTCTGCCCCAAAGCGTTTCCTGATTTGAGTCGTTCGACGCGTTACCCGCGTTTTCCGTCTGGGGGGCAACCTGCCGGGAGACTCGGACTCAATGTTGCGGAAATCTTGGATTTTGGTCCGCCGTGAGAGGGGATGACGGGGAATGAAGAGCAAGCATGTGGCCGTATTGCTGGGAGGTTTCTCGTCCGAGCGGCCCGTGTCTTTGTCTTCCGGAAAGGCCTGTGCCGATGCGCTGGAACAGGAAGGCTACCAGGTCAGCCGCGTCGATGTCGGGCGCGATGTCGGCTCGGTGCTTGCCGAGCTCAAGCCCGACGTCGCCTTCAATGCGCTGCATGGACCCTTTGGCGAGGACGGTACCATTCAGGGCATCCTCGAATATCTCGGCATTCCCTACACCCATTCCGGCGTGCTCGCTTCGGCGCTCGCCATGAACAAGGAGCAGGCGAAGAAGATCGTCAAATCGGTCGGCGTCCCGGTTGCCGAATCGAAGGTCGCCAATCGCTTCTCCATCCAGAACAAGCACCCGATGAAGCCGCCCTACGTGGTCAAGCCGGTCAGCGAAGGATCGAGCTTTGGCGTCGTCATCGTGTCGGAGGGGCAGTCGCATCCACCGCAGGTGATCGGGTCATCCGAGTGGAAATATGGCGATATCGTCATGGTCGAGCGCTACATCCATGGGCGCGAGCTGACCTGTGCCGTCATGGGCGATGTGGCGCTTGGCGTCTGCGAGATCATCCCGACGGGCCATTCCTTCTACGACTACGATTCAAAATATGTCGCGGGCGGATCAAAACACGAATGCCCCGCAAAAGTTTCACCGAATATTTACCAAAAAATACAGACACTGGCGCTCAAGGCTCACCAAGCTGTCGGCTGTCGGGGCGTTTCCCGGTCGGACTTCCGTTATGACGATCGTCACTCCGAAAATGGCGAGGTTGTATGGCTCGAGGTCAACACTCAGCCGGGCATGACGCCGACGTCTCTGGTGCCTGAAATTGCCGCCCATGCCGGGCATTCGTTTGGTGAATTGTTGAGTTGGATGGTGGAGGACGCTTCGTGTCTGCGTTGAAATGGGGACAGGGCAAGGTGAGGGGCGCGGCCGGGCCGTCGCTGTTCGGCCTGCCATTGTCGTTGGACCATTTCGTCCTGCCGCGCGTGCTTCGCCGCCCCGTGCGCATCCTGACGCGTCTGGGCGACGGTGAATTCCAGGCGCCGCGATTCTCCTCCGCGATCATGTCGGCGGTGCTGCTGGCCTCGAGCGGGGCCTATGGCGCCTACCTTGGCGGTCATGCCGACGGCATCATTCAAAGCATCACCGCCCGCACCGGCTTTGCCGTCGATCAGGTCAAGGTGGTCGGCAATCGTCAGACTTCGGAGATCGACATTCTCGACAGGCTCGAACTCGATGGCTGGACGTCGCTGATCGGCTTCGATGCCGAGGCCGCGCGCGAACGCATCGCGACCCTGCCGTGGATCCAGGTCGCCGCGGTGCGCAAGGTCTATCCGCACACGCTGGAAGTGCGTGTCGAGGAGCGTGCGGCCTTCGCGCTCTGGCAGCAGGGCAATGATCTCTCGGTCATCGAAAAGAATGGCGCTGTCATCGCGCCATTCTCGGGCGGCAAGCAGGTGCTCCTGCCCCTGTTGATCGGCGCCGGCGCGCCCGCGAAGGCGCCCGATTTCCTGGCCAGGGTCGAACAATATCCCGACCTGGCCAGCCGCATCAAAGGCTATGTCCGTGTCGGCGAGCGGCGCTGGGACCTGAAGCTGGACAACGGCATCACCATCAAGCTGCCCGAGGATGACGAGGACAAGGCGCTCGCCGAACTCGTCAAGCTGGACCATGACAAGGGGCTGTTGTCGCGCGACATCGCCGCCGTCGACATGCGCCTGACGGACCGGCTGGTCGTGGAGCTGACGCCGCAGGCGGCAACGCAGCGCGAGGCCGCGCTCAACGAGAAACCAAAGACCCTCAAGCGCAAGCCGGAGACGAAGATATGAGCTGGCTTGGCGGTTCTGGCGATGCCTCGTCGCGCCGGTCGGGCACCCTGACGGTGCTGGATGTCGGCTCGAACAAGGTCTGCTGCATGGTGGCCAAGCTCAAGCCGTGCGATGACGGGAAACTGTTGCGTGGCCGCTCGCACCGGGTCCAGGTGATCGGCATCGGACACCAGAAATCGCAAGGCGTGAAGTCGGGCGTCGTCGTCGATCTCGATCGCGCCGAGCATGCCATCCGCCTCTCCGTCGATGCCGCCGAGCGCATGGCTGGGCTGACGGTCGACTCGCTGATCGTCAACATGACCGCCGGACGGCTGAAGAGTGAAGCCTTTTCGGCCACCATCAACCTTGGCGGCCACGAGGCCGACGAGGCCGACATCAAGCGCGTGCTCGGCGCCGGCGCCAAGCAGGCGCTCAAGTCCGAACGCGAGGTGATCCATTCACTGCCAGTCGGCTTCTCGCTGGACGCCGAGCGCGGCGTGCGCGATCCGCGCGGCATGGTGGGCGATGCGCTTGGCGTCGACATGCATGTGCTGACGGGTGACGCGGCGCCGATGCGCAATTTGGAGCTCTCCATCAACCGTTCGCACCTGTCGGTCGAACGCATGGTGGCGACGCCCTATGCCAGCGGGCTGGCGGCACTCGTCGACGACGAGCTGGAGCTCGGAGCCGCCTGCATCGACATGGGCGGCGGTACGACGACGATCTCGGTGTTTTCGGAAGGCAAGTTCGTTCATGGCGATGCCATCGCCATCGGTGGCAACCATGTGACGCTCGACATGGCCAAGGGCCTTTCGACCTCGCTCGATGCGGCCGAGCGGCTGAAGGTGATGCACGGCTCGGCGCTGCCGGGCAGCGCCGACGATCGTGACCTGATCTCGATCCAGCCGATCGGCGACGATGGCGATGTGCCGCTGCAGATTCCGCGTTCGGTGATGACGCGCATCGTGCGCGCACGCATCGACGAGACGCTCGAACTCCTGCGCGACCGGCTCAACAAATCCGGTTACGGCAATGCGGTCGGCAAGCGCGTCGTGCTCACCGGCGGCGCCAGCCAACTGGCCGGCCTGCCCGAGGCGGCACGCCGCATCCTGGGGCGCAATGTGCGCATCGGCCGCCCGCTCGGCGTGGCGGGCCTGCCCGAAGCGGCGAAAGGGCCGGCTTTCTCGGCTGCGGTCGGGCTTCTGATCTATCCGCAGATGGCGAGCTTCGAGAGCCATCCGGCGAAAGGCATTTCCGGTCTCAGGATGACCGGAACGGGCGGAAAACTGCATCGCATGAGTCAGTGGTTGAGAGACAGTTTCTAATTGACGGGGACAGCCCCATAGGCGGCCGCGGCGGCGAAGCGGCGTGAAAGGCAAAGGACGGAGACAATGACCATCAATCTGCAGAAGCCGGACATCACCGAGCTTAAGCCGCGCATCACCGTGTTCGGTGTCGGTGGCGGCGGCGGCAATGCCGTCAACAACATGATCACCGCCGGTCTGCGCGGTGTCGAGTTCGTTGTCGCCAACACCGATGCGCAAGCGCTGACCATGTCGAAGGCCGACCGGCTGATCCAACTCGGCGCGCATGTCACCGAGGGGCTCGGTGCCGGCTCGCAGCCGGAAGTCGGCCGCGCCGCGGCGGAAGAGTGCATCGACGAGATCATCGACCATCTCACCAACACCCATATGTGCTTCGTCACCGCCGGCATGGGCGGCGGCACCGGCACGGGTGCGGCTCCGGTTGTTGCGCGCGCAGCCCGTGAGAAGGGCATTCTCACCGTCGGCGTCGTCACCAAGCCGTTCCACTTCGAGGGCCAGCGCCGCATGAAGACGGCCGACTTCGGCATCGAGGAACTGCAGAAATGCGTCGACACCTTGATCGTCATCCCGAACCAGAACCTGTTCCGGCTAGCCAATGACAAGACCACCTTCGCCGACGCCTTCGCGATGGCCGACCAGGTGCTCTACTCCGGTGTCGCCTGCATCACCGACCTGATGGTCAAGGAAGGTCTGATCAACCTCGACTTCGCCGACGTGCGTTCGGTGATGCGCGAGATGGGCAAGGCGATGATGGGCACGGGCGAGGCTTCGGGCGAAGGTCGTGCGATGGCCGCCGCGGAAGCCGCGATCGCCAATCCGCTGCTCGACGAAACCTCGATGAAGGGCGCCAAGGGCCTGCTGATCTCGATCACCGGCGGCCGCGACCTGACCCTGTTCGAAGTCGACGAAGCGGCGACCCGCATCCGCGAGGAAGTCGACCAGGACGCCAACATCATCCTGGGCGCCACTTTCGACGAGGAACTCGAAGGCGTCATCCGCGTCTCGGTGGTCGCCACCGGCATCGACAAGTCGGCCGCTGAAATCGCCGCCGCGCCGATCTCGATCCGTGCCGCTCCGCCGAAGCCGGCTGCCCGGCCGGCCGTCGCCGCGGTGGAAAGCCGCCCGGCGCCGGTCCAGCACACGGTGTATGAGCCACGCGCCGCCGATCCGGTTGCCGAAGCCATCCAGTTGGCCGAAGCGAATGCCGCGGCCATGGCGCAGGCTCGTCCGGCTCCGGTCGCCCATGCGGACGATTTCCGCCCGCAGAGCAAGATCTTCCAGGCGCCGCCCGCACAGCCGCAGCCGATGGTGCAGCCTGCTGTCCAGCAGATGATGCAGCCGGCCCCGCAACCGCGCGAAATCCTGCGTGAGGTTCAGCAGCCGGTCGCGATGGCGCCGCAACGCATGCCGCGCGTCGAAGACTTTCCGCCGGTCGTGAAGGCCGAGGTCGACGCCAAGAGCCGTCCGGCCGATCATGAGAACAGCGGACCGATGGGTCTCCTGAAGCGCCTGACCAATGGCCTGACCCGTCGCGAAGAAGAGCCTGCACGCTTGCAGCCGGCGCAGCCGCGCGAGCCCAAGCTGCGCCAGGCCGCACCGGAAGTGCGCCGCCTCGCCAGCCAGGATGCGCAGCTCTACGCGCCGCGCCGCGGCCAGCTGGACGATCAGGGCCGCCTGACGCCACAGACCAGGGCGACTCAGGACGACGATCAGTTGGAGATTCCGGCGTTCCTGCGCCGCCAGGCCAACTGAGCCGTTAACGGACTGTAACAATTGTTAACAGGCAGGCAAGAAATTGCTTGCCTGTTAACGTTTAAAACGGCGCATAATCAATCAGTTACGATGCCGTACATGTTCCAGTTCGCGGTTACAAAGAGTAAGAAACCGTGATTTGGACTCTCCCTGCCGGGACATTATCTTCGCCGCCTACCATAGTCGGTTTGCCGGGATTTTGGGGGAAGTCGCCCTGCCTGCCGATTTAACAAGAGCCGCGCCCTCGGGCTGGAGAAGCGGACCTAGGCATTACGGGCTCATGGGGATTGTCTTGCACGACCACCAGACGACAGTGAAGACGCGCGCGTCGCTTACAGGCACCGGCGTTCACAGCGGCAAAGAAGTTTCCATCAGTTTCCTGCCCGCGGATGCCGACACCGGCATCGTGTTCCAACTCCTCAATGGAGACGGGCAGGGCCGTGAGTTCCGCGCCCTGTTTTCCGAGATCGGCGCCACCGACCTTTGCACCATGCTCGGCGATCCCTCGGGCGAGCACATCGCGACAGTCGAGCACATCATGGCCGCCCTGTTCGGGCTCGGCATCGACAATGTCATCATCGAGATCGACGGCCACGAGGTCCCAATCCTAGACGGCAGCGCCATGGCATTCGTCGAAGCCATCGACCAGGCCGGCATCGAGGTGCTGGCCGTCAAGCGCCGCTATATCAGGGTGGTCAAGCCGGTCCGCATCGAGAATGGCGCTTCCTGGGCCGAGTTCAGGCCCTATGACGGGACCCGTTTCGAGGTCGAGATCGATTTTGAAAGCCCGGCTATCGGCCGTCAGCTCTTCGCATCGGACATCAATGCCGATATTTTCCGCCGCGACATCGCCCGCGCCCGCACCTTCGGCTTCATGAAGGACGTCGAACGGCTGTGGGCTGCCGGCTATGCGCTGGGATCCTCGCTGGAAAATTCCTTGGTGATCGGTGACGACAACCGCGTCATCAATATGGGCGGCCTGCGCTATCCCAACGAATTCGTGCGCCACAAGACGCTCGACGCCATGGGCGACCTGGCGCTGGCCGGCGCGCGCTTCATCGGCTGTTTCCGCTCCTATCGCGGCGGCCACAGGCTGAACGCCGCCGCGCTGCGGCGCCTGCTGTCGGATCGCACGGCCTTCGAGATCGTCGAGACGACACGCCGCGAGCGTGGCCGGGGCGCCGAAATGAACGCCGTCAACGCGCCGCTCTATGCGCCCTGGATGATCTGATTTCCTTTATCTTTTTCGGATTCCATGGCGGCGTGGGTGTTGCATGAATGCATCATCCATCAGCGAAATTGCATAGATTGATACGCTGCGGTCCGCCGCCACAAAAATGTGCGATTGGCTGGACATAGCGTTGCCGGGCAAGGCGGTTAGGTTTATGGCTGCTGCCGTCGATTAGTGCATGTCGCTCAAAAGTGGGGACCAGTTTTGGGACAACAGCATGCAAGAGGCATTGAAATAACGCCGAAAGGGCGCAATCCAATCATGTTCTTCAAGCGAGTCGGTCAATCGAAAGTGCCGCAGCGGTCCGTTTTCCTGGCGCTTTCGGTGGTTGTTCCATCGCTCTTTCTGTCGGCCTGCATGTCGTCGGAGAAAGATATCGACCTGTCGACCTATGTCGACCAGACCGAGCCGGCCGACGTGCTCTACAATCAGGGTCTCGCCAACATGAATGCGGGACGCCTGGACGAGGCGAGCAAGAAGTTCGACGCCGTCGACCGCCAGCACCCCTATTCGGAGTGGGCCCGCAAATCGATGGTGATGGGTGCGTTCGCCGACTATCGGAAGGGCAGCTACGACGACGCGATCCAGTCGGCAAAGCGATATTTGGCCCTTTATCCGTCCACGGATGACGCGCCCTATGCCCAGTACATCATTGGTCTCAGCTACTATCGCCAGATCAAGGACGTGACGCAGGACCAGAAGGAAGCACGCCAGACCCTGCAGACGATGCAGGACCTGGTGACGCGCTGGCCGACGTCGGAATATGTCGACGACGCCAAGGAAAAGATCCGCTTCGCCAACGACCAGCTCGCCGGCAAGGAGATGCAGATCGGCCGCTATTATCTGGAGCGCCGCGAATACATCGCCGCCGTCAAGCGCTTCCGCACCGTGGTCGAAAACTATTCCAACACGCGCCATGTCGAGGAAGCGCTCGCCCGCCTCACCGAAAGCTATTACGCGTTGGGCTTGACCTCGGAGGCCCAGACGGCCGCCGCGGTGCTCGGTACCAACTATCCCGACAGCTCGTGGTACAAGGATTCCTACAAGCTGCTGCAGAGCAACGGGCTGGCGCCGCGCGAAAATGCCGGATCGTGGATATCCAAGGCCGGGAAGCTGATCACCGGCGCGTGACCGCAGAGCTCCGAGCGCAGCGCGCTTTTTCGGATTGATCCGAAGCCCAAACAAAAAGATAGTGCGGCGCTGCGACTCCACCTGTCGGCGCCGCCTTTAATCTCTTTGTTCTCGTGCCTGTCGTTATCCCGAGACCGGGTCCACTTTCGGGCGGCATGCAATAGGTCCGGTTTCTCATGCTTTCCAGACTGTCGATCCGAGATATCGTCCTGATCGAAAAGCTGGACATCGACTTCCAGCCGGGTCTTTCCGTGCTGACCGGCGAAACCGGCGCCGGAAAATCCATTCTGCTCGATGCCCTGTCGCTGGCGCTCGGCGCGCGCGGCGATGCCTCGCTGGTGCGCCATGGCGCATCGCAGGGCCAGGTCATCGCCGTGTTCGATGTTCCGCGCAACCATCCGGTGCGCGCGCTGCTTGCCGAAAATGCCATCGAGGACGATGGAGACATCATCCTGCGCCGCGTGCAGACAGCGGACGGCCGCACCCGTGTGTTCGTCAACGACCAGCCGTCCTCCGTGACGCTGATGCGCGATGTCGGCCGCGCGCTGGTCGAGATCCATGGCCAGCATGATGAACGCGCTTTGGTCGATCCCGGCGCGCACCGCGACGTGCTCGATGCTTTCGGCGGCCATCTGGGCGCCGTCCGCTCGACCGGCGAGGCATGGCGGCACTGGCGCGCCTGCGAGCAGGAGCTGACGCGCCATCGCGCCAAGGTGGCCGCCGCCGCACGCGAGGCCGACTATCTGCGCGCCGCGGTTGCCGAACTGACCAAGCTCGACCCGCAGCCCGGCGAGGAAACCGAACTTGCCGAGCTGCGCGCCCACTTGATGCGCGCCGAGAAGATCGCTTCCGAAATCCATGATGCGCAGGATGTGCTGTCGGGCCCGTCGTCGCCCTTGCCGCAACTGGCAAGTTTGCTGAGGCGGCTGCAGCGCAAGGCAACGGAGGCGCCCGGCCTGCTCGAGGACGTGGTCAAGTCGCTGGATGAAGCGATGCTGTCGCTCGACGCGGCGCAGTCCGGCGTCGAGGCCGCATTGCGTGCCACCGAATATGACCCGCAACGGCTGGAAAAAGCCGAGGAACGGCTGTTTTCGCTGCGCGCGGCCTCGCGCAAGCACAGCGTCGCCGTCGACGATCTGGCGCAGCTGCGCGACACGATGGTTGCCGATCTCGCCGATCTCGATGCGGGCGAGGAGCGCCTGCATGGACTGGAAAAGCAGGCGGCCGCCGCGCGCGAAACCTATGACATCGCCGCCGCACAGTTGTCCTCGCTTCGCCATGGCGCGGCGGTCGGTCTGACCAAGGCGGTGATGGCGGAATTGCCGGCGCTGAAGCTCGAACGCGCGGCCTTCATCGTCGAGATGAAGAGCGAGGCCGAGGCCCGCATGGAAGAGGGCATCGACCAGATCGAGTTCTGGGTGCGCACCAATCCTGGCACGCGGCCCGGCCCGATGATGAAGGTCGCGTCCGGCGGCGAGCTGTCACGCTTCCTGCTGGCACTGAAAGTGGCGCTTGCCGATCGTGGTTCGGCGCCGACACTGGTTTTCGACGAAATCGACACCGGCGTGGGCGGCGCGGTGGCCGACGCCATTGGCCAGCGGTTGGCGCGGCTGTCGAAGCGCGTCCAGGTGCTTTCGGTCACGCATGCGCCGCAAGTGGCGGCGCGCGCGGCGACACATTTCCTGATCTCCAAATCGGGCAGCACCGACCGTGTCGCGACCGGCATTGCCGAGATGGACAGGACCGCGCGGCAGGAGGAGATCGCCCGCATGCTGGCCGGCGCCACGATCACCGACGAGGCGCGCGCCGCCGCCGAGCGGCTGCTGCGCGAGAATACAAACGCGGCATGAGACTATCCGGCATCATGGGGCGAGTCAGGATATGGCTCCATCCTGCTGTTCAGGAATGATCTTTTCCGAAAACCGGTTCCCACCTTTCGGGATCATGCTCTATTGTGACGCGCCACCGTTCAGGGACAAAAAGCATGGCCGAAAAACCTGTCGATTCGCTCAGCGAAAGCGAGGCTGAAGCCGAACTCCAGCGCCTTGCCGAGGAGATCGCCGCTCATGACCGGCGCTACCATGCCGAGGACGCACCCACGATCACGGACGCGGAGTATGACGCGTTGCGGCGGCGCAATCTCGCCATCGAGGAGCGCTTTCCCGGCTTGGTGCGCGAGGATTCGCCCTCGCTCAGGGTGGGTGCCGCACCGGCGGAAGGTTTCACCAAGGTGCGCCATGCCGTGCCGATGCTGAGCCTTGCCAAGGCCTATACCGACGCTGACGTTGCCGATTTCATCGAGCGTGGCCGCCGCTTCTTCGACCGCGACAAGGACCTCGACATCGCTTTCACCGCCGAGCCGAAGATCGATGGCCTGTCGGCTTCGCTGCGTTACGAAAAGGGCGTGTTCATGCAAGGTGCGACGCGCGGCGACGGCACTGTGGGCGAGGACATCACCGCCAATTTGAGGACAATCGCCGACATTCCCGCGAAGCTCAAGGGATCAGGCTGGCCTGAAACCATCGAGATTCGCGGCGAGGTCTACATGACCTATGCGGAATTCGAGGCACTCAAGGCGCGCTCGGCGGCTGTCGGCGGCCAGGATTACGTCAATCCGCGCAATACGGCGGCCGGGTCTCTGCGCCAGAAGGATCCGTCCGTCACCGCCAGCCGCAATCTCAAATTCTTTGCCTATGCCTGGGGTTATACGACGGCCGATCCGGCACCAACGCAGTACGAATCAGTGCGGAAATTCGCCGATTGGGGTTTCAAGATCAGTCCGCTGATGGTGCGCGCAAAATCGGTCGAGGAACTGGTCGCGCATTATCACCGGATCGAGGAGCAGCGCTCGTCGCTCGGCTATGACATTGACGGCGTCGTCTACAAGGTCGATCAACTGGAGCTGCAGCGCCGCTGGGGCTTCGTCACCGGCGAGCCGCGCTGGGCCGTCGCGCACAAATTCCCGGCCGAACAGGCAATGACGACCGTGCAGAAGATCGACATCCAGGTTGGCCGGACCGGCACGCTGGCGCCGGTCGCGCGGCTTGCGCCGGTGACGGTCGGCGGCGTCGTGGTGGAAAACGTCACGCTGCACAATGAGGACTATATCAAGGGCCTGGACAGCACCGGCCAACCGATCCGCGACGGTATCGACGTGCGCATTGGCGACACGGTCGTGATCCAGCGGGCAGGGGACGTCATCCCGCAGATTGTCAGCGTCGTCATCGGCAAGCGTCCGCCTGATGCCGTGCCGTACGAATTCCCGCACACCTGCCCGATCTGCGGCTCGCCGGCGACGCGCGAGATCAACGAGAAGACCGGCAAGGAGGATTCGCGCCGCCGTTGTACCGGCGAGCTGATCTGCCCGGCGCAGGCCGTGGAAGGGCTGCGCCACTTCGTGTCGCGCGGCGCCCTGGATATCGAAGGCCTCGGCGCGGAAAACATCGATACTTTCTTCAATGCCGGGTTGATCAAGACAGCCGCCGACATCTTCACGCTCAGGGAGCGCCGCCCGGCCGTGACCAAGGCGCTGGCCGAGCGGCGCGAGGAGCAGGCCAGGCAGCGCGAGGCGGCGTCCGGCAAGGCCCGCAAGAATGTGCGCAGCGTCGAGGACCGCAATTATGAGGGTCTCGACAAGCTGTTTTCGGCCATCGATTCGCGCCGCGCGCCGGAGCTCGACCGCTTCATTTTCGCGCTCGGCATCCGCCATATCGGCGAAACCACGGCCGCCGTGTTGGCCCGCACGTTCTCTACCATCGAGGAGCTTATCCGCGTCGGCAAGGAGACCGCGGCGGCGGAGGATCCGCATGCCGTCTTCCCATCGATCAACGGCATTGGCGACACGGTGATCGATGCGCTTCGCGATTTCTTCGGCAATGAGCGCAATGACGACGTGCTCGACAAGCTGCTGGAGCAGGTCAAACCGAAGCCGTACATCGTCACCGTCTCGGCCGACAGCGAGGTCGCCGGCAAGACGATCGTCTTTACCGGTTCGCTGGAAAAGATGACACGCTCCGAAGCCAAGGCAATGGCCGAACGTCTCGGCGCCAAGGTGGCCGGCTCGGTTTCGGCCAAGACCGATCTTGTGGTTGCGGGGCCGGGTGCGGGCTCCAAGCTCAAGCTTGCCAGTGAACTGGGCGTCGAAGTCATCGACGAGGACAGCTGGCTGCAGCGGGTCGGCAAGTCGTGACGGGCGAAGCGTTCAAAGGGTTCGGCCCCAAGGCCATTCCGTTCCTGAAGGCATTGGATTTCCACCAGAGCCGCGAGTGGTTCCTGGAGAATCGCGACTTGTTCGAAAAGGAATTGCGCGACCCACTGGGCGATCTCGTCGAGACGCTGACGCATCGTTTTACTGAGGCGGGTCTCGGCCTGCGCGGCGATCGCAAGAAGTCGCTGTTCCGCATCAACCGCGACGTTCGCTTCGCCAAGGACAAGCGACCCTACAACCGACATCTGTCGGCTATCCTGTCGGCGGACGGCACCAAGATGGAGCAGGGTGTGTTCTTCGTCCATATCGGGCTCGAGCGCTGCTTTGCCGGCGTTGCCTGGTGGCAGCCGGCGCCGGAACTGCTGACGGCCATGCGCAAGGCCATCGCGAGCCATCCCGATGCGTTTCGCGCCGTGGTGGCGGCGCTGAGGAAGAATGGCCTCGAACTCGATGCCGAAGGCGGCATGAAACGAACGCCGCGCGGCTTCGAAGAGGTCGCTGACAAAGACCTCGTCGCCGCCATCCGCAACCGGCATTTCGCCGTCCGCCACGCGATCGATCCGGCTGGTATCCACGGGCCGGAACTGGTCGAGGAACTTGTCGATTTCACCATGCGCGCCAAGCCGCTGCTCGATTGGGGCAGGGCGATCGAGGGCAAGGCCGAGAAACAATGAGCTTCCCCGCAAGCGTCGCGACGATCATTTCCGCTGATCGTTTGGCTCAACCGAATTCGTGTGACACGGCAAACCATGCCACCTAAATACCGCCACTCCTTTTGTTGTCGTGCATGTCGTTGTCCAAAAACCGCTACGCAGTTTTGGGCGACATGCATCAGGAGTGGCCGATGGCGACGGACGTGATTTCAGAGAGCGGCGGCAAGAGCGATTTCTGGCAGGGCGTGCGGCTCTCCATGCCGGTCGTGGTGGCGTCGGCGCCGTTCGCGGTGCTGTTCGGCGCACTCGCCGTCGACAACGGCTTCTCGGTCCTCGAAGCCTTCCTGATGAGCGCGCTGGTCTATGGTGGCGCCAGCCAAATGGTCGGCATCCAGCTGTTCGGCCAGCATGTCGCGCCATGGCTGGTCGTGCTGTCGATCTTCGCCGTCAACTTCCGCCACGTGCTCTATTCCGCCGGCATCGGCCGGCGCATCGCGCACTGGCCCGTCATTCAGCAGGCACTCGGCTATTTCATCCTCACCGATCCGCAATTCGCGGTCGCCGAGGCACGGGCGCAATCCGGTCAGACCGTGGGCTTCGCCTGGTATCTGGGGCTTGGCCTGCCGGTCTATCTGTTCTGGATCGTCGAAAGCGCGCTCGGCGCGCTGTTCGGCAAGCTCATCCCCGACACCCATGCGCTGGGCATCGATTTCCTGCTGCCGATCTATTTCCTCGGCCTCGTGATGGGGTTCCGCAAGCGGCCGCTGTGGCTGCCGGTGGTCGTCGCCAGTGCCTGCGCCTCGATCGTCGCCTACAAGACGGTGGGCTCGCCCTGGCACGTGTCGATCGGCGCCGTTGCCGGCGTGCTGCTCGCCGTCATCCTGCCGCCGCACCACAGCGGCGTGGAGACAAGGCCATGAGCACGACATTCTGGATCATAATCGCCGGCGCGATCGCCACCTATCTCACGCGCATCGGCGGGCATCTGGTCATCTCCCGCTTTGACAACATCCATCCGCGCGTGGAAGCCGGCCTCAATGCCGTGCCGGCGGCAGTGCTGACGACGCTGGTGGCGCCGGAGCTGCTGCATGCCGGACCGGCGGAGTGGGCGGCCCTGGTCGTCACAGCCGTGGTTTCGCTGCGTGGCGGGCTGATGGCGATGTTTCTGGCAGGCGCTGCGGTGCTGATCCTGGCGCGTCAGTTCGCGGGGTAGGCGCGATCGGTTTGAATCGTCGGCGCTGCCCCTCATCTGCCTGCCGGCATCTTCTCCCCGTATAGTGACGGGGAGAAGGGGCTGGCGTCAGCCTTGGCGCTCTTTTCTGCAGCATTGATGTTTGGCGAAGCCGACGGTGACAGCGTCCTTCTCCCCGTCACTAGACGGGGAGAAGTGCCCGGCAGGGCGATGAGGGGCAGCGCTGACCTTCCGAGCCTGGCATTCAAATCTTCGCGTCGTGCGGCAGCGGTGCCGTCGCCTTTTCCAGCCAGGCCAGCGTTTCGCCGTCGAGCATCGGTCCGACCTCGGCCAGCACGCGGGCGTGGTAGGTGTCGAGCCAGTGCAGTTCGTCGCGAGTCAGCAGGTCCGATCGCACCAGCCTGATGTCGATCGGGGCGAGCGTCAGCGTCTCGAACCCGTGCATGGCGATGTCGCCTCCCTCGATCTGTTCGGCCGGTGTCACCAGGATGAGGTTCTCGATACGGATGCCATAGGCGCCTTCCTTGTAGTAGCCGGGCTCGTTCGACAGCATCATGCCTTCGAGCAGCTTTTCGGTGCCGGTGCGGGCGATGCGCTGCGGACCCTCATGCACGGCCAGATACGAGCCGACGCCGTGGCCTGTGCCATGGGCGAAGTCGCAGCCATGCTTCCATAACGCCATGCGGGCAACCGCATCGATTTCCGAGCCGCGCGTGCCGGCGGGGAAGCGCAGCGTCGAAATGCCGATCATGCCTTTCAGCACCAGCGTGTAGCGTTCGCGCATCTCTTCGGTCGGCTGGCCGATCGGCACGGTGCGGGTGATGTCTGTCGTGCCGTCCTGGTATTGCGCGCCGGAATCGAGCAGGAACAGTTCGCCGGCCTGCAGCTTGCGGCTGGTGGCGCTCGAGACGCGGTAATGCATGATGGCGCCGTTCGGGCCGGCGCCGGAAATGGTGTCGAAGGAGACGTCGCGCAGCGGCATCTGGGTTTCCTCGCCGGTCTGCCGGCGCGTCTCTTCGAGCCTGGTGACAACCGCGATCTCGTCGAGGGAGCCGGGTTTCTGGCGCTCCAGCCAGCACAGCAGCTTGGCCACCGCCGCGCCGTCGCGGCGATGCGCGGCGCGCGAGCCGTTGATCTCGGCAGGGTTTTTGGTGGCACGCGGGATGCGGGCAGGATCGGGCGCGGCAATCACCGTGCCGCCATTGTCCTCGACCAGCATGCGCAGCCGGTCGGCCGCCAGCACCGGATCGAGCGCGATTTTCGCGCCGCTTTTCGCAAGCGCCACGATCGCGGCTTCGAATTCGCCGGGCTCATGCGGATCGGCAAGCTGGGTGAGGTAGGCCGCGACCTGACGCGAGAACTTGCGCCGATCCATGAAAAGCTGGTGCGATCCGTCGGCTGCGAGGATGGCGAAGCCGAGCGCCAGCGGCGTGTGCGGAACGTCGCCGCCACGGATGTTGAAGGCCCAGGCAATGGAGGATGGGTCGGTCAGCACGGCATGGGTGGCGCCGTCCTTGCCGATTGCCGTTGCCAGCCGCGCCAGCTTGTCCTTGGCGAGCTCGCCGGCAAAGCCGATCGGATGCAGCTCGACCGGGGTCACGGGTGCGGCGGGCTGATCCTTCCAGATGATGTCGATCGGGTTCCTGTCGAGCGGCACGAGCAGCGCGCCGTTCTTGTCGGCGGAGGCCTGCAGCGCCTTGACCTCGCCGATCGTGTGCAGCCAGGGATCGAAACCCAGCCGCGCCCCTTTGCCGATGTTATCCCTGAGCCAGACAGCGGGCGGGTTGTCGACCAGGCTCTCGATCGAGAAGATGCCGAGGTCGACTTCGCCCCGCACCTGCAGCGTGTAGCGCCCGTCGACGAAGACGAAGGCGCGGTCGCGCAGCACGACGGCGACGCCGGCCGAGCCGCTGAAGCCAGTCAACCATTTCAGCCGGGCCGAACGATCGGCGACATATTCGCCCTGGTGTTCGTCGGCGCGCGGTACGATGAAGCCATCGAGGCCATTGTCGCCGAGCCATTGGCGTAGCAGCGCCACGCGCGGCTTGCCGACCGCCGGGTCGCCCGCGGAATCGAAGGACTGGAACATGGTGGGCCTCCTGGTATTCGCGCGACCGTAACCTATGGGGCTGTAAATCGGAATCGATTTCCAGCCGGCGCAAACTGCTACAGCGTCGCCCGGCTGACAACCGATCGCGCTTGGTCCAGCCATGCCGGAAGGCTGAGGCGAGCGGACGATCCGACCGAGGTCGGATTCCGTGCCAAGCTGGTGCTAGAAGTCATTTTCTCGACGTCAGAAGCGCTCATGTCCATAGCCAATTGGCAACACCGGTGGGTTAAGTTCACCCTAATTTAGTCGCCGGTTGACTGTCTTTGCCGGCGCAAGACAAACTTGTCACTTGAGGGACAACGGGGGTTTTCATGAAGAGGACATATGAACGGCCGAAACTTGTGAAGCGCGAGAAGCTGTCGACTGTGACCGCATGTCCAACTCCGTCGCTTTGCCCGATTTAGGTCGGAACAAGATAACGCTGCCGCGCAACGTCAATGCTTGAGGTGGATCGTCACCCAGCCCTCGCGATGCAAGGTACTGACGTGGCGGAAATTCTGGCCGACATAGGCCGAGATGACCGCGTCGCGCTGGCGATCGAGAATCCCAGACAGCACGATCGAACCGCCAAGCGTGATGTGGCCCGCCATTTGCGGCGCCAGCCGCATCAGCGGCCGCGCCAATATGTTGGCGACGATGAGGTCGAAGGGCGCGCGCCTGGCGAAGATCGGGTGATGAAAGCCCGGCGCGGTCATCGTCTCGATCAGGCCTTTGACGTGGTTCAGCCGCGCATTGGCGGCGGCGACCTTGACCGCCACCGGATCGATGTCGGTGGCCAGAACCGGAATATGCGCCAGCTTGGCGACGGCGATCGCCAGCACCGCGCTGCCGGTGCCGAGGTCGAGCGCGTTGCGCGGACGCTCGCGCCGCACGACTTTCTCCAGCATTTCGAGGCATCCGGCGGTGGTGCCGTGATGGCCGGTGCCGAAGGCGAGGCCCGCCTCGATCTCTATGGCCAGTTCGCCGCTGTGGCGCTTCCTGCTGTCATGCGCGCCATGGACGAAGAAACGGCCGGCGCGCACCGGCTTCAGGCCTTCCAGCGAACGTGCCACCCAGTCGATGTCGGGCAGCGCCTCGCGCTCGACCGGTCTCGACAAAGCGAGGCCGGCGAGAGTGTCCTTCAGCCGCGCCTCGACCGCGTCGACGTCGCCATCGGCGTAGAGCGAGACCTCGTGGATGTCGGCGTCTTCGTCGACCTCCAGCACGGCGATCGGCAAGCCTTCATCCTCGAAGGCCGTTTCGAGCGCCGCGAAGATGCGCTCCGCCTCGATCTTTCCGGTGGTGAAGTGGAGCCGCGTCTGGGTCATGTGAATTTTGTCAGCCGTTCGCGGCGAGGCGCTTCAGCTTCTCGACGGCGGTGTCGGCGCTCTCGCCATAGGCAATCGTGCCGGCAAAGTCGCCCTTGGCGTTGAGCAGCAGCACCGAGGCGGTGTGGTCCATGGTGTAATCACCGTCGCCGGTATCGACCTTCTTCCAGTAGATGCCGAACGCCTTGGCCATGGCATGGACCTTGTCCGGGTCGCCGGTGATGCCGGTGATGCGGTCGGAGAAATTGCTGACATAGGCGTTCATGACCTGCGGTGTGTCACGCTCCGGGTCGACCGAGACGAAATAGGCATGCAGGTTCTTGCCGTTATCGCCGAGCGTCTTCAGCCAGCCGGCGAGTTCGAACAGCGTGGTCGGGCAGACTTCGGGGCAATGGGTGAAGCCGAAGAAAACGACGCTGGGCTGTCCCCGGAAAGCGGCCTCGGTGATCGGTGCGCCTTTCTGGTCGACCAGGGTGAACGCCGCGCCGAAAGGCTCGCCGCCATAGTGGCCGCGATACCAGTCGAAGGTCAGCCAGCCGATGCCGGCAGCCATCAGAACGAGAATGCCGACCAGGATAGAACGCATCATCAGAAATGTCCGTCTGTCATGTCATGGGACGCACCGGCCAAACCGGTGCGCCTCTTGTTCGGCCACAGTCTTAGCGGTTCGACGGGGTACACGCAAAGATGCCGCGTTGACGCAACCGGCTGTGGTGTTGACGCATCTGCTTGCAAAGCCGAACAGTTCGCCCCAACTGAGACCGGCAACTCGAACCGAGGAGGCTTCTTTGCTCGAACTGATTGGGCTCGAACTGACTGGGCGGAAACTGATCGGCGGCGCGTTGGCGGCATTTATCGTGCTTGGCGCCGGTAGCGCCGTTGCCGAGGAAGTCGGCAAGGTCGGCGTCGACTGGGTCGGCAACGACATCATCATCGACGCGATCAAGGACCCGAAGGTGGATGGTGTGACCTGCCATGTCGCCTATTTCGACCGAAGCATCATCGACCGCCTGCACAAGGGCAATTGGTTCGAGGATCCCAGCGATTCCTCGATCTCGTGCCGTCAGACCGGGCCGATCACCATCGGCGACATCGACATGAGCGAGAGCGGCGAGGAGGTGTTCAAGCAAGGCCTCAGCCTGATCTGGAAGAAGCAGGTGGTGAACCGCATCTACGACAAGAAGAGCGAGACGCTGATTTATCTGTCGCACTCGCGCCAGGTGCAGAACGGCTCGGCCAAGATGTCGGTTACGACGGTGCCGCTCTACGGCCAGAACGTGGTGTGGAGCAAAGCCACGCCGAAATAGGCGGGTCGGACTCCTCCTGGTCCTGTTCCGACGGACGATTGGCCCCGCTTGCGGGACCAATCGTCCTGACGTAAAGCCGCCGGCATGGACCGTTCCGAAGATCTCGTTGCGAAAGACCCCGAACCGCGTATCCATCCTACCGCGGAGATGAAGGGCTGCAAGCTTGGCCGCTATGCCGCGATCGGCGAACGCGTCGTGCTGCGCGAGGTCATCGTCGGCGATTTCTCCTATTTCGAACGCCATGCCGAGGCGATCTATACGACGATCGGCAAATTCTGCTCCATCGCCGCCAACAGCCGCATCAATGCGCTGGAGCATCCGATCGAGCGGCTGACCCAGCACAAGGTCAGCTATCGGCCGAACGAGTATTTCCGCTGGCTGGGCGTCGATGCCGCGTTCCGCGAGCGGCGGCGGTCGAAGGCCGTGACCATCGGCCATGATGTCTGGATCGGCCACGGCGCGGTCATCTTGCCTGGCATCGCCATCGGCAACGGCGCGGTCATTGGCGCCAATGCGGTGGTGACGCGTGACGTGCCGTCCTACACGATCGTCGCCGGCGTGCCGGCCAAACCGATCAGGCCGCGCTTCCCCGTGGCCGTCGCGGCCCGGATCGAGGCTCTCGCCTGGTGGGACTGGCCGGTCGAGAAACTCGCCAAAGCGGTTCCCGACATGCAGGCAATGCCGATCGAGGCCTTCCTCGACCGCTGGGAAAACGACGCCGTTTGAGCTCCGCAGGGAACCATTCTTGGCGCTCTCCGGAATAAAACCCCTTCCGCCATGCGGGGATGGCGCGGCGGAAGGGGCTGGAGGTAAACCGCCGTGAAGCGGAAGGAACAGGCTCTTGCCTGCGCGGCTACCATGACATTGAACCGATAAGGTGTGTTTTGTGCCGAATGCGCGCGCCGCGTGCATTTAATTGCATCGGTTGTATTTTTTGCGCGCGGGAACCCGAATGGCTGCCGGTTGTTTCTTCCGGCGTACCGAACGGCGCGGCGCTGTTTTGAGGGAGCCCATGATCGAGAAGCTTTTCACCAAAATCGCCAACCGGGTGGCCCACCTTGCTGGCCTGTCGCCGACATTCGCACTTTGTTGCCTGATCGTCGTCGTCTGGGGAGTAAGCGGGCCACTCTTCGCCTTCTCGGACACCTGGCAACTGGTGATCAACACCGGCACGACCATCATCACCTTCCTGATGGTGTTTCTCATTCAAAACACCCAGAATCGCGACGGCGCGGCGATCCAGGCCAAGCTCGACGAGCTGATACGGGTCGGCGCGGCCAAAAACACCTTCATCGGCATCGAGCACCTGACTGAAGCCGAGGTCCAGGAGATCCGCGCCAAATGCGAGCGGGCGGCGAAGCGGCATGACGAGAAAGTCGCGACCATGGCGGCCAAGAAGGCGGTTGCCCAGAAGCGGGGCGCGAAAAAGAGCGCGGCTTGAGGCTCAGTCTTTCATGAACGCCGCGAACGCATCCTTGTGGTCGGGATGCCAGCGCGACAGAGCAGGACGGTTTTCGATGATGTCGCCGATCGCCCAGGCCATGCGCTTTTCGTCCAGTGGCCGCGCCACCTCATTGTCGGGACACAGGATGTAGAAGTCACCCCTGACCAGCGATTCCAGCATGAAATCAATGACCTGCTCACCGGTCCAGGCGCTGGCGGGCTTTTCCGTCGCGCCTTCGGTCAGGCCGGTATAGGTGAAGCCGGGGATGAGCAGATGCGCCGACAGGCGGGCGCCGGGCTCGTTGCGCAGCGCATGCGCCAGGCCCTCGGTAAAGGTCTTCACGCCAGCCTTGGAAACGTTGTAGGCGAGGTTGCCAGGCGGCGTGGTGATGCCTTGCTTGGAGCCGGTGTTGACGATCAGGCCTGGCTTGGCTGACGCCAGCATGCGTGGCGCAAAGGCTTCTACGCCATGTACGATGCCCCAGAAATTGATATCGAGCAGCCGTTTCCAGCCGTCGCGGTTTTCCCAGGGTTTTCCCGGGTTGTCGCCGACGCCGGCATTGTTCATCAGCAGCGAGACCCCGCCGAAGGCGCCGAATGCCCGGTCGGCGAGGCGGTCCACCTCATCGGCCTTCGAAACGTCCGATGCAACGGCAAGCACGGCGTCGTCGCCGGCGATCGCGGAAACGGCTCGAGAAGCATCGTCGAGGCGCGGGCCGCCAATGTCGGCGAGCACGATCTTCATGCCCATCAGCGCCAGCCGTTTGGCCGCCGCAAGGCCAATGCCGCTGGCGGCGCCGGTGATGACGGCGGTATTGCCTTGGCCAAGCGCTGGCAGGGCGGTCTGGATCTCGGCGTCGGGGATCATCTGCGATGGCTTCCTTTTTCGATGGCGCCGAACTTAGCGCCGGAACGGGCTTGTGCAAGCCTCCGTCAGGCTTGTCGGGTTGACCACTCCGGTCATGGCTGCGCATGCTGCGACGCCAAAAGGGAGATTTCCGATTGACGGATTGGGTTGCAATTCTGAAGGAGCAGACCGCCACCGGCGACCAGATGGGGCGCGAGGTGCCGCAGATGCTGGCCAACCCGGACATCAGCGAAGCTCAGGTGAAAACCTTGTTCTCCGAATTGGAAAAGCAAGCGGAATTCGTCGAGAAACTGCGCATGGCTCTGGAGAAGTTCGGCCATGATTTCTCGATCATCAAGGCGGCGGAGCGGCTGGAAGAGCGCTATGCCGACCTTGCCGCTTCGGTGGCGGAAAAGCTGAAGGCAATGCGTAAATAGAATTACTTCTCCAGGACCCGTGCAAAGCGCGTGTCCGGCACCAGCCAGACCAAGGCGACGGCAACATAGAGCGCGACGCCGATCCACCTGTCGAGGAATGTCAGCCCAACGGCGGCTATGTAGACGGCGAGCGAAATCCTTCCCTTGCGGTCGCGGCCGATGGCCTTGGCGAATGCGGTATCCGGCCCATGCAGCCGATGCAGCGCAATGACCAGGATGAAGTAGGCGGTCGCACACATTGCAAGGTCGAAACCGTAGACCGCGACGGGAACCGTGGCGAAATGGTTCTCGCCCATGAAGGCTGTCGTCACCGGCATCAGGGATAGCCAGAACAACAGATGCAAGTTGGCCCACAGCACGCGGCCGTCGACACGCTGCACCGTGTGGAACATGTTGTGCAGATTGTTCCAGTAGAGGCCGACATTGATGAAGGAAAGCACGTAGCATAGAAAAACCGGCCACTGCGGCAACAGCGCCGAAAAATCCTCGCCTTCCGGCACCTTCAGGTCCAGCACCATGATGGTGATGATGATCGCCACCACGCCGTCGGTGAATGCCTCGACCCTGCCTTTGCCCATGATCAAAACCCGGTCCGCGATGAATTGCTGAAAGATAGTAAATCGTTAGCGGATGTTGGGGCGCCGATAAACAGTGCGAGGAAAATTCCTCAACAATAGGCCCGGTTTCCCGCAAGTAGGACTGATTGCATCTGATACGGCACAAGGGATGCCGTGATGGATCGGGGCCGCTGGCCCCGATCCGCAATTGTGAGATCATCGGCTTGCCTGATCGGGCAAGGCCCACCGTGGTGTCAGGAGCCTGGCCGTTCACTGGAACGCCGGCGGTAAGGGTGCGTTAACCTCGCGATCCCTGAAACTGGTGACGAGGTTGGCGATGGCCTTTCGTGATTTGGCGCAAACCCGGAACGAGGCCGACAACGTCCTCGCGATCCCGACTGTCGCGGCGATGATCGCGGTGCTGTTTGCGGGCAGCACGGCGCTGACGCCCCTCTATATCATCTACAAGCAGCAATTCGGCTTTTCGCAGATAACCTTGACGCTGATCTACGCGGTCTATGTCGTCGGCAACCTCGGCGCCCTGCTGGTGTTCGGTGGCGTGTCGGATGTGGTCGGACGCCGGCCCGCAGCGCTGGCGGCGATGATCGTGGCCATTGTCAGCGCGCTTATCTTCCTGTTCGCCGGGAATGTCGTCTCGCTCGACGTGGCGCGCATCCTGAGCGGACTTGGCATCGGCATCGGTGCGGGGACCGGGACTGCCTGGATTGCCGAGCTTCTCGCCGCCGCCGACAAATCGCGTGCCAGCGTCATCACCACCGGCACCAATTTCCTCGGTCTCGGTTTCGGGTCGCTGATATCGGGACTGTTGGCTCAATACGAGCCCTGGCCCCTGCGGCTGGTCTTCATCATCTATCTCATGGCACTCGCGGTGGTGGCGGTCCTGGTCTGGCGCACCCGTGAAACGGTGGCCAAGCCGGGTGGCCTCGGGCGGATTTCGATGCGGCCGCGCCTCTCCGTACCCCAGAAGATACGCACCCGCTTCGTCGCGCCGGCGGTGACCGGTTTCGGCGCGATGGCGTTGGTCGGCTTCTATGCCGCGGTGGCGCCGAGCATCCTGGCGCAGCAGCTGCACGAAACGAACCATGCCGTTGCCGGCGCACTGTTCTTTGAACTGGCGATCGTCGCGGCGGCCAGCATCGTGGTGCTGATGCGCGTGCAGAGCAGCAAGGCGATGCTGGCCGCCCTGGCCTTGATGATCCCGAGCGTGCTGCTGGTGGTGGCGGCGCAGATTCTGGCCTCGATGGCGCTGATGATCGTGGCGACGGCCTGCTGCGGTGTCGTGGCCGCACTCGGCTACCGAGGCGGCCTGCAGGTGGTGAACGAGATCGCGCCGCAGGACCGCCGTGCCGAGGTCGTATCCAGCTTCTTCGTCTGCTGCTTTGTCGGCAACGCCTTGCCTGTCATCGGCATCGGCGTCGTGTCGACCTATGCAAGCCCTGTCGCCGCGAGCCTGGCCTTCGCGGCCATGATCATCGTGTTCGCGCTGGTGGCGCTCGCCTTCGGGCTCAGACAAAGGCGCTGAGACCGCCGCGCCGGCAGGCGTGTTTCAGCCGTTCGGCGTTTCAGGTGCCATGTTCGCGCGCTGGCGCGGCACGCCGAGCCCGGTGTCGGGCGGTTCTCCGGCCGCTGGCCTGTTCTCGATCATGTGCAAGGTGCGCCAGCCGCCGAAGCGGTAGTAGGCCGCGGCCAGGGCCAGCGAGGCGATCGAACCGGCCGGGAAACTCCACCACAGCGCCTCTTCGCCGATCACGCCGCGCATGTAATAGGCAAAGCCGGTGCGCACGATGAGCACCGAGATCACCAGGATGATCAGCGGCGGCATCACGGCCCCCGTGGCGCGCACGGTCGCGAACAGCACGATGGTGATGCCGAACAGGATGAACGACCAGGACGCGACCGTGTTGATGTGGGCGGCAATGTCGATCGCTGCGCTGTCACTGCTCAGGAACAAGCTCAGGATCGAGCGGTCGAAGACCCATAGCAGCGCGACGAGAGCGCCGGTCAGGACGAGGTTGAAGCCGACGCCGGAAGCGGCAACGCGGCCGATCCGGTCCCAGCGGCCGGCACCGACATTCTGAGCCGCCATGGAAGAGACCGCGGCGCCGATCGCGAGCGCCGGCATCTGGATGTAGGTCCAGAGCTGCGCGGCGATGCCGTAGGCGGCGGCGACCTGCGAACCGTACGAGTTGACGATGCCCATGACCGTCAGTGCCGCCGCCGAGATGACGATCATCTGCAGACCCATCGGCACCCCCTTGAAGACGACGATGCGCAGCAGCGCCGGATCCGGGCGCAGCAGGACGAGATTGGCGCCGGCCAGCCGCAACGGATGCTTGCGCGTGTAGAGCACGACGAGGATGGCGATGACACTGACGGTCTGACCGATCAGCGTCGAGGTGGCGGAACCGGCGATGCCGAGTTCGGGAAACGGGCCGATGCCGCGGATGAGCAAGGGATTGAGCGCGATGTCGAGAACGACCGCCAGTGCCATGAAGATGAAGGGCGTGCGTGAATCGCCGGCGCCGCGCAGCACGGTCATGACGAAGGACAGAAGGTTCATCATCGGCACGGCGACGAAGATGATGCGCAGGTAGGAGTGCGCGAGCGCCAAGGCGTCGGCCGGCGTGCCAAGTGCGCCCAGGATGGCATCGACCCAGATCCAGCCGCAGACCGCGAAGACCACCGAAACGAGGAAGAAGAAAGTGGCGCTGGTGCCGACGATGCGGCGCGCCTCGGGCAGGTCGCGGGCGCCGACCGACTGCGCCACCAGAATGGTGGCCGCCATGCCGATGCCGAACACAGTGCCGAGGATCAGGAACAGAACGAGATTGGCGTTGGATGTCGCGGTCAGCGCCGAGTCGCCGAGGAAGCGGCCCACCCAGACGGCATTGACCGAGCCGTTCAGCGATTGCAGCACGTTGGAGCCGAGCACCGGCAAGGCGAAGAGCAGCAGCGTGCGTGGGATCGGGCCGCTGGTCAGGTCGCCGGTGCGCCGACGCGCGGGCATTTTTTCGTCCATGGGCGATAAGGCCTATCTCGAGTCCGGTGCGCGATGATCGCATGATTCAACCGAACAGGTCGATGCGGGGGCGGGGAGCTTCGTGCGCGGTGTCGGCTGCCGGCAAGGTCATCGAGCAGGACGGCCGAGCCAATCGATGCGGGCGTGCCAAAGGATGCGGAGTTCTTGAAGCAAGCCTTCACAACCTGCACAAGCGGGCACGCCAGGCGCGCGCCCGCTTGTGCAGTGATCGTTACTTCTTGCCGAGGCCGGGCAGCGTGACCTGATAGACCAGGAACATGGTGTCGACATCGGCGCCGTCATCGGCCTTGTAGGGCGCGCCGACCTGGAAGCCGTCCTGGGCGAGGAAGTCATTGTCGTTGGCGACGAACAGGAAATAGTCGTCGGGCAGCTTCGGGTCGAGGACGCTGGCAACCGACATCGCTTCCCACTTTTCCGAAAGCTCGTTGCGGTCCTTCGCCCCACCATTGTGCAGGCCGAAGCGGCCAAGCTGCGCGGCGTCGTTTATATCGATGAACGGCGTCAGCTTGGCTGGCGTCACAGAGGGATCGAGCACGCCCTTGGGCGCGACCGGCTTGTCGGCCGCGTCGAATGCGCCGCCCGCGATGTCGGTCGCGCCGGACACGTCGACGATGTTGATCTGGCGATAGAGTGACGCGTCACCCTTCTTCAAGCCCTGGCCGTTGCCGCTGTCGCGCGCCAGCATCAGGAAGGACGTGTCCGAAAGCGCCACGATCTCGCTTTGCGCGGCGACCTTGGTCTTGCCCTTGGCATCCCTGAACACCGGCAGCGGCACGACATATTCATGCGCGAGCTTCAGATGGGCGAGGTCGGACGCATCATAGACCAGCGCCCGGGTGTTCTGCCGTGTCGCTGGGGAATCGCCGCCGTCCTGCCTCGGCGCCGACTGCAGCACGGCGATCAGGAATTTGCCGTCCGGCGTCATCGCCATGCCTTCGAGGCCCTGGTTGTTCTGGCGGCCGGTGTCGGGATCCTTCGGATCAGGGTCGGCGGCACCCGGGCCGGGATTGTCGGAGGAGAAGTTCGGCGCTCCCTTGCGCATCGGCACAAGGGCCGCCGGCGGCTGGGTCGCCGACATCAGGCGGCCTTGCGCGGAGAACCTGTAGATGTTGGGGCCGTACTCGTCGGAGATGAACATCGAACCGTCGGGCAGCCGCGCGATGGCCTCGTTGTCGAGAGCGAGCTTGCCGTTGGTGGCGACGGGCAGCATCGGCATGTCGCCGGCCGCGGCGCGTACATCCGACAATGGATCGAGGCCGGTGGCATCGACGCCCTTGTCATCGGTGAGCAGTATCGTGTCGGCAAGCGTCGCCTTGACGCCCGTCTGCTCCTGGCCGGCGTCGGGCGCGACAGGCGTGAATTCGATGCCGACGGCGTTGAGGCGCGGGCGATAGTCGGTGGTGCCGCCGACGTTGTAGCCACGGTCGGGCAGGAGCCAGAGCGACCCCTTGTAGGTACCCGCTTCATGCGTCCAGCCTGATGTGTCGATCGCCATGCCGGAGGCGGAGCCAAAGGTCTCGCCGAACTTGTCGCGCTGGTCGGCCGGCATGCGGCCGACGCCGACCAGGCCCTTGTTGATGTAAGCCATGCCGTCGGCAAGCGCCGGGGTGAGGGCGGTGAACAAGGCCAGCGCGACGCCGAGCGAGGCGGTTCGGTGCAGGTGTTTCATGGACAATCCTCTTTGTGACGAAGCATGCCGGAGCGGCCGAAGGACAAAAACGGAAAGAGGTGCCGCCTCGACGGTGCCGTGCGTGCCTCCCCGAAAGCGATCTAAGGCGTGAACATGATGCTTGCGTGACAGTGCGCGATGCCGCTCCGCCAGCTTACTGGACACTTATGTCTAGTGCATATAGGGTGCCGGCTTCGAACTGACCGGGGAGAAGCCTTGAAGCCGCCGCGTCGGCTTCGTCACCTCGGGCGGATTTGGCTACACGATCGGCAAGGGCGTCGCGCTGGCGTTGGTGGACGACGATTTCGCCGGGGAGGGGACGGCGCTTTGCGTGCACATTGTCGGCGTCGAGCGGACTGCGCGGGTCATCGCGGCCTCGCCCTATGATCCCCAGGGCAAGGCGATGCGGCAATGAGGAGGAGTTTCTGATGATCGATGACGCTGCACGAGACAGCAGGCGCGAACGCCGGCGCGGACGCATGGGCGAGGCCGGCAGCGAATCAACCCGCAAGCCCAATTACCGGTCGCTGAAGAACCCGTTCCTGCCGCAGCCGATCTTTTCCGACGACCAGGTGGCGTCGATCCACGACACGGCGCTGCGCGTGCTGGAGGAGCTCGGCATCAAGGTGCTGTTGCCGCAGGCGCGCGAGGTGCTCGCCCGCGCCGGCGCCCTGGTCGATCCCGACACCGACATGGTGCGCATCGGCCGCGACATGGTGCTGGCCGCACTTGCCTCGGCGCCGCGATCGATCCACGCCAATGCGGGCGCGCGCGCTCGCGATCTGTCGCTCGAACTGGGCTCGATGACGTTCCTGGCGGGCTCCGGCGCGCCCAACGTCACCGATCTCGACCGCGGCCGGCGGCCCGGAACGCTGGCCGCCTTCGAGGAGCTCATGAAGCTGGTGCAGCATTTCGATGTGTTGCACATGCTGGGGCCGTGCATCGAGCCGCAGGACATCGACAATCGCTTCCGCCACTATGCCGTCAACCGGGCGCAGCTGACGCTCTCCGACAAATTCCCGTTCGTGTTCGCACGCGGTACGCCGCAGGTCGATGACAGTTTCGAGATGATCAGGCTGGCCCGCGGGCTGTCCGAAGACGCGTTCCGCACGGGCGCGCATTGCTACACCGTCATCAACACCAACTCGCCGCGCCAGCTCGATATTCCGATGGCGCAAGGCATCATCGATTTCGCCAAGGCGGGCCAGGTCCTGATCATCACGCCGTTCTGTCTGGCCGGTGCGATGGCGCCGATCACGGTGGCCGGCGCCCTGACGCTGCAGCATGCCGAAGCGCTGGCCGGGCTGACGCTGGCGCAGATCGTGCGGCCGGGCGCGCCGGTGGTCTACGGTTCCTTCTCCTCCAATGTCGACATGAAATCCGGAGCACCCGCCTTCGGCACGCCGGAGCACGTCAAAGCCACGCTGGGTGCAGGCCAACTGGCGCGCTTTACCGGTCTGCCCTGGCGCTCGGGCGGCGGCAGCGCGGCCAACATTTCGGACGCGCAGGCCGCGCACGAGACGCAGTTCGCGCTGTGGGGCTCGGTGCTGTCGGGCGCCACAGTCTGCATCCATGCCGCCGGCTGGCTGGAAGGGGGCTTGAGTGTTTCCCTAGAAAAGCTGGTCACCGACATCGAAGCAGTGCAGACGGTGGCGGAACTTTGTACCGCGACGCCCGGCGACGACGACGCAATAGGCTTCGAGGCCATCGCCGAAGTGCAGCCGGGCGGCCACTTCTTCTCGGCCGGCCACACCATGGCGCGCTACCGCACCGCCTTCTACGAGCCGCTGGTGGCCGACTGGTCGAATTTCGGCAACTGGACGCAAAGCGGGTCGAAGAACGCGACCGAACGCGCCACCGGCATCTGGAAGCGCATCCTTGCCGATTTCGAGCCGCCGGCAGCGGCCGCAGCCACGTCAGGCGTGCTCGACGCGTTCATCGCGCGGCGCACGCAAGAGGGCGGTGCGGCGCCGGTGTCATGAGATAGCTTGGTCGTAAGACAGCTTGGTCGTGAGACAGCTTGCCTATTCAACGTTCCAGAATTGTGGCGGTGGTCCCGGAACCCGCAGCGCTTCCCACGCATTCATGGAAGCGGGCCAATGCCTGGCTCCATTTGCGAGCCGTTGAGGGAGGACGACATGGGTTTCGACCAGTATCACGAACCGCCGGAAGAACTGTCGCAGCAAGTGCGGACCTTTGCCCGCATGATCACCTCGCTGATCGAGGAGGCGGAAGCGATCAGCTGGTACGAACAGCGCATGTCGGTGGAGAAGGACCCGCAGGCCAAGGCGATCATGAAGAACGCGCAGAGCGAGGAGTTCAAGCATTTCGGCATGGACCTCGAATTCCTGCTGCGCCAGAAGACGGACTGGCGCGTGGAACTGAAGGAAATCCTGTTTACGACAGGGGATATCGTGAAGGCTGGGGAGAAGGGCGAGAAGAAGGTGGATTGAGGCGGAAAGCCAGCTTTGCGAGGCCAGCCGCATTCAACTCACACCGCCGCGACAAACCCGTCCAGCACGCGCTTCTGGCCGGCCTTGTCGAAGTCGATCGTCAGCTTGTTGCCTTCGATGGCCGCGATGTTGCCGTTGCCGAATTTCTGGTGGAAGACGCGGTCGCCGACGTTGAAGGCCGACGGCGTGTCGGAGACGGATTTGGCGACCAGTTCGCCGTCGATGGTGCGGCCCTTCACGCTGGTGCGGCCGGCGCCGTAGCCGGAGTCTGTCTCGCCATAGCCGATGCGTTCGACCTGGTGGCCCGAGCGCGTGCCCCAATTGCGGTCGGTTGCCTCGGTGCGGTTGGCCTGTGCGCGCTGCCAGCCCGGCGTCGAATAGGTGTTCGAGAAGGCGCCGGATTTTTCCGTGTTGGCACCAACATTGTCGAAACGCGAGGCGCCATACGGGTTCTGTCTTCCAGCCCCCTGGCCGCCGCCACGGCCGGACGCGAACGAGCCGCCGCCATAGGGATTGCCGTAGCCGCCATAGGAATTGCCGGCTTCGGCGACCTCGACATGGGCTTCCGGGAGTTCCTCGAGGAAGCGCGACGGGATGGTCGATTGCCACAGGCCGTGGATGAGGCGGTTGGAGACGAACCAGATATGCAGGTTCTTCTTGGCCCGCGTCAGGCCGACATAGGCGAGCCGCCGCTCTTCCTCCAGCCCGGAGCGGCCGCCTTCGTCCAGCGCACGCTGATGGGGAAAAAGGCCTTCCTCCCAGCCGGGCAGGAAGACGGTCTCGAATTCGAGGCCCTTGGCCGAGTGCAGCGTCATGATGGAAACGGCGTCTTGTCCGGCGTTCTGCTCGGCATCCATGACCAGCGCGACATGTTCAAGGAAGGAGCGCAGCGACTCGTACTGCTCCATGGAGCGAATCAGTTCCTTCAGGTTCTCCAGTCGGCCGGGCGCCTCGACCGAACGGTCGTTCTTCCACATGTCGGTGTAGCCGCTCTCTTCGAGAATGGTCTCGGCGAGCTCGGTGTGCGGCGTCGTTTCCAGCGCCTTCTGCCAGCGCTCGAAATTGGCCGCCACCTCGCGCAACGCGGCGCGCGGCTTCGGCTTCAGTTCGTCGCTTTCGGCGAGATTGCCGGCGGCTTCCAGCATCGGGATGCGCAGGGCGCGGGCCGTGTCGTGGATCTGGCGGATGGTGGCTTCGCCCAGGCCGCGCTTCGGCACGTTGACGATGCGCTCGAAGGCGAGGTCGTCGGCGCCTTGCGCGACGACGCGGAAGAAGGCCATCGCGTCGCGGATTTCCATGCGCTCGTAGAAACGCGGGCCGCCGATGACGCGGTAGTTGAGGCCGAGCGTGGTGAAGCGCTCCTCGAAGGCGCGCATCTGGAAGGACGCGCGGACGAGGATCGCCATGTCGTTCAAATTATGCTTCTGGCGCTGGTAGGCCTCGATGGTCTCGCCGATGGCGCGGGCTTCTTCCTCCGAATCCCAAGCGGCATGGACGTTGACCTTGCCGTCTTCCGGATCGTTGCGGTCAGTGAACAGCGTCTTGCCGAAACGGCCCTCATTATAGGCGATGAGGTGGGAGGCGGCGCCCAGTATGTGCGCGGTCGAGCGGTAATTGCGCTCCAGCCGGATGATGGTGGAGCCGGGAAAATCCTTGTCGAAGCGCAGGATGTTGTCGACCTCGGCACCGCGCCAGCCATAGATGGACTGATCGTCGTCGCCAACGCAGCAAATGTTAACAGTAGTGCGAACTTCGGCCGAAGAGTGCCCAATCTCCCCCCTTATGGGGGAGATGTCGCCGGAGGCGACAGAGGGGGGCGCTGGCCCGCCGGCCTGTCGGTGCGAGGCGCCCCCCTCTGTCCTGCCGGACATCTCCCCCTCAAGGGGGGAGATCGGCTTGCCTTGCGGCCTTTGCGCCAAAAGCCGCAGCCACATGTATTGGGCGGTGTTGGTGTCCTGGTATTCGTCGACGAGGATGTATTTGAAGCGCCGGTGATAGTCCTTCAGCACATCGGGATTGGCGCGGAAGATACGGATCGGGTGGCAGAGCAGGTCGCCGAAGTCGCAGGCGTTCAGCGTCTGCAGGCGCTCCTGATAGGCCTTGTAGAGCTCGCGGCCCTTGCCGTTGGCGAAGCTGCGCGCATCGCCCTCGTCGATGTCGGCCGGACCCTGGCCCTTGTTCTTCCAGCCGTCGATCATCTGGGCGAACTGCTTTGCGGGCCAGCGCTTGTCGTCCAGCCCCTCGGCCTGGATCAGCTGCTTGATCAGCCGCACGACGTCGTCGGTGTCGAGGATGGTGAAGTCGGACCTCAGGCCGGCAAGCTCTGCGTGGCGGCGCAGCAGCTTCACGCCGATCGAGTGGAAGGTGCCGAGCCACGGCATGCCCTCGACATTGCCTTCGCCGATCAGGATGCCGATGCGCTGCTTCATCTCGCGCGCCGCCTTGTTGGTGAAGGTCACGGCGAGGATCTGCGACGGGAAGGCCTTGCCGGTGGCGAGGATGTGGGCGATGCGGGTGGTCAAGACGCGGGTCTTGCCGGTGCCGGCGCCGGCCAGCACCAGAACCGGGCCTTCGGTGGTCTCCACCGCCAGCCGCTGCTCGGGATTAAGCCCCCTGAGATAGTCCGGCGCATTGTTTTGGCCGCCGCGGGCAGCCATGGCGCGCGCGGCAATGCCCGACGGGGCCGTGGGCCGCGCATCGGGTTCGTCGAAAAAGGGCATGTCTTCGGAAAAGCCGGACATCGCCCCCGAATGTAGTGATTCGGCAGCGAAAGACCAGAACTGTCTACGTTTTGTTCCGGTAAAGTGCCTGATACGGCCAGTTGAGCGACATGGCAGCCGGCGTTGTGAACAACCGCGGGCGGAACGAGGTTGCTGCCGCAGGCCGATGACCTACGCTTGACAGGCGCGGCGGTCGGGAGAAAGTTGCGCAGGGGGCGGCACGCAATGCCGGGTTGCCCAGGGCCGCCACCATGCGCGCAACAGTCGAAGGAGTATCATCTTGGCTGTCACCATCACCTCCCTCATCCTCTTCCTCATTGGCCTGGCACTTGGCGCCGGCGGTATCTGGTTGGCTTCGCTGGGCGGCAGCTGGTACTACATCATTGTCGGCCTCGCCTTCCTGATCGCCGCCTGGCTGCTCTACCGGCGCCGTTCCACTGCGCTCTGGCTCTATGCGGCGATCGTGCTCGGCACGCTGGCCTGGGCGGTCTGGGAGACCGGTTTCGACTGGTGGGAGCTCGGCCCGCGCGGCGGCATCATCGTGCTGGTGGCGCTGTGGCTGCTGACGCCGTGGGCGCGGCGCGGCCTTGCCGGGCCGGACGGGCGCGCGCCTCTGATCCTTGCCGTGCTGGCATCGCTGGCGGTGGCCGGCTATTCGATGACCGCAGATCCGAAGGATATCGCCGGCGCGCTCGATACCGACAAGGTGATCCCCAACGCCAATCTCGGCGGCGATGTGCCGGCGGGCGAATGGCATTATTACGGGCGCACGCAGTTCGGCCAGCGCTATTCGCCGCTCGACCAGATCACGCCGGACAATGTCGCCGAGCTGAAACCGGCCTGGACCTATCGCACCGGCGACGTGAAGGGACCGGACGATGTCGGCGAGACCACTTACCAGGTGACGCCGCTCAAAGTGGGCGACACGCTTTACATCTGCACGCCGCACAATTTCGCCATCGCGGTCGATGCCGCGACCGGCAAGGAGAAGTGGCGCTACGATCCCAAGATCAAGCTCGACAAGGATCGCCAGCACCAGACTTGCCGCGGCGTCTCCTATTATGCCGATGCCGCGGGCGCCGCCGGCCAGCCCTGCGCGGCGCGCGTCTACCTGCCGACCTCAGATGCGCGGCTGATCGCGCTCGATGCCGCCAACGGGCAGGTTTGCCCGGCCTTTGCCGAGGCCGGCACGCTCAATCTGTTGACGAACATGCCGTATCCCAAGTCGGGCTATTATTACTCGACTTCGGCGCCGCTGATCGCGGGCGGTAAGATCATCGTCGGCGGCGCGGTCAACGACAATTATTCGACGCAGGAGCCGTCCGGCGTCATCCGCGCCTATGATGCGAGCACCGGCAAGCTGCTGTGGAACTGGGATTCCGGCAATCCGGACCAGACGACGCCGCTGGCGGCCGGCCAGACCTACACCGCCAACTCGCCCAATATGTGGTCGACGCCGAGCGCCGACGAGAAGCTCGGCCTGCTTTACGTGCCGCTCGGCAACCAGACGCCGGACCAGCTCGGCACGGGCCGCAGCGCCAATGTCGAAAAATTCTCCTCCTCGATCACGGCGCTCGATCTCAACACCGGGCAGTTGAAATGGGTTCGGCAGACCGTGCACCATGACCTCTGGGACATGGACGTGCCGGCCCAGCCGAGCCTGATCGACATCACCAAGGCCGACGGCTCCGTGGTGCCCGCGCTGGTCGGGCCGACCAAGCAGGGCGACCTCTATGTGCTCGACCGGCGCACCGGCGAGCCGGTCATCCCCGTCAAGGAAGTGCCGTCGCCCGGGGGAGCCATCGAGGGCGACCACACATCGCCGACGCAGCCGGCGTCCGACCTTTCCTTCAACCCGCCGCCGCTGACCGAGGCCGACATGTGGGGCATCACCATGTTCGACCAGCTGGCCTGCCGGATCGCGCTCCACAAATTGCGCTATGAAGGCCGCTACACGCCGCCCTCGCTGCAGGGATCGCTGATCTATCCCGGCAATTTCGGCACTTTCAACTGGGGTGGCGTAGCGGTCGATCCCGTGCGACAGGTGATGTTCGGCATGCCGACCTATCTCGCCTTCACGTCGCGGCTTGTGCCCCGCGCGGACGTGCCGCCGCCGGGCGACGCCAAGGGCAGCGAGCAGGGGCTGAACCGCAACGAAGGCGCGCCCTACGCGGTGGTGATGGGACCGTTCCTGTCGCCGCTCGGCATTCCGTGCCAGGCGCCGCCCTGGGGCTATGTCGCCGGCGTGGACCTGAGGACCGGCACGATTGCCTACAAGCACCGCAACGGCACCGTCTACGACATGACGCCGCTGCCGCTGCCGCTGAAGGTCGGGGTGCCCGGCATTGGCGGGCCGATGATCACCGCCGGCGGTGTCGCCTTCCTGGGTGCCGCCGTCGACGACTATCTGCGCGCCTACGACCTGACATCGGGCAAGCAGCTCTGGCGGGCGCGGCTGCCGGCCGGCGGGCAATCGACGCCGATGACCTATACGGTCGCGGACGGGCGCCAGTTCGTGGTCATCGTCGCCGGCGGCCACGGCTCGATTGGCACCAAGCCGGGCGACTATGTGATGGCCTACGCGCTGCCGAAATAGGGGCAAGATTCTGGCTGGATGGGTGATCCGCCAGGTTTGCAATTCCGGCAACTTTGGCGTCGCCCCTCATCGCCCTGCCGGGCACTTCTCCCCGTATAGGGACGGGGAGAAGGACGCGTCATCGATGGCTTCGCCAATCGCCGGCGTTGCAGGAATGGCGCAGCGCTGAAGTTGCCTCTTCTCCCCGTCCCTTACGGGGAGAAGGTGGCGGCAGCCGGATGAGGGGCGGCGCTAACCATGGTCAGTAAAGCGTCGCAATGCGGCACGCCCTCCCGCCAGCGACTGCCGGTTGGCCGTGCCCCTCTAGAGCGGTTCAGCGCTTGATAGAATCGCCGAACCGCTCTAACTCTTTGTTTTTACGCAATTCCGGACGGAAAACCGCTACGCACTTTTCCTGGAATTGCTCTAGCCGAGCCCCAGATGGCTCTTCAGGCTAGGCACCGAGCCGAGCACCTGGTTGGTCAAATCGGGGCCGGCGGCGGCCTCGGCCTGTTGGACCAGCGTCTCGCCGGCCTTCTGGATCTGCGCCATGTCGAGGCCGGAGGCCTTGAGCGCGGCGAGGCCGTTGACCAGCGCGCCCGCCTTTTCTCCGAGAACGCCGCCAAGCGCGCCCTGCAGCGACGACAGGAAGCCGCCGCCGCCGGCCGGGGCGGCCATGACGTCATATTGGTGCGCGAGGTCGTCGGCGCCGGGGATCTTGGCGAAAAACGAAGACGCGCTGGTGCCTTCGGCTTCATGCTCCAGCACAGAGAAGATGGTGCCGACGACTTTCTCCGTCGTTGCCTGGTCGAGGCCCGCCTTCTGCGAGACGGTGTTGACGATATCCTGGATGTTCATGGTCTCACCTCAGCCTTGGATTTTCTGGTTCGTGCGGTGGTTGCGGACCCTGACCATCGACCGCCTACCTGCCTGCACGACCATGGAGCGTAGCGCCAGGGCAGCCGCGGCGGCAAGGACGAATGCACCGGCGAGGATCGGGGAGGGCATGGTCATGCATCGCTCCTTGTGACTGGGACATGTGACCGGAACGTGAAGGCACGGGTACCGCGCCATCGATCGCCGGCAGTTTTCCTAGCTATCGTGGCGGCGCCAGCAGGTTTCTCGCCGATGAACAAAATGTGATGACACGGACGCGCGTGTTGCCGACTTCACGGGCTTGCAGGCAATGCCCGCCGCAGCGCTCGTCCGGGCTGGACCCGCCCGGCCGCGTCCCTATCTAGCTCGGATATCGAAATTCGAAGCCGAGGAAATGTACCATGTCGAAATCAGCCGTCGCGACACCCGCCCAGCCTGTCATCACCCAGGCGATGATCGACGCCTATGACGAATACACGCATCTGACCCTGGACCGCCGCCGCTTCATGGGGCAGTTGACCAGGCTTGCCGGATCAAGCGCGGCAGCGGCCGCGATCGCGCCGATGCTGGCGGCGAACTCCGCCCAGGCGGCGATCGTGGCCGAAAACGATCCCCGCGTGAAAGGCGAGGACATCACCTATCCCGGCAGCGGCGGCGAGATGAAGGGGTATCTGGTCAAACCGGCGAACCAGACCGGCAAGCTCGGCACCGTCATCGTCATCCATGAAAACAGGGGGCTCAACCCGCATATCCGCGACGTCGCCCGGCGCGTGGCGCTGGAGGGCTTCGTGGCGCTCGCGCCCGATTTCCTGTCGCCGCTCGGCGGCACGCCCACTGATGAGGACAAGGCGCGCGACATGTTCGGGAAACTCGACCCGACGCAGACCGTGGCCAATGGCGTGGCGACGGTCGCCTTTCTCAAGGCCGACAAGGACGGCAATGGCAAGGTCGGCGCCATCGGCTTCTGCTGGGGCGGCGGCACGGCCAACATGCTGGCCGTCAATGCGCCCGACCTCGCAGCCAGCGTCGCCTATTACGGCATGCAGCCGAAGGCCGCCGACGTCCCGAAGATCAAGGCTGCGCTGTTGCTGCATTATGCCGGGCTCGACACGCGCACCAATGCCGGCATCGACTCCTTCAAGAAAGAGCTCGACGCCGCGCATGTCGAATACACGGTCTATGTCTATGAGGGCGCCAACCATGCCTTCAACAACGACACCTCGGCGGCGCGCTACGACAAGGAGGCGGCCGATCTCGCCTGGGGCAGGACGATCGCCTTCCTCAAGCAGAAGCTGGCCTAGGCGCGATCGGCCACCGGTTTGTGGAAGGCAACACCAGCCACGACCAGCGCGACGCCGAGGCAATCGCCGAGGCTTGGAATCTGGCGCAGCACGACCACGCCGATCAGCGTCGCGGTGACCGGTAGCAGCGACAGCATTATTGCGAAACTCGAGCGCGGCAACCGAGACATGGCGAGTTGATCGCAGACATACGGTATGACCGAAGAACAGATGCCGACGCCGATGGCCGCGATGAGCAGTGGCGGCGAGAAAAAGGCGGGCAGCGCGTCGCTGACACCGATCGGGAGCACGACGACGAAGGCGACCGCCATGGCAGCCCCCAGGCCGGCGATCCCGTCGCCGGCGCCCGCGCGGGCGACACGGTGGCCAAGCACGATGTATCCGATAAAGAGCGTGCCGTTGAGGAAGGCCCAGAACAGCCCGACCGGGTCGCTTGACCACTTCACGTCAATCAACAGCAAGGTTCCCATGACGGCGATGGCGAGAGCGGCCAGATTGCGGGCGGTCCTGAGGCCGACCAGCGCAATGGCGATGGTGCCGACGAATTCGATCGCGGCCACCAGCGAGATCGGCAGGCGGTCGAGCGCCAGGTAGAACGAGCAGTTCATCACCGCCAAGCAAGTGCCGAAGACGATGAGCAGGAGCCGCGTCCGGGATTCGGCGCGAGCGAAGGTTCGCCAAGGGCGGGTCAGCGGCGCGAAGATCAGCGCTGCGGTGGCAATGCGCAGCCACGCCATGCCGAGCACGCCGACATGCGGGAAAAGCAGCACGGCGAAAGCCGGCCCGAGATAGTGGAAGACCGCGCTGACCGCGAACCAAAGATGCGGCGGCAGCCTGGTCGCCAGGCTGTCGGGGCCGACAAGGGCAGGCCTGGTGGCGCCGGGACCGGCAGGTGGGACTTGCGTCTGGTCATCCATTGGATCAGTATCGCAGCCGATCTCTCCGGTTCATATGGATGATGAGTGGCATATCAGGCCACTTCTGTTCCGGAAGCAAGGAGGTTTCCGTGAAACGCCTTCGAACCGAAAATGCCGATCTTGACGCGGCCGACATGAAGATATTGCGCCTCCTGGAAGAGGACGCGCGCATCAGCACGGCGGAGCTGGCGCGCTCGGTCGGCCTGTCGGCGCCGAGTGTGGCCGAGCGCATCAAGCGGCTGCAGGAAAACGGCGTGATCGAAGCCTATTGCGTCAAGATCAATCCCGCGGCGCTTGGCCTGAAACTATCGGCATGGCTGCGCATCCGGCCGGTGCCGGGGCAATTGGCCGTCGTGGCCGAGATCATCCGCGATCTGCCCGAAATCGCGCAATGCGACCGGGTCACCGGCGAGGATTGTTTCATCGCGCTGGCGCATGTCGGTTCGGTGGCCGAACTCGAACGGGTGATCGACCGCATCATCCCCCATGCGATGACCAACACGGCGATCATCCAGTCGTCGCCGGTGATCGCGCGCTCGCCGCTGGCGGCGATCAGGCGGCAGGTTTGATCCGTGAGATGTTGCTTGAAACGTCGCGCCTGCCCCTCATGAGGGGCGGCGCCAATCCACGAGAAATATGTCGGCGCCAGATGGCGATCGAAATCGCCAGCCTCACGCGTGGCCGCGCTTCAGGCGGGCGCGCTTCAGGATGCTGCGCCAGCGAATCATGTCGAACGGAATCGGTTCGTTGTTGTTGGCGATGTGAAAGATCTCGTTGTCGACATTCTTGAGCGAACGCCAGAAATCATAGTCTGATATGCGCGGATCGGCCGCCAGCCTGTCCACCTCGATCTTGATGTCGGTTTTCATGCACGTTCCTCGAACCGGCTTCGCCTCGCCGCCCGTAAAACAACCCCTGTGCGGACGTTTTCAACCGCTCCGCTGAGTCGTTCAACGGCTCAAATGGCTTGTTCCCGTTAAAACCTCGGTAAGGTTAATGCCGGCGCGAACCCGCTTCAAGCGCAGGTGCCGGCGGATATCGGAGGTTCTGCGATTTTGAGTTTCGGGTGTGGCTTTGAGGCCAGCCCGGTCTCCGCGCCGAGGGGCGAGATGGATGCCGGCTCAGCCCTGTTTGCGCTTGATCCCGATCGAGCGGCCCGCGCGTTCGGGCATTGGAAGCGCCGAATGGGCGGCGCGCATGGCTTCGATCCTGGCCAGCACATCGGCCGGGAAGGGCGCCACCTTCGGCCCCGACATGTCGACATGCAGGGACAGGGTCTCCGAAGTGGCGGCGAGCCAGCCATCGACATGGCGGATTTCCTGATAGGCCCGCAGCCGCTTCTCGTCATGATCGATGAGCTGGAAGGAGACCGTGACCTTGTGGTCAAGATGCAGCTCCTGCACGTAGCAGACATGGACTTCGGCGGTGTAAATGGTGAGCCGCCGCTCTTTCACATAGTCCAGCCCCATGCCCATCGCCTCGAAGGCCTCGTCCGAGCAGCGGTCGAACAGCACGTTGTAAAAAGCCATGTTGAGATGGCCGTTATAGTCGATCCAGTCCTTCTCGATGTCCATGGACCTGGAGACGAAGGGGGCGGGGATGGACATCGAAACTTCCTTGTTCTGGTGCTGGACAGAGCGTAGCCGGTGAGACTACGCATCCATAATCGCATAACAAGCATGCATGCTGGTCCATTCGCGGAGGAATTCATGGCTCTGAGCGACCTCAATCCGGTCGAACGCAACGAGGAAGGCATCGCGGCGGTGCTCGGCATCCTCAAGCAGCGGCTGGGCGAGCACTTCCAGACCGGACAGGCCATCCGCTCGCAGCACGCGCATACGACGACCTACATTCCGACGCAGGCGCCCGACGGCGTTGCCTTCCCGGAGACGACGGCCGAGGTGCAGGAGATCGTGCGTGCCTGCGCCGCGCATCGCGTGCCGGTGATCGCGTTCGGCGTCGGCTCGTCGCTCGAAGGCCACACCAATGCGCCGGGCGGCGGCATCTCGGTCGATACGTCGCGGATGAACCGCATTCTTTCGGTCAACCCGCAGGATCTCGACTGCACCGTCGAACCCGGCGTGACGCGCGAGGACCTGAACCGGCATCTGCGCGACACCGGGCTGTTCTTCCCGATCGATCCGGGCGCCAATGCCTCGCTCGGCGGCATGGCGGCGACGCGGGCGTCCGGCACCAATGCCGTGCGCTACGGGACGATGCGCGAGAACGTGCTGTCGCTGACGGCCGTCATGGCCGACGGCGAGACGGTTACGACAGGCAAACGGGCGAAGAAGAGTTCCGCTGGCTACGACCTGACACGGCTGCTCGTGGGCTCCGAGGGCACGCTCGGCATCATCACCGCGCTGACTTTGAAGCTGCAAGGTATTCCGCAGGCGATCTCGGGCGGCGTCTGCCCGTTCCCGAGCGTCGAGGCGGCCTGCAACGCCGTCATCGCGACGATCCAGATGGGCATTCCGGTGGCGCGCATCGAACTCGTCAATGCGCTGCAGATGCGGGCGATGAAGACTTATTCCAAGCTCGACTATCCCGAGAGCCCATGTCTGTTCGTCGAGTTCCACGGCAGCGACGCCGGCGTTGCCGAGCAGGCCGAGACCTTCGGCATGATCGCGGAAGAAAATGGTGGCGGGCCGTTCCTGTGGACCAGCGTCGCCGAGGAGCGCACCAAACTGTGGAAGGCCAGGCACGACGCCTACTGGGCGTCGCTGACCTTGCGGCCGGGCGCCAAGGGCCTGTCGACCGATGTCTGCGTGCCGATCTCGCGCTTTGCCGAATGCGTCACCGAAACCGAAGCCGACATCGCCGAGATGGGGCTGATCGCGCCGATCGTCGGCCATGCGGGCGATGGCAATTTCCACGTGCTGGTGCTGATGGACGTCAACGATCCCCAGGAGATCGCTCTGTCGGAGACATTCGTCGCGCGGCTCAACATGCGCGCGATCGCCATGGAGGGCACCTGCACCGGCGAGCACGGCATCGGTCAGGGCAAGATCGGCTTCCTGCGCCATGAACTCGGCCACGGCGTCGACATCATGCGGACCATCAAACAGGCGCTCGATCCGCAAAACATCATGAATCCGGGCAAGATCCTGCCTGACGCGGGCTAAGGGCGTCGTGAAGAGCGCGTCTTGACCGCGCGGCCATTCGGGTCGAGGCTCCTCAGCCGGCAAGCCTGGAAAGACAGGCGTGCCGGCTGAGGAGGACTGTCATGGCCATTTCACGCAAGGAAGAAGCGCGCGCGCTGAGCGCCGACGAACACGAGATGGTGGAGAAATCGCACCATCCGGCGGTGCAGGAGCTTTCCGACTCCGACCTCTCCGGCCTGGTCAAGCTGTTGCGGGAGCGGCGCGACAAGGCGCAGACCGAAGCACATCGTCGGCGGCGCGAGATACGCGGCAAGGGCTCGGCAAAGGGCGCCGCACCCTCGAAGGCCGATGGCGGTTCACAAGTGAAGCTCGCGGTGCTGGCGATGGCGATGCGGCGGCTGAACGGCGAGGCCGAACGGCGCCGCCAGCTGGCGGCCCGCATTTCGCTGATCGACAATGCGCGCAAGGCGCTGGCCTTGAAGCAGAAAGCTCCGGACGGCGCCACGCACAATTCGCGCACCGCCCACAAGGGCATGCGGGCCGTGGCCAACCAGAAGGTTCCAAGTCTGGTTAGACCGGCGGAACTCGGCCGGCAGCGCAAGGCGGCCAAAGTGGCGCAGGCGAAACGCGACGCACGTTGAGGGCCGCGCGGTTGGGGCAGCGGATAGAGGCCGCCAGCCGCTGCTCTACCGTGCAGTGACAAGCGTCTCTTACTTCGCCTGCACAAGCGTCTGCAGCATGGGGCGGGTCGGGGCGAAGAAGGTCGTGCCGGTGTGCGGCGTCGAGACATCGAGCAGCCGGTCGTAGGCGCCGGGCGGATCGCCCACATACATGCGCTGCAGCATCTTTTCGGTGACCCAGAGATATCTGCTGTAGCCGATGAAGTAGGTGCCGAACTCGTTCTGCCCTGGCCTGCCGAACGGCATGTTGTCGCGCAATATATCGTATTCGTTGCCGTCGGCATCCTCGATGGTTGCCAGTGACTTGTGCGATTTGCGGGGCGCGTCGTCATCGTCGATTTCGATGTTGTCGATCTTGGTGCGGCCGATGATCGCCTCCTGCTCGGTCGTCGGAATGCGCGCCCAGGCCTTGAGATCGTGCAGGTATTTCTGGACCACGACATAACTGCCGCCGGCAAAGTCGGGATCCTCGTCACCGACCCGCGCCGAGGCGGGCAAATCGAGGCCGGCCGGGTTGGCGGTGCCGTCGACAAAACCGAGCAGGTCGCGGGCATCGAAATAACGAAAGCCCGTCACTTCGTCGACGACGCTCACACCGGGACCAAGCCTGTCGAGAAGGATGCGTTCGAATTCGAAGCACATGTCGGGCCGCTCGGAGCGGATGTGGAAGAGCAGGTCGCCCGGTGTCGTTGGCGCCGAATGGACCGCGCCCTTGATCGGCGCGAACGGCTTCAACTCCAGCGGCCGGCGGCCGGGGCTGAGCCGGTCCCAGAGATCGCTGCCGATACCGGCGATGCAGGACAAGCGGCCGCCAAGGTCGCGGAATCCGACAGTCTTGACCAGATCGTCGAGCTCGCCGAGCACGGAACACACCCTGGCCAGGGCCGGCTGTTCGTCGGCGACGGTGACGACAAGGAAAATCGCCGACTGCGACAGCGGGGCATCGACACTCTGCGCATCGATCGGCACGCGATCCCAGTTCTTGCCCGACATCCAAGAATCTCCGCTTGTTCACGGATTTGTTTCAGATCGTCCGACATCAGGCAACACCGGATGAATTGCCTCTTTATCGACACGCGGATGCGGGTAGAGTGCGGCAAGAATTCAATCAACCTGTTCGGAGCTGATGCTCGCACGCCTGTTCGTGATATTCGGTGGCCTGTTCGTGCTGGTGCTGCTTGCGGCGCTGGTGGTGCCGTATTTCGTCGACTGGACCGGCTACCGCGCCGAGTTCGAGCGCGAGGCAAGCGCCATCCTCGGCCGCAAGGTGACCGTACGGGGCGACGCCACGGCAAGGCTGTTGCCGTTTCCCTCGGTAACCTTTTCAAACGTCGCCGTCGCCGGTGGTCCCGACGGCCAGCCGGCCATGACCGTCGAGACGTTTTCGATGGATGCCGAACTGGCGCCCTTTCTGCGCGGCGAAGTGCTGATCTTCGACATGCGGCTGGTGCGACCGAAGGCGACCATAGATATCGCCGCCAATGGTACCGTCGACTGGGCGATGCGCCCATCCTCGCCCTTCGACCCCAGCCAGATCTCGATCGAGAAGCTGTCGGTGACGGAAGGGCAGGTCGAACTGCGCCATGCCGCCGGCGGCCGTAGCCACATCTTTTCCGAGATCAACTCGACCATTTCAGCCAAGTCGCTGGCCGGTCCGTGGCGCATGGACGGCACGTTGCGGCTGGACGGGTTGCGGACGACGGTCGCGGCGTCGACCGGCAAGGCCGAACCCTCCGGGCAGATGCGGTTGCGGGTGAAGGCGGACCCCGATGCCTATCCACTGGTCATCGAGACCGACGGCAATGCCGGCATCGTCAACGGTGCCGCCGTCTATTCCGGCCAGTTCAAGATTTCGGGTGCCGACAAGGATAGTGCCAACAAGAATTCAGCCGAGTTGCGCGGCACGGATGGCGAGACGGTCAAGGTCAGCGCCGGCAAGCCCGATCCGGGTTTCCGGCTGAACGGCAAGTTCTCGCTCGACCACCACAAGCTTGGCGTCGATGAATTCCGTTTCGAGACCGGTCCGCTCGACAATCCCTACACCGCCGACGGCAAGGCTTCGATCGATCTCGGCCAGAAACCGAGCTTCGCCATCGAGGCCAACGGCGCACAGGTGCAATTCGACGAGGCGGTGGGTGCGCCGGCCGGCGCCGGCCTGACGCTCGACCAGCGTATCGCCGGGCTCGAACAGGCGCTGCTCGATCTGCCGAAGCCGACCATTCCCGGCACGGTCGAGGTCAAGCTGCCAGCGGTGGTGGCCGGCGACACGACGGTGCGCGATGTTCATCTTTCGGCCGAGCCGGTCGGTGACGGCTGGTCGGTGAAATCGCTGGCCGCGACCTTGCCGGGCCGCACCAAACTGGAGGCCGACGGCAAGGTCATGCTCAACGTGCAGGGCCGTTTCGGCTTCACCGGCTCGTTGCTGCTGGCCGTGGCGCAACCTTCGGGTTTTGCGGCGTGGCTGTCGAAGGATGTCGACGAGGCGATCCGCCGTCTGCCTGCCGCAGGCTTCAAGGCCAAGGTCGATCTCTCCGAAAACCATCAGTCCTTCAGCGACCTCGAATTGATCCTGGGCAAGGCGAAGTTTTCCGGCCGCATCGATTCCAGCCAGCCTGAGGACGCAAAGCCCTCGGTGCTGATGCGGCTCGAGGGCGGTGACCTCGATGTCGACGGGCTGGCGGCCTTCGCCTCGATCTTCGTCAGCGACAAGGGCGCCAACCGCTTTGCCAACAGCGACCTCGATTTCCAGATCAAGGCCGGCCCGGTCAGCGCCGGTGGCTTGACCGCCGATACCGTCGATACCGCGCTCAGGCTGCGGAACGGGCTGCTCGAAATCGACCGGCTGTCGGTCGGCGGACTGGCCGGCGCCTCGATCAGCGCCACCGGCCGGATCAAGGATTTCCCGGCGAGCCCGACCGGCAAGCTCGATGCGTCCGTTGTCGCGGTCGACCTCAAACCGCTGATCGACGTCGCCGCGCAGCATTATCCTGACAATGCCGTGCTGAAGGGGCTCGCGGGCCGCGCCGCCGCTTATCCCGACCTGTTCCAGGATGCGCGCATCGACCTCGTGGCCAGTGCCGCCGACAATGGCGACGGCACCACGGGCCTGGCGGTGAGCGGCCAAGGCAAGGCCGGCGGCTCGGCGTTTTCGGCGTCGCTGTCGGGAAGGGGCGCGGTGGACA